>FR900472.1:125304-167707 GCA_000438175.1 Fusobacterium sp. CAG:439 | reverse complement strand
ACATTGCGATTAATAAATAATTTCATAATCAAGCTCCTTATTTGTCTAACATATTTTTAATATAATTATAATATTCATTATTAATATACTTGTCAACAACCATGCGTAAATCTTCTTTCGTTACATACCCCATACGGAAAGCTACTTCCTCAAGACATGCAATTTTTATTCCCTGATTTTCTTCAACTGTTTGAACAAACTGTCCCGCCTGCAAAAGTGAATGATGTGTCCCTGTATCAAGCCATGCAAATCCGCGCCCTAGAAGTTCAACGCTTAAATTACCGTTGTGCAGATAAATATTATTTAAATCCGTAATTTCTAACTCTCCGCGTGCAGAAGGTTTCAAATTCTTCGCGTATTCAACAACCCTGTTATCATAAAAATATAAACCTGTAACAGCATAATTTGATTTAGGATTTTGCGGTTTTTCGTCAATAGAAAGAACTTTGCCGTCATTATCGAATTCCACTACACCAAACCTTTGCGGATCTTTCACAGGATAGCCGAAAACAGCCGCACCACCGTTATTTTTAATATTCTGCACAACACGTTTTAATTTTCCCGAAAAACCGCCGCCGTAAAAAATATTATCACCGAGCACAAGTGCGGCATCATCATTTCCGATAAATTCCTCACCTAGAATAAAAGCCTGCGCAAGCCCGTCCGGTGAGGGCTGTTCTTTATAGGAAAATTTTACTCCGAATTGGCTTCCGTCACCCAGAAGTCTTTTAAAATTCGGCAAATCAACAGGGGTTGAGATAATAAGAATATCTCTGATACCTGCAAGCATCAGCACAGAAATCGGGTGATAAATCATAGGTTTGTCATAAATAGGCAAAAGCTGTTTGGAAACAGCAATTGTGCTCGGGTGTAATCTTGTTCCTGCTCCGCCTGCTAATACAATACCTTTCATAAATACCTCACTGCACGTTATTTTACTTAAAATTTAAAAGATTTTCAATATCCGTTCCCAAATATTGCGATAGTTCAAGAACCTTGGCTAACGACATATTTTCTTTACCGAGTTCTATACTGGATAAATAATTTTGAGAGACATTCATTATTTCTGCCAATTGCTCTTGAGTTAAATCTTTTTTTACCCTCTCAAGCTTAACATTCTTACCGAATTTTTTTAATAAAGTTTCTTTGTTCATAATTTATAAGTATATATTTATTGACTTATAAGTTGTACTATGCTATAAATTATATTATATATGTTATTACTTCTATAGGTGACAAATGGACATACAACGCGAAATAATCGAAAGGCTTAAAGAGAAAAATATTACACTGCAAGAAATCGCTCAACAAATTTCTACACAGGACAGAAAAATCTCACCTGAAACTCTTTCAAAAAAACTTGCATCAGGTAAAATCAGATTTAAAGATGCGCAAAAAATCCTTGACATTTTAGGATACAAAATAAATTTTGTAAAAAGAAACTTCTAAAAATTCCTGAGTTCCATGTAATCCCTTAATGCAGCCTGCCAGTTTCTGCAAATTTTGTCGTTATCCATTACACTGTGCGCAGGACGCTTTGCAGGACGAGGAAATTCTTCCGTTGTACAAGGCTGAAGGTTAACATTCATACCTGCCTGAGAAAATATTTCTTTCGCAAAACCGTACCACGTTGTTGAACCGGAACCGCAAACGTGGTATGTACCGTATGGTTTTGAAAGAAGTTTTAATATTCCGTTCGCAAGCTCAACCGTCCATGTCGGGCAGCCTGTCTGGTCATCTACAACTTTTATCTCAGGTTTATCCGCAAGACTTAACATTGTTTCTACAAAGTTTTTCCCGTGATGACCGTAAAGCCATGAGGTACGAGCAATATAATATTTTTCACAAAGGCTTCTGACAGCTTCTTCACCCTCATATTTGGTAATTCCGTAATTATTTATAGGATTTGGTCTGTCATCGGGCTTGTAAGGTTCTTTTTTAGTGCCGTCAAAAACATAATCAGTTGAAATATAAACAAGAGTAATCCCCAGTTTTCCGCAAGTTTCCGCAATATTTTCCGTTCCCGTAACGTTAATCATTTCGGCAGTTTTCAAATCCTCTTCCGCCTTATCAACGTTTGTATAAGCCGCGCAATGAACAACCAGATCAGGTCTTATATCCGATAAAACCTGTTTAACCTGCTCATGATTTGTAATATCAAGAGTATCAACATCTGTTTCTATAACAAAAGCTCCCGCATCTTCAAATATAGGACATAAGTCCTGCCCGAGCATCCCCTTTGCACCTGTCACCAATACCTTCATTATACTAATTCCTTCTTAGCTTCTATACTTTTAATCCATTCCTGATTATTTAAATACCAGTCAATAGTAATTTTTATACCTTCTTCAAAAGTTAAAGACGGTTTCCATCCGAGTTCGGATTGGATTTTGTCGTTACAAATCGCATAACGTTTGTCATGTCCGAGTCTGTCATCAACGTATTTAATTGAAGTTTCATCTTTGCCCATAGCTTCAAGTATTAAATGCGTAATTTCCATATTAGTTTTTTCATTATGTCCGCCTATGTTATAAACTTCACCGACCCTGCCTTTATGTAAAACAGTATCAATTGCGGCACAATGGTCATAAACGTATAACCAGTCACGAACGTTCATTCCGTCACCATAGACAGGAACTTTTTCATCTTTAAGCAGCTGCGAAATAAAAAACGGGATAAGCTTTTCGGGATATTGATAAGGTCCGTAATTATTCGAACATCTCGTTGTCAAGACAGGCATATTATATGTTTCATGGTAAGCTCTGACAAGCATATCGGCAGAAGCTTTTGATGCGGAATACGGACTGTTCGGAGCAAGCGGAGTGGTTTCCATGAAATAACCCGTTTTTCCCAAAGTTCCGTAAACTTCATCAGTTGAAACCTGCAAATATCTGTCCGTTTTAAATTGCCTTGCCGCCTGAAGCAAATTCAAAGTACCTTTAACGTTCGTTTCTATAAAGATTTCAGGTCCGGTAATTGAGCGGTCAACATGAGATTCCGCGGCAAAATTCACAACGGCATCAACCTGTTCAACAAGCCCGGGAACAAGTTTTTTATCACAAATGCTGCCGTGAACAAATGTATAATTCGGGTTATCTTTTACATCATTAAGATTTTCAATATTTCCCGCATAAGTCAAAGCATCCAAATTTATAATTTTATAATCGGGATGACTTTTTAACATATGTCTTACAAAACAGCTTCCTATAAATCCTGCACCGCCCGTCACAAGTATTCTCATATTAACTCCTCTTTATTTATATCTTTTAATAACGGCTGAACTTTGTCTTTCTCTGACAAAATCGGCTCAAAATCAATTTCCCAATCGATATTTATGTCTTTGTCACGCCACAAAACTCCTCTGTCTGCAGAGGGGGCATATTCACCGCTTGCTTTATAAAGAAGTTCCGCCTCATCCGACAACACAACAAAACCATGTGCAAAACCTTCAGGTATAAACAACATATGCTTATTTTCCTCCGAAAGTTCAACTTTCACATACTGCCCGAAAGTTTCGGAATTTGGTCTAATGTCAACAGCCACATCATATATTCTTCCGCGTCCGCATCTTACAAGTTTAGCCTGTCCGTAAGGCTTTGCCTGATAGTGAAGTCCGCGCAAAACATGCGCGGTCGAACGGGAATGATTATCCTGATTAAACTCAACGTCTATTCCGTTTGCATAAAAATCCGATTTTTTATAACTTTCCATAAAAAAACCGCGGTTATCGCCAAAAACTTTAGGCTTAACCAGAATTACATCTTTTATTTTTTGTCGTTCAAATTCAAATGGCATAATAAAGTTCCCTCTAATAAATATTATTATACAATAAACAAACGGGCAATAGAAATATCAAAATAATAATCTGATAATATTAAAGCAGTCAAAAGAAAGGTAAGATTATGAATAAACTTTTAAAAACAGGCTTAATAATTTTAAATTTACTGGCACTCACTCCTTGTGCCGTTTTTGCGCAGGTTGATAAAATCAAATTCGACAAACAGACATTCAACCTTTCAAACCCTGACAGTAAAACAAAAAGTTACGACTACTTATTAAAAGATGAAAATGCGGGAAACTGGCATACAAAAATTCAGCTTACGAATTTTCCTGACCTGACAAACCCGACAGACGCAGCAGCACAATACGCACATGAAATACAGGAAAAAACAAAGGGAGCATCTGTTCTTGTATATCCTGATGCTGCAATTGTCGGCTATTTAACATTTCCCGAATCAAAAGAGTATTACGAATATGATACTGCAATCTATCAGCCTGCAAAAACAAAAGGACTTGACAGATTTTTGTACGCAAGACGTTTTTACGCGTCGGAAAACGGCGGTCAGGAAGAGGCGAGAAAAAAAGCAATAGAATTTGCAGAAAAAAACAACAAAAAATATATGGAAATGGTTAATAAAGAAGCTCCAAAGTATAAAGTTGATTAATTTAAAATAAAATGATAAACTTCATATATGTTTCGCAACACTTTAACTTTTAAATTCGGAAAAACAATAGGACTTTTTTATTTATTATGCATATCTGCAGGAATTATTACTATTATTGCAGAAAAATTATACTATGCAGTACAGCATACAACCCCGCCGGATTACGAACTAGCGTTTGCCGTTATAATACTCTTGAATGCATTTGTCATAATCATTATCAATTTTTTAATTATTGAAATTATTTTATTTATCATTGACTGCATTAGGTTCAAAAAAATTACTGAAATGCCCGCAGAAAATATTACTCTGCCAAAACAAATCTTTGAATACTTTTTATTTGCACTCTCAATAATTGCTCCCGTATTATTTTTATTGTAAAGATTAATTTAAAATTACCATAAAACACTTGTTTGTAGTATAATTTAAATAAACAGACACTGGAGGATAAAAGATTGAGTAACCAACAAAACATGTTTGCTGACGGGAAAATCGTACCTGTTAATATAAGAGAAGAAATGAAACGTTCATATATTGATTACGCTATGAGTGTAATCGTAGGCCGTGCATTACCTGACGTTCGTGATGGTTTAAAACCTGTTCACAGACGAATTTTATATGCAATGAACGAACTTGGAATGACTCCTGACAAACCGTTTAAAAAATGTGCCCGTATTGTTGGTGAAGTTCTCGGTAAATACCACCCGCACGGCGATACCGCTGTTTATGAAGCACTTGTTCGTATGGCACAGGACTTCTCTACAAGATATTTAACCGTAGACGGACACGGAAACTTCGGATCCGTTGACGGCGACGGTGCTGCCGCTATGAGGTATACCGAAGCAAGAATGCATAAAATTACACAATCAATGCTTGCCGATATTGACTGTGAAACAGTTGAATTTGAACCGAACTTTGACGGTTCATTACAGGAACCTTCCGTATTACCTGTCAGACTTCCAATGTTATTGCTAAACGGTGTATCCGGTATTGCTGTTGGTATGGCAACAAATATTCCGCCTCATAACCTTTGTGAAATTGTTGACGGTACTGTTGCTTTAATCGACAACCCTAATATTACGGTAACCGAACTTATGGAATATATTAAAGGGCCTGATTTTCCGACAGCCGCTACTATTATCGGTTTGAGCGATATTAAACAGGCTTATGAAACAGGCAGAGGCTCTATAAAAATGCAAGCCGTTGCAAGTTTTGAGGAAATTGCTGGCGGCGGCGGACGTCAGGGACGTACGGCAATTGTTGTAACAGAAATTCCTTATCAGGTTAACAAGGCAGTCTTAATCGAAAAAATCGCAGAACTTGTTAAAGATCAGAGAATTACAGGAATTTCCGATATTCGTGACGAATCCGACAGAGAAGGTATGCGCATCGTTATCGAACTTAAACGCGATGCCAAACCTGATGTTGTTAAAAATAATTTATTCAAATATACGCAGCTTGCTACCACTTTCGGCGTCAATATGTTGGCATTATGCGGCAAACAGCCGAGATTAATGAATTTATACGAAGTTTTATCCGAATTCGTTGAACACAGGGTTGAAATTGTTACAAGAAGAACTATTTTCTTCCTTAAAAAAGCTAAAATCAGAGCACATATTTTGGCAGGTTTGATTATCGCACTGGGTTCAATTGACGAAGTTATTGAACTTATCAAAAAATCAAAAACAACCGATGAAGCAAGAACAGGTTTGATGAGTCGTTTCGGGCTTGACGTTGACCAGTCAAACGCAATCCTTGAAATGCAATTAAGAAGATTGACAGGTTTGGAACAAGACAAAGTTAAAGCTGAATATGACGAACTTGTTAAGAAAATCGCCGAATATGAAGACATTCTTGCCAGCCGTCAGAAAATTCTTGACATAATTAAGGGCGAACTTCTTGAAGATAAAGAAAAATACGGAGATGACAGAAAAACTCAAATTTTACCCGAACAGGGAGAAGTTACTATCGAAGACTTAACTCCGAATACTCCTATGGCTGTATTTATTACACATCAGGGTTATTTGAAACGTATTTCTCTTGACACATTCGAAAGACAAAACCGTGCAACCCGCGGTAAATCAGGAATGAAAACCAAAGAAGATGATGATATTCAACACTTCTTCACTGCAATGATGCATGATAAAGTATTGTTCTTCTCATCCAAAGGAACAGTTTACAGCTTAAATGTCTATGACTTCCCCGAAGGCGGACGTCAGGCAAAAGGCTTACCTATCGTTAACGTTCTTCCGATAGATCAGGACGAAAGAATTACGGCAGTTGTACCTGTAAGCCAGTTCTCACATGAATTAAACTTAATAATGCTTACTAAAAAAGGTTATATTAAACGTATAGAGCTTGATAACTTCTCAAATATCAGAAGAAACGGTATTATCGCAATCGGTCTGGAAGAAAATGACGAATTGAACTGGGTTAAACTTGCAACTTCCAGAGATGAAATTATCATCGGTACATCCTGCGGTATGGCCATCCGCTTCCCCATTGAAGATTTAAGACCGCTCGGCAGAAGTGCAAGAGGTGTAACTTCAATGAAATTACGCACAGGCGATGAAATTGTAGGATGCGATATTGTACCTCGTGATTACGATGCTGATTTACTTGTGGTAACTTCTGACGGTTTCGGCAAACGTACAAAATTATCCGAGTTCAGAAGCCAGAACAGAGGCGGAATAGGTTTAATAGCAACCAAGTTTAAATCAACTTCATCAAAACTTGTTGCACTGACTATCGTAAAAGAATCAGATGATATTATGATGGTAACCGCTAACGGTGTTGTAACAAGACTTAATGCGGGTTCAATCTCACGTCAGGGACGTCCTGCAACAGGTGTCAGAGCACAAAACCTGACAGATAATGACACTGTTGTTTCTGTTAACAAAATCTTAAATCCTGATGAGGATGAACAGGTTAAAAAAGATGTTGCGGCAATGGACGCGCAGGAAGCTCAGTCAAATATATCACAGACCAGCCTGCTGGATAGCAACAAAGAAGAATAAAAAAAAGCGGGATAAAATTCCCGCTTTTTTTAGATTTATTCATAATCAGCAAAATAGTCAAGTTCACTTGTTGTTACAGATTTGATAAACTTATTGCCTTCTATATCAACATCATATTCATAAACCTTTATTGAACCGTTCTGTTGTTTTACCTGAACAATACCTCCTGTTTCTTTTCCTTTATCATCATAAGTCGCAAAGTGAGCCATATTCTTGTTTCTGAATGAAAGAGATTTTCCATTTCCCAAAATTCTCGAATTCATAACTCTTATGCTTTCGCCATCTTTTTCATAGTAAATACCGCCATTCATATCCATCATAGCTGATTTCTTATAGCCTTGTTTAAGTAAATCATTTTCGGATAAAAATTTACCGGTCAAAGCAGAATTGTTAACTGCATTGTCAAATTCTTTATACTGTCCGTTTATTGTTTCTTTAATTTTGCCATAATCAATTTGTTCAGTCATAATTGAAATTGGCTTTGGAGTAAAATTTATAGTTTCGGTCTTTTGCTTACCTGATGCAGGCGAAATTTCCTGATTGCCTCCAATTCCGTTAATACCTAATAGTCCCATGCAAATCTCCTTTCTTAATATCTCATAAATTGCACATGTATATAAACGGTATTTCCTGAAAATTATTGACACTCGGGCATCACATCCTATCCTATCCTATCCTATGAGGCAGTATAAGGGAGTTTCAGGTGTTTTTAAACTCATCTTTACATTTCTTAATTAACATAAAATTCAGCGGACGCAAAAATTTTGTGAGGATTATCCTTTGAATAAACTCTCATAAAATAATAACCGCCTTCACTTAATACAAAATAGTCAGTAAAATAATTAATTTCTTCATCTTTAAGCCTGATATTTCTTGTTTGAATGAGATTATAGCCGAATTGACCGTATTTATTATCTTTTTTTATTATTTGAATATATAAATATCTGGATTCCACTTTTTCAGGCATAAGAATTAAATAATATATTCTGGAATTAGCCTGAAAAACAGTTGAATTGTCATAAATATTTTTTTCGGTAATGGGATATTTGTTAAAAAGTATTGAAGCCCTGTCACGTACACAGGCTGTCGTCGTAAGTATCAAAAATATCGAAAGACAGGTTAATATTAACTTTTTCATTTTTCCAGATTTGTAATTTTTTGCTGAACAATTTGAGCTAAATCTTCGTCTTTAGTTTGCGTTAAGAAGATTTTATAGTTGTTCAATGCCTCTTTTTTATTACCGTCCTGCTCATAGGCTACACCGAGAGCATAATATGCATAACTGTAATTCGGATTTAAAGTTATTACATGATGGAAACATTCTTTAGCCCTACCGTTGCTGTTATCGGAAGCATAGCCAAGCCCGAGATTAAACCAGCCGTCCGCATAGTTAGGATTTACAACAATTGATTTTTTATAGAAGCTTATGGCATTCTTATTATCATTTTTAATTTTATAAATATTGCCGAGCTTTAAAAGAGTAACTTCGTCGGACGGATTAATTTTTAAAGCATCTTGATAATTACGGATTGAAACATCATAATTTTTCTTTTTGTAATTCTCGTCACCGATAGCGATTAAATCTTTGTTATGCTGAGCATCATCAGCTTCAACCTTATCAGCCTCATCCATTGAAAGTGTAACTTCTTTTATTTCTGCAGGCTGAGTGTCGGTTTTTACATCTGCTGTCTTTTGAGTTGAAGAAATAAATTCTGCAAATTCATTACTGTATTCAACTTTCTCCGGCTCCATAGAAATTGCTTTTTCATAATATTCAGCGGCTTTATCATCAATTCCGCAGGCTCTGTAAGATTTTGCAAGACCGTAGTATGCATAACTGTCTTTTGTTCCGCGTTCAATTGCCCGTTCAAAAGTTTCAGTCGCAAGCGAATAGTTATGAGCCTGCAAGTATTCATCACCGAGAGATACCAGTGCAGCCGTCAAATTCGTTTGAATATTCGAATTATCCTTCTCTGTCAAAAGTTGTGTATATATAGCAGCTGCATCATTATATTCTTTCATTGCATGAAGAACAAGAGCTTTATTGTACCTAATATCATAGTCATCTTTTTTGACAAGAAGAACTTCATCATAATATTTTAAAGCGTTCGGATAATCCTTTTTAAGATGATAGCACTCGGCCAAATCTTCAACAAGCTCAATATCTTTTTTATCCGTTTGAAGAGTAAGAGCTTTTTCGTAATTTGCAATTGTATCATCAAGTTTATTCAAACGTTTGTAAACAACACCGATATTTTGATAAGCACGAGGGTCATTCGGGTAATTTTCAATATAAATTTTATAATTTTCAATTGCCGCCTCATCCTGTCCCATATCTGCAAGAAGATTTCCGTAATCAAAGCGGATTGAATGCAAAGAAGGCTGCTGCCTGAATACAACATCATATTGCGCAAGAGCTAAATCATTTTTTTCAAGCTCCTGATATGACAATGCAAGATTTATATGTGCCGATGTATTTTCGGGATCAGCGTCAACAGCTTTTTCCAAAAACTCGGAAGCTTTTTGATAATCTTTTACTTCAAACAGAGCAAGACCGTAATTTGCAAAATCTTTAAATCCTGCAGGATTTCTGGAATAAAGATTTTCATATTCGTTTGCGGCGTTTTCGTAGTTTCTGTTGCTTATATATGATGCTGCAAGATTTTCACGCGCTTCCCAGTGTTGTGAATATGTTGATAAAAATTTGTTATAATTTTCGATTGCCGACTTGTAATCTCTCAACTGATACTGAACATTTGCTATATTCAAATAATTATAAAGATATTCGGGGCACATTTCCATAACTTTGTTATAAGCATTAAGAGCTTCAATATATTTACCCTGATTTTCGTAAATACTTCCTATACTTATATAAATGTAGCCGTCAGAAGGTTTAAGTTCGGCAACTTTTGCATAAGCGGCAAGAGCTTTTTCATATTCACCCATTTCACTGTATACTCCTGCAAGTTTTGTATAAATCATTACATCATTTGCAGAAAGGTTTAAAGCCTGTAACAATTTACTCACAGCAGTCGGGTAATCTTCTCTGTACTCAGCCGAACAAGCCTGCTGATATAAAGCGTTAGCCTCGGGAACCATACAAAATCCCTGTGTACCCGAAAACATAAAAACTAATAATGCCGAAACTAATAATTTCTTATTTATAGTGCCACTCTCCTAATCTTTTTTGATATACCGATATTATAGCAAAAAATTATATTTGTGTAAAACTGTGAGAATATATTTCACGATTGAGCAACACCCCCGCGGTCTTTATAATTCTAAGCTGCTCTTCACATTCTTTATCAAATTCCACATCATCAAGTTCGCCAATCTCTCTAATCATTTGTGCAAGCTTAATATATAGATTATCAATATCTGATTGCGGAATATTTTCGGAAAGCATTTTTAAAATTCTTACAAGTTCAACGTCTTTAGCATCAATTATAGCGGCATCAAGTCCGGCACCAAATGCAAGACAGGCATAAACACGATTTATAAGCGGTCTTATTTCTTTCGGACAGCCGTTAGAAATATTTGAAAGCCCCACAACGGTCTTTACAGGCGGGTCAAAACTTTCTTTAATCATTTTAATTGTATTAATCGCTTCCAAACCTTGTGACTGCTCAACATTTACAGGCAAAATCAAAGGATCAAAAAACAATTTTTCACTGTCAATATCTTTTTCCAAACATTTTTCATAAATGTTAAACGCAATTTCCAAACGTCCGTCGGAAGTTTTGGGAATACCTGTCTCTTTTGAAAGCGTTAATGCAATAAGATTACTTCCGAATTCAGCCGCCATGTCAGTCATTCTGCTTAAACGCGGTTCGTCTGAGGATGTGCTGTTTATAAAAGTATCACCGTCAAAATTTTCCAAACCTTTTTTCATTTCATCCGAATTTGTTGTATCAAAGGATATGTTTAAATCCGAATATTTTTTTACCAGGCTGGCAAGCCATGGCAAAATTTCTTCCATATCGCCCTTTGCGGGACCAATATTTAAATCAATAAAGTCCATATTGCTTTGAATTTTTATTAATTCCGAAATAAACTTTTCGTCGCGATTAATAAGAGCTTCCCTAACCTGTTTTGAAATAACATGTATATTTTCACCGATTAAAATCATAAATAGATTTTATCATAAAAATTTATATACAGATTGCCCGATCGGGTAATTGAAAAACTTACATACTACATTTATTATTTGGATGTCGATATTGCATCCAAAAATATTTACAAAAATTTACATCAAATTTTTGCGGACACAGCGCAAATTTTGATACATTAACGTTTTTATGCCACTAGTAAAACTTGTCAACATATGTTATAATTTTAACAAGAATTATATATGGGGTCACTAATGGAAACAAAAAAGGAGTAGGTCTATGACAGTGTTAGTTTCGAAAACCAAAAAGGAAAAAAGAACTAAATCGAAATTCAATGATGAATTTGAAAATTATTTAAAAAATCAATGCTTAAAAACAACTTTTAACGGTCTTGAGCTTGAAACATTCTCGTGGTACAAAAAAGTTTTGGGTTTAATATAACGCTTTAAAGAATTTTAAGGGATATTAAAAAATTTTTAATTCTACAAAAAACCAACAGTCATCGAATGTTGGTTTTTTCTGATGTTTATAATTAAATGCTGCTATGAAAATTATTTTACCTGAATTGAAGCATTAATATTAAAAGTTCCGAAATCATTTAGCACCCACCTCGAATGCTGGTACAAAATCATAGAATTGCTGCGTTTCTTGCCAGTTATTTTGATATACTTTTTGCGGTAAACAAAATTCTTCACCCGGGTGAAAAAAAGACTTGTACAATTATTTAGTTTCTTTTAATGTCGCAGACTTTATTATTTCTATGAGACGATCAGCTTTTGTGCACAAACCTCTTTCGTAAGCTTCGGCATTTTCGGTAATTTCGCGAATAAGAGTTTCTGCACGTTTAGGTTCTACGCCCATAGACATATCATATATGAAGTTTACAGCTTTATATTTCGGTAAATTTTTATCCCTGTAGAACCCCAGCCATCTGCCTGAAGGGAAATGCGTATCCGTGCAGCCCCAATCCGTTTCAACCAGACCGCGCCCCTCAACAGTACCTTTTGGTTTCAGGCCTCTTGCAAACAGCATTTGTCTTATAACTGTCATTTCTTCCACATTACAACCGCAATTGGAATCAAGTAAACCACGAATTATTTTTTGTTCAAATTCAGGATTTTCTTGTGCAAATCCTATCAGTTCTTTCGCAAAGGCAGTATTTCTTCCTTTTTCAAACTCAAGATTAAATACAAAATCACAGTCGTCAGGTTTTGCATATTTTTTAATATTTTCGAGCAGCTTTGCAAGTAACTCTGTTTTTTGTTCAGGGTTTTCAAGACACATTATCTCTTTTTTGGTAGAAAGTAATAATTTATTCATTTCCTTTCCTGACTTACCTTCCATTGCCGCAAAGTTAGCATTAATCAATTCCAAACCTTTAAGCACATGGATTGGCTCATCAGTTTTTCTCAAAATAACGCCCATATCTTCAAGTTTAGCTCGAATAATATTTTTTTCTTCAGGACTCATACCCATAGCACTTGTAGTATATGTACCGTCTTTTTCAAATACTAAACGCATACTCTTTTCTTTGCCGTCCGCTGACTTCTCTTTATAAAACCATGCCCGTTTAGGTTCACGGTCAGAACCTACTGATGGGGTAAATTCACCTTCTTCTAATAAAGTTGTTCTGCCGTCGGCAAATTTTTCTTCGATTTTCAGATTTCCTTTATCGTCAAGGGATTTGACGGTAGTTGATAATAAATCTCCGTCTTTATATTCTTTTATTTCGACACCTGTTTTGTGTCCGTCTTTTATAATATCAACAGTTTCAGAACCATTTTTTAATGTTCCGTCAGGGTTCGTAAATTTAGCAGGAGCATCAAGAGTATCTTTAGTTTTAGGATGAACTTCTCCGCCTATTTCTTCACCTGATTTAGGTTTAATATCGCTTGGGGTATCTTTTGCTTTAGACGAAATATCATCTATAATTTCTCCGCCTTTTTTCTCTCCTGCTTCTGCAATATCATCAGATGATTTTTTAGCACCGCCAAGCAATTTTTGCACGCCTTCCCCAAGATGTCCTTTTCGTCCCGCAATTCCAAGCCCTATTACTGCAGCCAAAGCCGTTGCGCCGATCATATATTTTGCGGCATTGGATTTTTCTTTATCAACAGGTTCAAGCTGTTTTTGAGTTTCTTCTTTTTTTACTTCCTGCTGCGATTGTATCGATGTTTCAACACCTTTAAATGCAATTTTATCAATAGGCATGGATACTCCTTATATTTTTCCCTATGTTTATATAAAAACATGAAGATAAAAAAAATTGATACGTCCGCACCGCATCCTATCCTAGGAAGGAGTATAAGCGAATTTCAAGCATTTTTAAATTCAAATTTACATTCTGTTACATTATGAAATAGCTCTGATCATTTCCTGTGCTTCTTCACACTCGGGGAAAGCATCAACAACTTTATCCAAAGCGGCAAGAGCTGCATCTTTATCATTTAACTTTTCATAGCATCTTGCAGTACTTAAAAGAAGATTTACATTCAAAGGATTTTGCTCAAGAAGATGTTTAAAAATATTATTTGCCTGCTCATAATCTCCGAGCTCAAAGTAACAAAGACCGAGCATATTTTCGCAGTCGTGTGTTTTTTCAAGTTCATAAGATTTTACTAAATACATTTTTGCATCTTCATATTTTCCCTGCAAAAATCTGATCTTCCCTGCAATAAAAAACATAAAACCGTTATTTGCATCATGTTCAAGAACATGTTCAATTTGTTCATAGGCTTTGTCCAAATCTTTCAAATGAATTTTATTTAGTGCTGAAAACCCGAGAGCATCGGAATCATGCGGTTTAATTTCCAGAGCTTTTTGATAATATTCGTCAGCCTTCTCAAAGTTCGTTGTTGAATGAAGATAATTTGCATATTCAAACAGAATATCAAAATCATCAGGAGCAAGTTTCAAAGCCTGATTAAATTCATCTTCCGCATAATCAAACAGCCTTTTACTTAAATACAATACGCCAAGATCCTTATGCGCAGGAGCGAATTCGGGATTAAGCTCAACAACTTTTTTCAAAATCTTTTCGGCTTTATCCATGTCATCTGTTTTAACGCATAAATGCGCAAATTCATAATAAATTTCAAATGAAACATTGCCTTGAATAAGAATTTTTTCATAAAGAGCTTTTGCATTTGCAAACTGATTAATTTTCGCATAAATGCCTGCCAGTTTTCTGAGCATGGAAACTGATTTAGGATTTAAAAGAACCAGATGCGCAAGAATTGCTATAGCACTTGAATATTCACCGGCCGCATCATAACAGCATGCAAGATTATATTGAAAATTAGTTTTTTCAGGATGATGTGAAACAAGCATTTTATAATGTTTTATAGCTTCTTCAAGCTGATTGGATTTAACTTCCGACAACGCAAGAGCAACAAGGTAGTTATCCGACTGTTCGATAGAATATGCTTTTCTGAAGTAATCACAAGCTTCTTTATGCTTGTTCTGAAGCTGAAGAATTGATGCGATATTAAAATAAGTTATCGAATTATCAGGATCATATTCACTTGCTTTTAAAAAGTTTTCATAAGCTTTGTCAAGATTTCCCACTGTTACATAACATGTTCCAAGATTGTTGTAAAGCTGTGAATGTTCTGGATTTAACTCCAGTGCTTTTTCCAAATATTCCACTGCTTCTTCAAACTTTTTCAAAGCCATGCATGCAGTACCTGCAATATAAAAAATTGTATAATCATCTTGGACATACTCAAGAGCTTTTTTTACAGTATCAACAGCCTTTTGAGGTTCTTTATTTTTAACATATACAACAGCTAAATTTTTATATGCATCAACATAACTGCTTCTTAATCTCAAGACTTCCGAATAAGCAGAGATTGCATGCAGATAATCATCCTGATTATCATAACAGTTTGCAAGATAAAACCAGCCTGTTGCATCATCGTTATATTTTACAACAGTTTCAAATACAGCCTGTCCTTCTTTAAACTCATTAAGATTTATATGGCATAATCCCAAAAGTTTTAAAGCTTCCACATCTTTTTCTTCATCAGTAATTAAAGTTTTTAATTCTTCTTTAGCTTCCGCATATTTTTTATTATTAATAAGCTCGTTAATTTTGTCTAAATTTTCCATAACATAATTATAGCTCAAACAAAAATTACTTTACAGATTTCAAAAACACGTGGTATAATGTTATATCAACGCCTTAAAAAATTCATTAAATTTTTGTTCGGAAAGGAACAAAAATGGGAAAATCTTCAAAATATCCTTCTTATTCATCGGGAAGCATATATATAAACGGTCAAAACAAGGCTACAACGAGCAAAAACGGAAATAATATTTACACAAATTATAATATGTCGGAAGATGAAAGAAGGGCTTATGAATACGCACAAAAATCTTTTGCGGATTCTCTTTCAAAAGTCAACGTATTTGATGAAGATACTAAGAAAAATCTTCAATCACAGCTTGAAGCTTACACCTTAAACGGTCAAAAAATAATTAATAACATATATGAGCCTATGCTTGATGATCTTAAAACCGATGTTGCCTCACGCTTCGGGAATTTTGACAACTCTGTATTCATGGACAACCTGAATTCAATAGAAGAAAACAGAGCAGAATCTATTAACAATCTGGCACAGGATGTTATGGCAAAACGCGATGAACTGATAAGCAATGAATTAGCTCAAAGATACACATATCTCGGCTTCCTGCAGGATATTCAAAACCAGATGAACTCAAATATTCTGAACTACATAGGAGCATCACAGCAAAACAGTGCAGCGGGAAACAGTTACAATGCACAGGCTTACGCGGCAAATCAATCGAGAAGCAGCACTTTCGGCAATTATGCAAATCTTGCATCGGGTGCATTGAGTATGATGGGACCTTACGGAATGGCAGCATCTGCCGCATTACAAATTGCAAAGCAGTATATATAAATATGGAAAAACGGACTTTTTATAAAAAGTCCGTTTTTTTGATGTATAATCTTTTTATGAATATCTTGCAGGAATTTGACACAATAGCAGCGATTGCTACGCCTATAGGGACAGGCGGGGTCGGAGTTATACGTATTTCCGGAGATAAAAGTTTTGAAATTATTGATAAAATTTATTCTAAACACAACATCGAAGCGGGAAAAATTTCTCACGGATGGATTGTTGACGGTGGCAAGAAAATAGATGAAGTTTTACTTCTGCCATTCAAAAATCCTCACAGCTACACAGGTGAAGATGTAATTGAAATTCACTGCCACGGCGGAATTAATGTGGTAAGAAATATTCTTGACGTTGTTTTAAAAAACGGTGCACGTATGGCAGAACGCGGAGAATTTACAAAACGTGCATTTCTCAATAAAAAAATGGATTTGTCACAGGCAGAAGCCGTTGCGGATTTAATTCATGCAAAAACAAAAGATTTTGCAAAACAGTCTGCAAAAAATCTTTCGGGAGTTTTAAGCACAAAAATCAAAGAAATTCGTACGGATATATTTAATGTTTTATCAAAAATTATTGCAGGAATTGATTTTCCGGAAGACGTCGCAGAGCCTGAATATGATTATATAATTTCGGAATTTGAAAAAGCACTTGATAAAATAAATAAAATATTATCATCTGCAAATTCTTCCAACATAATGCGCCAGGGGATTAAGATTGCAATCGTGGGCAGACCTAACGTCGGAAAATCTTCATTATTTAACACACTGCTGAATGTTGAACGTGCAATCGTTACAGATATTGCAGGCACTACACGGGATGTTTTAAAAGAAACTCTTGACTGGGATGTCGCAATCACACTGATTGATACGGCAGGAATTCGCGATAATGACGAAGTCGGAAAAGTTGAAGAAATCGGGATTGAATATTCTAAACAATCTGCAGGCGAAGCCGATCTTATTTTGTTTTTGTATGACGCATCAAAAGGAATGAACGATGATGACAGAGTAATTCTTGATATGGTTAAAGATAAAAATCATATTGTTATAGCAAACAAATGCGACCTTATTAAAAGCAGAAATTCTGATGCTCTATATCTGTCAACGGTTTCCAAAGAAGGTCTTGATGTATTAAAAGAAAAAATCAAAGAAATTTCTTATAATTTTTCTTTGGAAGATACGGAATTTATAACAAACAACCGTCAGCAGGATTGTCTTATCAAATGCAGAGAAAGCTTAAATCAAGCTCTTGAAGCTGCAAAAATACATGAATTACAAGATTTAATTTCTATTGACTTAAAATCAGCATTACTGTTCTTAGATGAAATTACAGGAGAAGTAATTACTGACGATATTTTAAACAATATCTTTGACCATTTTTGCATCGGAAAATGAAGCGTAGCCGCTTCACCCGCCACAGCTTACGGGCAAAACTTTATAAGGGCAATGCACCCGGGTAAATTATAAAATAAAATCTTCTATAAATAATCGGACTTTTTCCAGTTTTTCGTTACTTAATTTAGTTAATTCAAAATTTATATTATCAATGATTTCAGAATTTGTTCGTGTTCTGCTGTATCTGAATAAAATATTCAGCTCAATATCAAGGGCTTTGGCTATTTTTTCAAGAGAATTTAATGTCGGAAAATTCCTTCCTGATTCAATAATACTTATAGAATTAGGCTCCATGCCGACAAGTTCTGCAAGCTGCTCCTGAGTAAGCTTTTTAGATTTACGAAAATATTTAATTCTCTGCCCCAAAAGTTTTTTGTGATCCATAATTATAATTTTACAATTTTCCACACGGCTATCAACTAAAATAAATTAATGATTTTATTAAAAATCATTAATTTATTTCAATATATATGAATTTATTTTATAATTATCGGGTAGAATTATAATATAAATTCACTAAAAGGATTATTATGGAAAAAACTTGCATTACATATTATATTTACAAAAAAGCCTTTACCCTTGCAGAAGTGCTGATTACTCTGGGAATTATCGGAGTTGTCGCGGCGTTAACCATGCCTGCACTTATTGCAAATCACAGAAAAACAGTTGTAGAAACCCGTCTGGCAAAATTCTACAGTACGATGAATCAGGCTGTTATACGTGCAGAAGTTGATTTTGGAGATAAAAAAGATTGGGGGACCATAGGAGAAGGATTTGCGGAAGATGAAGAAGGAAATGAGGATAAATCTAAATCAATACCGCTTATCTGGTTTAACACCTATATGCGGCCGTACTTAAATCTTCTTGATGTAAAAACATCATCAGACGGACGCGTGCTTGCATATTTTCCCGATGGCAGCCTTGCAGCCATAAGCTCCTCGGCAATTCTTTTTTATGTTGATGCAAAGTATTACAGTGAATATGAAACAGACAGCGGCTCTTCTGCTCCGGATGAAATGCAGTCAGGCACAAAATGTTTTTTATTTGCTTTCTGGCCTTCAGACGAAAAGGAACAATATCATTACAATAAAGGTGTTGAGCCATATGCATACATGTGGGACGGCACAAGAGAAAGCTTATTTAAAGGTGAATACGGATGTAAAAAAGATACAAACCGTACAAGACCTTATTGTACCAAACTTATCCAAATGAACGGCTGGAAAATTCCGAAAGATTATCCGCTGAGAATTTAATATGCAAAATATCTGTCAAAATCCACATCATCAAAACTGCATAAGAGTTTATATACATCATCGTCCTCATCCATTCTCTGGAAACTGTAATCGTCAAATTTCCAGTACTTAGGATTAATGCCTTTGACTCTGACAACTCCCGCATCTTTTAAAATAACAAGCTTTTTTTTGACAATGTCAACGGGAAGCTCAACCATTTTTGCAAGCTCGACTGCTGTAACCCAATTATCCGCTGAGCCTTTTTCAGGCGTCATAAACATTAATTCAAGTCCGACTTTTTTTAAATCTTTATCTTCTGTTTCGAGCTCGTAATCATACATACTAATATATTAAAACCAAACATAAAATTTTTTATCATTTTTTTAGAGTAAATAAGATTACTATTCTTGTAACAATTTATTAATATTTCAGGGAATTTAACAGATTTTAAAATGGATTAGTATATTATAGTAAAAAGAGTTAGTGTTAAAGGGGTATTATTATGAGAATTTCTTTTAATCCGCAGAGCGGAAATAATTATAATCAGAATTTTCAAATGCGGCTTGTGCAAGACGCAAACTTAGGAAAATATATTGACGGTTTCCATTTCAAAAAACAGCAAGACAACTTAAAAAATGCAATAAATATAATAAAAGGTTATGTACAAAAAAATCCCGAAAACAAAACTCTTATAATAGGTGCTTTACACCCTTCAAAAGCTAATTATGTTAAAAACGGCACTTACGATGAATATTTTGTACTTCCGAAAAAAAGGTTTAAGAAAACATCGGACAGATTTGAACGTGAAAATATTTATATGCAGCTTGAAGGGAATGACAAAATTCAGGGATTTTACATGAACCCTGATGAAAATCCCAAAAATCTTGCCGCCTGGTTTATGAATACTTTTAATTATTATAAAAGCAAATTACCCAAAAAGTAGCTACCATTCATAGTCTTTTGCAAACTGCCAGCCGTCTTTTATAATTTTTGCGGCACAGTAATCCATATCGGAAGCTCTTTTGCAATTTGTATCAATTTCATCTGACGACTTATCATATCCGAAAGGTCTGATACCTCCTTCGGCTGTTCTTGAAAACAAATACACGTCATGCCCGAACCTGTTAGGCTTTTTAGGACCGTTTACATCTACAATAATCAAATTCTTTGCAAATTCATTTCCTCCTTTAACAGATATCGAATAAAGTATTCCGTCTGCTGTTAAAAACGGTCTCCGCCACGTAGAATCAATAAATCTTGTATAGTTACCGCCTCTGTTGTATCGTGACCATGGAGTATTACTTTTGTAACCGCATACGGAATAATCAGTGCAAAGCAGATTTACATTTATATACGGCAGCCAGTAATTATTCAAATATTCATCGGGTGATAAATCCGTATCCCAATATTTATATTCGCCGTTATCATTTTCAGACATTTTTAAAGCCTGATTTATGACTGTATAAGATTTTTTTAAACGAGAGAGAATTTCCTGTTTTTGATAATTTGCAATTAATGCAGGCATAGTTAATGCAGCAACAACACCGATAATCCCTAAAGTAATCAAAATTTCCGCCAGTGTAAAGCCATTCAAAGGTTCAAACGCCAGGCTTCCAAAGATTTTAGAGCTTAGATTTGCCCCCCCCCCGACATTCTCATGGTTTGGAATAATTGTTTCATAAATGCTCCTTTCTACAATTTAACATTATAATTATAGCAAGGTTTTAAAAATTTTTAAAGCTCTTGGCAAAATGCCAAGGCAATAAGAAATTGCAACCCCGTAATTTGTAATCGGAACACCTGCTTGATTTGCGATTAAAATACGCGATAAAACTTCACGCCTGTTTGTCATGCAGGCACCGCAATGAATTATCAGCTTATAATCTTTTACATCAGGGAAGTCGTGTCCTGCATAATTATGAATTACAAGATTTTTGCCTGTTTTTTTGCGCAGAAGGTTTGGGATTTTTACCCTGCCGATATCATCTTCTATCGCATGATGAGTACAGCTTTCAAGTATTAAGACCATATCACCGTCTTTTAAATTTTCAATAGCTTTTGCTCCGTTTGCAAACTCATCCAAATCGCCTTTTAATCGTGCAAAAAGAATTGAAAAAGATGTTAAAGGAATATCATCGGGTACAATTTCCGATACTTTTTTAAAAGCCTGACTGTCGGTAATTACTAGAGAAGGCGGTGTTTTTAAATTTTGGATAGCCTGTTTTAATTCTGTTTCCTTAACAACATAAGGCATGCAGCCACTGTCAAGCAAATCTCTTATCGTTTGAACCTGAGGCAAGATCAGTCTTCCTTTCGGAGCTTCTTTATCAATCGGAGTAACAAGGATTACGGTACTGCCTGCGGGCACAAGATCCCCCGCGATTTTCGGAGAATTCACAAAATCATCGGGAAGAAGTTTTACAAGAGCTTCCTTAAACTTGAAAACAAATTCGTCATCATTTTTAACTGAAGTACATATATATTTCAAATGGCTGAGCTGCTCGGCTGCTTCATCGGTTAGCTGACCTAAATCACACTTGTTGACAACAATTAAATACGGAATTTTTAACTCATCAAATTTGCTTATGAGTTCTTTCTCGCAATCATCAATTCCGTTAAAATCACACACAATTATCCCAGCGTCAATACGATTAACAACTTTCAATGTTTTTTCAACGCGCTTTTCTGCCAGTTCAGTACTATCATCAAGTCCTGCCGTATCAAGAAATGTTACGGGACCGACGGGTAAAAGCTCCATTGATTTTTCAACAACATCGGTAGTTGTTCCGGCAATATCGGAAACTATTGAAATTTCCTGGTTGGCAACCCTGTTTAAAAGCGATGATTTACCTGCATTTGTTTTGCCAAAAACTCCGATATGTAACCGCATTGATTTTAATGTTTTCATTTACTCTAAACCTCTTATATAAAAAAAGACCGTCATAATGACAGCCTTTTAAACATTTTCGTCAGCTTAAAATCAGCCTCTGATACCCAATTTCTTGATTAATTCTCTGTATTCGTCAAGATTTTGAGATTTCAAATAAGAAAGTAATCTTTTTCTTTTACCTACCATCATCAAAAGACCTCTTTTTGTAGCGAAATCTTTTTGATTAGATTTAAGGTGTTCGGTAAGTTCGGAAATCTTTTTGCTCATCATAGCAACTTGAACTGCTGTAGAGCCTGTATCTTTTTCGTTTTTACCGTATTCTTTGATAATTTCTTGTTTGTTTTTTAAGTTCATATTATATTCCTTTACTTGTTGAGTGATTATTGGCGTAAGCACTCTACAAGCTGCATGATAATATAGTAAAGGAAAAAATGCAAGCATGAAATCTCAAATATGTTACGGATTTTTAAACTATCCTGTGGGTTTGATAGTTAGCTGTCTGCAATGCCGCAATGAATTTAGTATAAGCTTCTGATACAGAATTTGATGTTTTGTTATAAAGCCCTTGGTCATATAGTGAATTCTTTTCCGTCATAGAGCTGAGTAAGTCATTTTTATTAGAAACCTGATATTTTGACATTAAACTGTTATTAATCGAGTTTTGCTGTTTCAACAAAGCTTCATATTGAGCTTCGAGTTCTTTATAATTTGCAATCAAAGCTTCTGATTGGGCGTTATGTTTGTCATAAGCCTCCATACGCATATTAAAAAATGCTTCTGCAGGGTTATATGTATACTTATTAGGATTAGTCTGCGCAAAAGTATGAATTGACTGCGTCTTTAACTGTGCAGCCAGATAATTTTCATAAGAACCATAGATAGTTTTGAGTTCTTTATTTACCTCAAATTGTTCTCTGGAAATTTGATTAACTTTAGTCATAATAATCCTCAATCTCTTATACTATATATATAAAGTATTTATTCTCGAAATAATTGCCTTTTTTGTAAAGTTTTATGATAAAATAAAAATATGATTGAAAGATATGCTCGTGAAGAAATGAAAAAAATATGGGATTTGCAATCCAAATTCCAGTATTACCTTAATGTAGAAGTTGCTGTTGCTGAGGCTTACGCAGAACTCGGAACTTTTCCGAAAGATGATGTTGAAGAATTAAAAAAGAAAGCAAAATTCGACCTTAAAAGGATTGATGAGATTGAAGCGGAAGTCAGACATGATGTAATTGCTTTTTTGACCTGTGTCAATGAAAGTTTGGGAAGTCTTGCCAGATACATGCATGTGGGAATGACAAGTTCTGATGTAATTGACACTGCTTTTGCGCTCCAAATTCAGGACAGCGGAAAGATTATCGTTAAGGATTTAGATGAAACAATTCAATCATTAAAAGAACTTGCAAACAAGCACAGAAATACGGTTTGCATAGGGCGTTCGCACGGTATTCATGCGGAAGTTATGACATTCGGAGTTAAAATCTGCAGCTGGATTGATATTCTTGAACGCCAGAGAGCGAACTTTATTCATGCACTGGATGAAATTAACGTAGGACAAATATCGGGACCTGTAGGCACTTACAGCAATATTCCGCCCGAAGTCGAACAGATTACCTGCAAAAATCTCGGATTAAGACCTGCAAGAATTTCTACACAAATTATCGCAAGAGATTATCACGCATACTTTATGCAGTCTCTTGCACTTATTGCAAGCGTAATCGAACAGTTTGCAACAGAAATCAGACATTTACAGAGAACAGAAGTTCTGGAAGTCGAAGAAGGTTTCGGCAAAAACCAGAAGGGTTCCTCTGCAATGCCGCACAAGAAAAACCCGGTTTTATCCGAAAACCTTTGCGGACTTGCACGTGTTGTAAGAGCAAATTCAATCGCTGCTTTAGAAAATATTCCGCTCTGGCACGAACGTGATATTTCACACAGCTCGGCAGAAAGAATTATTTTCCCTGACAGTTTAACGCTGGTTGACTTTATGCTTTCAAGATTTAACGGCATTGTTCAAAATCTTAACGTACATGAAAAAAATATGCTTAAAAATACAGATAAATTCGGAGGCATAGTTTTTTCTCAAAAAGTTCTTTTAAAACTTATTGAAAAAGGCTTAACAAGAGAAGAAGCATACCGTATTGTTCAAAGAAACGCTATAGATGCTTTTGAAAATGACGGCGATTTCAGGGTTAATCTCTTGAATGACGAAGATGTCACCAAATTATTAACCCCTGTTGAAATCGACGAAATATTTAACAAAGAAGAATTCTTGAAAAATATCAATACAATATATTCAAAAATACTTGATTTATAGGCTTAAATACAGTAAAATATTATCATACGAGGAAGTTAAATTAATGTCTAAAATTAAAATTACTGTTTGTATGGGAAGTTCTTGTTTTGCACGCGGAAATCAGCAAAACCTTGCATTTATTGAAGCTTTTATAAAAACTCATGATTTAGAAGCTGAAATAGACCTTGCAGGGGCACGCTGCGAAAACAAATGTGCATCCGGTCCTAACGTTATAATTAACGGGGTTGAGTACAACAGCGTTAATGAAGCTAAACTTGAAGAAATTCTTACAAGATTAATAAATCAGAAATAAAAAGCATCTTAATAACGGAGTTTAAAAAATGGATAATCACTATCCGGTCTACACATTAATCAATGAGTGTCATGACTGCTATAAATGTATAAGAGAATGTCCGGTTAAAGCAATTAAAATTGAAAACGGACATGCATCTGTAATCCCTGAAAAATGTATTGCCTGCGGGAATTGCGTTAAAGCCTGCCCTTCAAATGCTAAAAGGGTCAGAAGCGATATTGCTAAAGCCAAAAATTTAATTCTCGCGCAAAAACGGGTTTTTGTATCGCTTGCACCTTCATGGAGCGGAGTTTTTGAACATTCTCCGAAAAAGATGATTTCAATTCTTAAAGCTCTCGGGTTCAGCGAAGTATCAGAAACCGCTCTCGGTGCTCAGGAAGTTTCTATAAAAACCGCAGAAATACTTAACAGTTCACAAAGAGGTCTATTCATATCAAGTGCCTGCCCTGTTATTGTGGATTATATCAGACATTACCGTCCGGAATTCATAAAATGCATAACTCCGATCGGTTCTCCCGCAATGACACATGCTAAAATTCTCAGGGAAAAATATGGAGATGATATTTCAATTGTTTTCATCGGACCTTGTATCGGCAAAAAAAATGAAGTTTCATATACGGATTTAATAGATGTTGCTTTAACATTTGAAGAACTAAAAATTTGGATTCATGATGAAGGTCTTGATACTGCGGGAATTATTTCGAACAGTGAAAATCAATTTGTACCGTATACAGCTTTCGAAGGGGCTTTGTACCCCGTCGACGGAGGAATGAATGAAACACTTAAAAGAATAGGGGTAAAAGACGGTATTCAGTTAATAGATGTCTGCGGCTTGCATGCATTTGAAAGAGCATTAAACAATCTTAACCCCGATAAAATCGACAAAACAATATTTGTAGAAGCCCTTGCCTGCGAAGGAGGATGTATCGGCGGTCCTTGCATTTCCACAAACAAAGCAAGCCTTTCCGTTGTATCGGATGTTTTATCTAAAGTTAAAAACAGAGATTATATACCTAAAAAAGCTGCTGCCGTTGTTGATTACGAAATGAAACCGTGCAAAGTTGTAACAAACGATTATCCGCTGGAAGACATTTTGAAAACTCTTAAAAGAATAGGCAAACATACTGTTGATGACGAACTTAACTGCGGAGGATGCGGTTATGCCACTTGCCGCGACCTTGCAAAAGCTTTGCTTGACGGAGATGCTGAACCTTCAATGTGCGTTTCTTATATGAGAAAAATTGCCGTAAGAAAAGCTGCCGCAATGATAAGATGTATGCCCGCAGCAGTTGTAATGGTTGACAATAACATGAATATTCTTGAAGCCAATGAAAGTTTTATGAAAATGTTTACGGGCGATATGTATGAAGTTTTCAAAACACGTCCTGACGGGCTTGCAGGCGCAGCCATAGACAGAATTGTAGATTTCGCGGATATATTTAAAACAATCTTAAAAACAGGAAAAGATATTCATAAAGAACGTTATCACGTTAAAAACAGACTCTATGATATATCGGCATTTACAATTGAGGAAAACGAGATTGTCGGCGCGGTAATTACCGACGTAACTTCTGCAGAAACAAACAGAGAAAAAATTTCACAAAAAGCACATGAAGTTATATCAAAAAATATTTCAATTGTTCAGGAAATCGCCTGTCTGCTCGGTGAACACATGGTTGAAACAGAAACATTGTTAAGCTCAATAGCAGAAGATTACGACGATGACAACGACACAAAAAAAGAATAAAGGATATTGATGTTCATAGATATTGACTGCAGTCAGATGAAAAAATATAATCAAAATGCTTACGGGGATTACTTTATTTCCAAAAGATATCCTGATGAAGCAAAGTTGATTGCTGTTCTCTCTGACGGGCTGGGAAGCGGAATTAAAGCTAATATATTATCCTGTATGACCGCCACTATGCTTTTAAAATTCATTGAAGGCGACCAAATTCCCATAAGTAAAGCCGCAGAAATTATTATGAACTCTCTTCCCGTCTGCCAGGTAAGAAAAATAAGCTATTCGACTTTCTCTGCCATTGAAGTCGATGACGACGGAAATGCAAAAATTGTTGAAGAAGGAAACCCCGAATTCATATGGATAAGAGGGGATGAAGTGATGAAACCAGAATTTAAATCAATCCCTTCCAAAACATTCAAAAACAGGTGTCTGAAAGTTTACAGGATTAATCTCAAACTAGGTGACAGACTTATTTTCTGTTCTGACGGAGTTACCCAGTCAGGTCTGGGAGGAGGCAGACTTAAACTTGGCTTGAGACGTGAAGGGTTAATTGTTTTGCTCCGGGACAAACTGCGCGAACATCCTGATATTTCAAGCACGGAACTATCCCAATATATTGTAAATCAGGCAAGAAACATCGAAACAGACAGGCTTCCCAAAGATGATATATCAGCCTGTGTTTTGTATTTCAGAGACCCCAGAGAAGCTCTTATTTTTACGGGACCGCCTTACCATCAGGAAAAAGATGCAGAATATGCCAAAATATTTGATAAATTTAAAGGTAAAAAAGCAATCTGCGGCGGTACAACAGCAAACCTGATTTCAAGAGAGCTTAACAGACCGATTACAATGGACACGACAATAAGTATAGGAAAACTTCCCGCCTGCTCGTATATGGACGGTGTTGATCTGGTTACCGAGGGAATTCTTACTCTCACAAAAACATTAGAATATTTGGAAACCAATTCTCCAAATATTGACAACGCAGCAGGAAAGCTGGTAAAATTCTTATTAGACAGCGACTGCATAACCTTTATGGTAGGTGCAAAACTAAATCAGGCACATTACGATCCCGCATTGCCTATAGAAATTGAAATCAGAAAAAACATTATAAAAAAAATGGCAAATGTGCTTCAGGATAAATATTTTAAGAAAGTAAACATTCAGTATATGTAGAAAATAAATCTGACAGTAATGTATAAGAAAGGGTAAAGAATGGACAAAAAAATTAGTGTTAAAGTATGTTTAGGAACAACTTGTTTCGTTATGGGATCATCCAACTTACAGGAATTAATCGAAACAGTGCCTAAAAAGTATGGTGAAAAAGTTGAAGTTTCAGGGGTTCCGTGTCTCGGGCTGTGCTCTATCGACTGGGAATTTTCAAAAGCGCCTTATGTAAAAGTTGATGATGACGTTATTAAAGAAGCAACTGTTGAAAAAGTTTTAAAAGCTATTGATGAAAAATTAAATAATTAATAAAAAAAGAGGTCAAAATTGACCTCTTTTTTTAATCATTTTCAACAAAAAATTTTATCATTTTATATATTCTTCCAAGCCTTAAACTGTCATCTTTCACACTGTTTAAAATATCATAAATAGAATTCAGTAATTCTTCGGGCTTCTTTATATGGTCATTTGCAAATAAATCTTCCGTAGAAATATTTAATGACTTTAGAATTTTTTCAAGAGTTTCGGCTTTTGGAAAGTTTTGCCCAACCTCAATATTACTTAGATTTCTTGATGAAATATCAACCATTTCAGCCAGCTGCTCCTGGGTTAAACCGCGCTTTTTCCTCTCTCTTTTAATTTTTTCGCCTAATTCTTGTTTTATATTCATAAAATTCCTTATTCTACATCTGATTTTTACGAAAATATGATTTACCTTTTCATAGTATATTAATTTTTGTAAAGCCTGAATGTCGCATTATTTCTATATTATTAAATATTTCAATGTAATACATTGAATTTTTTAGCAATTTTGTCAGGCAGTACTTTTTTATAAAAGAGTAAGATGTGCACATAAAAATTAGAACAAGATATTAAGGAGACTAAATTATGACAGAACCTGTAAAACCAATCGGAAAAAGTACAGCAGCTTCACAAACAAAAGCAGTACAAAAACAAAAATCAAACAAAATAAATATAGGCGGAGTTATATTTGATAAAAATCAAATAGATGCTGATAAAACAAGTTCTTACACATTAAACGGCAAAAAAATAAATACTGTATTTGTAAAGCCGGGAAAACAAATTGATTTTCCCGACCAGAAAAATCCGAACAAAAAACCTTCCGTAGAAAGTATGGGGCTGAGAAAAGAATGGTACAAGCCTGACGATTCATATATTTCAATAACAGATTTGGAAAATGCAAAAATATACGGAGATCCTGATAAAACAGATTTTATTAATTTAAAAGGGAAATCAAGCAGTAACGAAATTTTTGTTGACAAAAAAGAAAGCTGGTATATAAACGGCAATATGCGAAAAGACTATGTTGAATTAGGTCCGGATACCGAAAATAATACAGTTCATATGAATGAGAAAGATGAAACTCAGATTTGGTATAACCAATTCGGAGTTGAAATGGACGGAGAAACAGTGCAGTCTGAAATAGGATATGTTCAAGTTGAGGGAAAAGGTGAAAGTTCGCAGGAAGAACAATTAAAAGCATCTTTAAGCAAATATCAGTACAATTATCATAAAAGGCATCAATAAAAGTAACAGGCAGCGGTCTAAATATTAGACCGCTGTTTTACATAAATTTGGAAAAATTTTATGTTCATGCCATAATATAATTATATTTTATATAAGAATAGTAAGAGGTGTAGAATATGGCAATGAATACCAATACCCCAAAACAGACATCGCACTTAAAAAGAGAAATATTAGTCAGACTTATTAAAGCTTTTTTAAGTGACAATTTTGAAGAAAATACAAGACTTATTCCTTATGATATGCGCCCGAAAGGTCATGAGGTGCCTTACAGATGCTGTATTTTTAAGGAAAGAGCAATCCTTAGAGACAGAGCAATTGCAGGTTTAGGCTTCTCAATTGAAGAAACTGACGACAGTACTCTTCTTTCTGAGCTGGCTGCTAAGGCTCAGGACAGAAAAACTCCTGATGAACATCCTTTAACGGTTCTTACAACCGCTTGCAAAGGCTGTGTTCCTTCAAGAATTTATGTAACCGACCTTTGTCAGGGCTGTGTTGCAAGACCCTGTGTTAATACATGCAAATTCGGAGCAATTTCAATTCAGAACGGCAAATCCGTAATTGACCCTGCAAAATGTAAAAACTGCGGAATGTGTGCACAGGTTTGTCCTTATCAGGCAATCCAAAAAATCATTGTCCCTTGCGAAAGTGCCTGCCCGGTAGGTGCAATTGCAAAAGATGAAGACGGTCATGCAAGAATTGACTTTGAAAAATGCATTTCATGCGGAAAATGTGCATCAGCTTGTCCTTTCGGTGCTGTTCACGAAAAAAGCCAGATTATTGATGTATTGAAAACAATAAAATCCGGTAAAAAAACAATCGCAATGGTTGCTCCTGCGATGTTCGGGCAGCTTCCGTGCACTCCCAAACAATTAAAAGAAGCCATAATGAAATTAGGTTTCTCGGATGTTTATGAAGTTGCTCAGGGTGCTGATGTTACGACAAAAACAGAAGCGGCTGAATTTACCGAAAGGCTTGAACACGGTGCGGAATTTATGACAACATCATGCTGTGCAGGTTACAATGAACTTGTAGACAAGCATATTCCGGAAATGAAACCTTTCCGCTCTGATACAAAAACTCCAATGTATTATACTGCGGAAATAGTAAAAAAAGAAAATCCGGATGCAGTTACCGTATTTTTCAGCCCCTGTGTTGCAAAAAAACGTGAAGCATTAAACAATCCGAACGTAGACTATGTTCTTAACTACGAAGAAATCGGTGCATGGATGATTGCATTGAATATTCAAGTTGCAGAATGCGGCGAAAGTGAATTCAAAACACAAGCATCAGCAGAAAGCAGAAATTACTGCGTAACAGGCGGTGTTGCAAAAGCTGTTCAAACATTACTTCCTGAAGAAATTCCCGCACATCCCGTAATAATTGACGGCTTAACAAAGCAAACAGTCAGAGATTTGAAAAAATACGCTAAAAACGGAATGTGTGATTTAGGAAACTTGATTGAAGTAATGGCTTGTACAGGAGGATGCCTGGGCGGCAACTCTACAGTAAATGCAATGAAACCGGCACTTAAACAGGTTACAAATTACGTTAACTCAAGCAGTTCAATAAAAGAACAGGTTGAAGAAACAATAAAAAAATAAAAAAAAGCGGGAATTAAAAATCCCGCTTTTTTATTATATAATTGAATTATGGAAAATAAGAAGAGAAAAATAAGCATTATAGGTTCCACAGGCTCTATCGGAACTCAGGCTCTGGAAGTTATTGAAAAATTACAGGATAAATTTGAAATTATCGCCCTTGCAGGCGGGCATAATAAAGAACTTTTACAGAAACAGGCGGAAAAATTTAAACCCAAATATACCTGTCTTGGAGAAGACGGTTTGGAAAAAATTTGCTCTGACAAAGAAAATGACATTATACTTGTTGCCTGTTCCGGAAAAATCGGACTTCGTCCGACATTAACCGCAATAAGAAACGGAATTGATATCGCACTTGCCAACAAAGAAACTCTCGTAATGGCAGGTGATATAGTGATGGCGGAAGCAAAAAAATACGGAGTAAAAATAATTCCCGTAGACAGCGAACACTGTGCAATCCACCAGTGTATAAAAGATATTAAGCAGGTTGATAAATTGATAATTACGGCATCAGGCGGACCTTTTCTTCATAAGTCGATTGATGACATGAAAAATGCAACCGTAGAACAGGCACTTGCGCATCCGCGTTGGAATATGGGGAAAAAAATTACCGTTGACAGCGCAACTTTAATGAATAAAGGTTTGGAAATTGTTGAAGCTCATCATTTATTCGGATTTGACTACGATAAAATAGATGTTGTTGTGCACCCTCAAAGTATTGTGCACTCGGCAATTGAATACGTTGACGGAAGCGTTATTGCACAACTGGGGCTTCCAAGTATGCATATTCCTATTCAGTATGCAATTACTTACCCCGAACGTTTTGAAGGCATTAAATCTAAAAGTTTCAGCTTTGCAGATATTGCAAGATTGGATTTTGAAAAACCTGATTATGAAAAATTTCCGACAGTTAAATTAGCTTATGAAATGGGAAAACTCGGCGGAACTGCAACTGTATGTATGAATGCGGCTAATGAAGAAGCTGTATTTGCGTTCCTTGACGGGAAAATAAAACTTTATGATATTTATGAAATTACAAAAAAAATGTGTGATGAACATAAAGTTATTAAAAATCCTACAATCGATGAAATCTTTGCAGTTGATAAAGAAATTCGGGAAAAGACCAAAGAACTTATTAAGTTGCAATTAATATCAAAATAGTTTATACTAATAAAAAAGGAGGCTGAAATTATGAATTTTAAAGCGTTAAGGGTTGCCCCCCCCCCGCAAAGGTCGCTTGTTACAAGGGGTTAAAGGGCTTTATACCGGCAGTACGGTATGCATTTACACTATCTGAAGTATTAATTACACTTGGTATTATTGGTGTGGCTGCTGCAATGACAATGCCGGCTTTAATTGCCAACAATCAAAAAAAGGAATTACACACAGCTTTAAAAAAAGCTTATTCTGTAATGTCAAATGCATATAACAGACTAAGTTATGACGAGGGAACCATAGTCAACTATGATACATACGGTTATAATAACTTCAAACCTCATTACATTAAATATTTTGACATTCTGCTCGACTGCAAAAGTGAGGGCTGTGTAGCAAAAGAATCTGATGACGGCGGTTTCGGGAGTAAAATATACAGGAACTATAATAAAACAAATCAGATAGATTCGCATCTTTTAGACAACGGTCAATTCATATTGAAAGACGGAATGCTTATTATGATGGAAGTTGACGGAGGTAAAATTTTTATAACTGTTGACGTCAACGGTTACAAGAAGAAACCTAATGTTTGGGGGCAAGATGTTTTTACGTTTGAAATTACAAAAAACGGAAAATTTTTACCTATGGGAACAGAAGGAACAACTTATAATGCGCAACAATATTGCAGCAAAACTTCAACTTCAAGACTAAACGGGATTGCCTGTGCAAATCCGGCATTAACCGATGAAACCTATTGGAAAAATCTTCCTTAAAGGATGTCAAGAGGGTCGACATCAATAGCAAGTTTAATATCTTTAGGCATAATAACTTTATTCAAAAAACTTGAAACAAATTGATGTCCTTTTCCACTCATCTTATTTTTAATTAAAATCTGGAAGCGATATTGACCGTTAATGCGTTCAATTACACAAGGGGTTGGACCGAGAATATCCAAGCGTTCGGAAATACCGTATTTTTCAATCATTATACAGAGGCGCAGGGCGATTTCCTGCGCTGATTTTTCAGCACGAAAGTTATTTTGAGAGCTTAAAATTAATCTTATAATCTGGCTGAAAGGAGGGTAATCAAATTCTTCACGTGCTGCAATTTCCGTATCGTAAAATTCCCTGTAATTCTGGGATTTTGCACTTTCTAATGCGTAGAAGTCAGGATTATAAGTCTGAAACAAAACTTTCCCTGCAAATTCACCGCGCCCGGCACGTCCCGCAACCTGTGTAAGAAGCTGAAAGCCGCGTTCCGATGCTCGGAAGTCAGGCAGATTAAAACTTGCATCAGCAGAGATTACCCCTACAAGCGTAACGTTAGGATTATCTAACCCTTTTGCAATCATCTGTGTTCCGACTAAGATATCAATATCGCCGCGCTGAAACTTTTCCAACAGTCTTATATGTTCACCCTTTCTTACAAGAATATCACTGTCTATACGCTCGACATTATTTTCAGGAAATAATTCTTTTACATACTGTTCTATTTTCTGTGTTCCTGTTCCGCTGTTTTTAAACGCATCAGACCCGCATTCGGGACAGACATCGGGAAAATATTCGGCATGATTGCAGTAATGGCATTTAAGCATCTGATCTTTTGAATGCCATATCATTGGAATTGCGCAATTCGGGCACTGAATAACATGACCGCATGCCTGGCATTGTGTAAATGTTGAAAAACCGCGCCTGTTTATAAGTAATATTACCTGTTGTCCTTTAGAAAGAGTTTCTTTAATTTCGGTCTGCAAAGGCATTGAAAGAACGTTCCTGTACGCTGCACGCCCGTGCTCCTGCATGTTTATAACAGTTACCGGCGGAACTTTTGCATCGTTATATCGTTTTTTAAGTTCAAACAGATTACCCGAATTTATAGCTCTGTAATACGTAGCAATATCAGGAGTTGCAGACCCTAAAAGAAGCGGACAGTTATGAAATTCGGACAATTTTCGGGCAACCGTACGTGCATCATACCTTGGAGCAGGTGTTGTCTGTTTGTAAGCTCCTTCATGTTCTTCGTCAATAATTATCAAGCCTATATTTTTTAAAGGCGCAAAAACCGCAGAGCGCGCCCCTGCAAGAATTTTTATTTCATCTTTATAAAGTTTCTGCCAAACATCGTATCTTTCACCGTCTGAAATACTGCTGTGCCAGATTGCAACATCTTTCGTCCCGAATTTTTTTGCAAGACGTTTTGTTAACTGCGATGCAAGCGCAATTTCGGGAGCAAGAAAGAGTACACTTTTACCTGATTTTATTGTATCGTCAATAAGCTTAAAATAAACTTCTGTTTTTCCTGATGCAGTTACGCCGTGCAGTAAAATTTCATTCCCGCCGCTAATTTTATTTTTTATACCTTCATACACTTTTTTTTGATCGCCGGAAAGTTCAAACAAGGGTTCGCGTTCAGTAATCCTCAAAACATCAAGCGGATTTCTGTATAATTCTTCCTGAATAAGTTTAATACATCCTGTTTGTTCAAGTTTTTTTATTGTGGCTCTGGTAGTCTTAGCGTACTTTTCAAAGAGTATCAAAGGCATTTTACCTGATTTTTGAAGCAATTCGAGCACTTGAACCTGACGTTTGGTTGCTCCGTCAAATTTTACAAACTCGATAATCTGTTCGGTTTTGGATGCCTTCTCAATTAACTTAAGAGGAATTGCGGCATTGAGCACCGTGACAACATCACAGCAGTAATAATTCGCAACCCACTCGAGAAGTTTTAAGTATTCTATTGAAAAAAGCGGGGTTTCATCAAGGATTTTGTTAATCTTTTTGACCTTAAAATCCCCGGGTAAATAGTCTGAAAACCCCACACAAAAAGCATTAATCAGCCCCTGCCTCCCGAACGGAACAAGTATTGCCTGTCCTATTCGGATTTTATCTTTCATCTCGTCAGGGATTAAGTAGCTGAATGTCTTAACCCCCAACCCTTTGATATTAACAAGAGCTGATGCGTATTTCATTATTCCTCAGACATGAATTCCTGTCTTGCAGCCTGAATAGCTTCTTCCAACAAATCAAGCTGGTCAGGAGCAAAAGTTACACCTTTTTTTGTCGGAAGCCAAGTTGCACCGTCATCGGTTGTGTAGAATATTCTCATATTCAGGTAGCTTCTTCCTTTATATTCGCTTACCGAAATTTGTAATTGTTCTGTTTCGCTTCTTTCAATTGTAGCCAAAATTTTAGCATCTGCCATCTTTTTCTCTCCTTATTACTCATACCTATCATATTTTAACACAGACAATTTATTTTTATGATAAAGTTAAAGAAAAGTAAGGAGAAAAGTTATGATTAAAGTAGCTGTATGCGGAGCTTTAGGAAAAATGGGACAGGAAGTGGTTCAAGCTGTTACAGAATGCCCCGAAACAGAATTAGTTGCAAAAATTGATATTGCAAGTACAGAAATGTATCACCATATAGAAGATGCGGCAAGAGTAACAGATATTGATGTCCTTGTTGATTTTACACAGCCAAAATCTATTTTTGAAAACGCAAAATACTGCTTAAATAACGGAATAAAAATAGTCATAGGTACAACAGGTTTGACAGATGAGCAGATTGAAGAGCTAAAAAAACTTTCACAGGAAAAAAATACAGGCTGTCTTATTGCTCCTAATTTTTCAACAGGTGCCGTATTAATGATGATGTTTGCAAAACAGGCAGCAAAATATTTTGATAATGCGGAAATTATCGAGCTTCATCATAACCAGAAGAAAGACGCTCCCTCAGGTACTGCAATTAAAACTGCTGCTATGATGGCAGAGGTTAAAGAAGATTTTGCAAAAAACAATTGTCCTGAAACAGAAACCATAGAAGGTGCACGAGGCGGCACATCATATTCAAATATTCATATTCATTCTGTCAGAATGCCGGGTTACATCGCATCTCAGGAAGTTATATTTGGTTCATCAGGTCAGATTATGACGATAAGACACGACTCTATGGACAGAAAATGCTATATGCAGGGCGTTTTATTAGCAGTTAAGCATATTGCGAAAAACAACGACTTTGTATATGGTCTTGACAATATAATGTAAATAATAAATAATGAAATTGGAAGAAATAATATAAAGGAGGCTAAAATTATGAATTTTAAAGCGTTAAGGGTTGCCCCCCCCCCGCAAAGGTCGCTTGTTGTAAGGGGCTAAGAGGTTTTACTTTAGCGGAAGTTTTAATTACCCTCGGTATTATCGGAGTTGTCGCGGCTATGACAATGCCGGCTTTAATTGCAAATTACAGAAATAAAGCCGCAGTTGCTCAATTAAAAAAAATGTATTCAGTTATGTCACAGGCTATGTTATTTACCGTGCAAAAGGACGGAGATTACTCTTCACTTTATGAAATTCAAGACGCCAACTCTCAGAGTATACAAAACTGGTATAATATGGCACTAAAACCATATATAAAAATAACTAATGAATGTTTTGACAAAGCAGGATGCTGGGCTGATAAAGGCACAAAACTTCTTAACGGCGGCACACCTTCCTGGGATCGCGGCAACATAGGACTTGGTTACAATATTGTTGTTTTCAGTACTATTGACGGCTATACAGTAAGTGTTGATGCTTACAATGACAATGGCAGCTTCTGGGGAGTGAATGTTGAGAACAAAAATTATGTTGCAGTCTACGTAGACATAAATGGGAAAAAACTGCCGAATGTGATAGGTAAAGATACTTTTATATTTGTATTCTCCGAACGCGGATTTGTACCTGCCGGACGGGATTTGACAGATGAACAGGTAGATGCAGACTGCAGTAAGTCCGGTCGTGGATATTACTGCTTTGAAAAAATAATGAGAAACGGCTGGGAAATTGACAAAGAAAACCTCTGGTAATATAAATTCATTGTGCTATAATCATAACAAGGCAATATTATCTTGACTGATATACAGAATTTTGAAAGGCAGCAGAATGAAAAAACCAAACATCGCAATTCTCGGAGCAACAGGCGTTGTAGGCAGAGAAATTACAAAAATCGTTGACGAATTAGGAATTGAATTTAATGAAATTAAATTCTTATCAAGCGCAAAGTCAGCAGGTACGACATTGGAATTTCAAGGCAAAACCTACACGGTTGAAGAAGCTAAACCCGAAAGTTTCGACGGAGTGAACATTGTACTTGCATCAGCAGGCGGAACGACATCTCAAAAATTTGCACCCGAAATTGTTAAAAGGGGAGGAGTACTCATCGACAACTCATCTGCTTTCAGAATGGATGAAAATGTCCCTCTTGTAATCGCTTATGTAAACGATGAAGATTTGAGAAAACACAAAGGCATTATTGCAAACCCTAACTGTTCAACTTCACAGTTAATGCTTGTTTTAAAACCGCTTCATGAAAAAGCGAAAATAAAAAGATTAATTGTTTCAACTTATCAGGCTGTTTCAGGAGCAGGTCTTGCGGCTATTAATGAGCTGACCGCAAACACAAAAGCAACACTTGAGGGTGAAGAATTTGAAAATAAATGTTTCAAAAAACCGATTTCATTTAACGTAATCCCTCAAATAGATGTATTCTGTGAAAACGGTTACACAAAAGAAGAAATGAAAGTTGTTAAAGAAACAAAAAAAATTCTTCATCTACCCGAAGATTTACCGATTTCATGCACAGCAGCCCGTGTTCCCGTTTATAACGGACACTCGGAAGCCGTTGATATAGAATTTGAAAATGAAATTTCGCCTGATGAAGTTCGTGAAATCTTAAAAAATTCATTCGGAATAAAAGTTATTGACAATCCTGATAACTTTGAATATCCGACAACGCGTGACGCATCAGGAGTTGATCCTGTATTTGCCGGAAGAATAAGAAAAAATCTGGCATTTAATAACGGGATTTCACTATGGTGCGTAGCCGATAATCTCAGAATAGGCGCAGCCTTAAATACAGTAAGAATTTGTCAAAAAGTAATAGAAATGGAGCTTTATTAAATATGCAAATTAAAAAATTAACAATTACCCCGCTGTCTAAAGGCTGGGCTTCGACAGTCATGGAAAAACCTTCGGCGGAAAATGCAGGCCGCTTTATAAAAGAAAGATTAAGTTTAGGAAGTTATTACGATAATAAACCTGCAAAAGTATTTCGAAAAATCCCCAAATTCTTAAAAGGTTTGGTTAATCCTGATTGTAAAGTCACAAACGAACGTAAGTTTACAATGTATAGTTAATATATATTAATAAAATAAATTAAAAATAACAATTTTCGTTTTTTGATTGTTTTTATAATAATAGGGAAAACTATGGAGATTATATTATTATGAAAAAAAATGAAACAGAAAAATGTCAGGAAGCGAAAATTGATTGCGTAAAACATCCTTCAAAATATCTGAAAAAAGAAGTTGACATACCACGTCTCACTTCAGACTTTTTGGAAGAAACGTTACAAATTGCTTAGAAACTAAAAAAGCCCGTTACAAGCGGGCTTTCTTATTATTATAAAATAAAAAATAAATATTACCCATTCAGGTTGTATCCAAATAATTTTTTTAATGTATAATATATATACAATGGATATCGGACTGGGAAATAATTTACCCCTCCCGCCTGAAGAAAGGGAATATATATTATGGATAATAACCAAAATAATGTCCAGATTTTGGAAAAGGACATAAAAAAAGAATCCGCTGAATTAAACGGGGTTAAAGTAAATCCTCAAGACTTTGAAATGCCCCGTACGACCTTTGATATGCTGGAACAAACCTGTCAAATTGCATAAATTTATATAACTTTACATTGACGCAATTTTAAACTTGATTTTTCTTTATTGAAATAACAGGAGAAAAATTAATATGAAAATTGCAACTTCAATCAACAAAAATTTAGACAGAATTCCGACACGTTTTGATGATATTCAAAAAGAAATTCAAATGGAAAAAGTTAAACAATATTTTAAACAAAAACAGCCTGAACTTAAAGAAGGCACATATAAAATAGGCGATGTTCTCGGTAAAGTTCTGGATAAAGTTGTTTAATATTACTTTTTGTTAAACCTGTGAGATTATCTGACCTGTTTTTGGTACAATTATGTTAAGGAAACAGGGATATGTTAGTAAAAAGAGAAGATTTAAGAGCCTTAATCGATACTATTCATCACGCGGGCAAAACAGTAGTTACCACTAACGGATGCTTTGATATACTGCATGTCGGACATGTAAGATATCTTGAAAAGACAAAAACTTTCGGTGATTTTTTAATAGTATTATTGAATTCGGATAAATCCGTTAAGAGCATAAAAGGTCCGTCACGGCCTGTTAATTGTGAACTTGACCGTGCAGAAATATTAAGTGCTTTGAGATGCGTGGATTATGTGGTATTATTTGATGAAGACAGTCCTAAAAATCTCTTGGATGAAATGAAACCTGATGTTTATACTAAAGGGGCGGATTATACTATGGAAACGCTTCCTGAAGCTGACATTATGAAAAAAAACGGAACAAGAGTTGAATTTATCGAATTTGTCGATGGTAAATCAACAACAAATATTATTAACAAAATGAAAAATTAATTTATATAAGGAGATAAGTTTATGAAAACTTTTACATTAGAAGAAATTGCGCATATCACAGGCGGTATGCTGACAAAAGCGGAAGACGTTAAAATTTCACAAATTGCACCGCCGTTATTATCTGATGAAAATACACTTGCTCTTGCTCTTGGTGAAGAAGAAATTGCAAATCTCGCAAAATCTAAGGCTAAAGCGGCACTTGTTCCGTTGGGGGTTCAAATAGACGGGCTTACTACGATTGAAGTGGAAAGACCAAGGTTAGCAATGATGAAATTATTAAATATGTTTTACGTTGCACCTGAAGTAAATAAAGGAGTTCATCCGACTGCAACCGTTCACGAAACCGCTAAATTAGGTGAAAATGTCCAGATTGGTCCTAATGTAGTAATATCAAGAGATGCTGTTATCGGCGACAACACTAAAATTCTTGCGAATTCTTACATTGGCGGCGGAGCAAAAATAGGCAGAAACTGCTTCTTCCATGCAGGAGTTAACATAGGCGACAGAGTTCAGGTAGGAGACGACGTTATACTTCATCACGGCGTATCTTTAGGAGCAGACGGTTTCAGCTTCGTAACCGAAAATCCGGATAACATCGAACAGGCAAGAAAAGATGGAGAAATCAAAGAAACCAATGCAAAACATGTTATCTTTAAAATTCCTTCAATCGGTGCGGTTGTAATCGGAAATAATGTTGAAATCGGTGCTAACACTACAATTGACAGAGGAACTATTGAAAATACAACTATCGGAAACAATACAAAAATTGATGACCTTGTTATGATCGGTCATAACTGTAAAATCGGTGAAGGCTGCTTAATTGTTTCACAGGTAGGTATTGCAGGAAGCTGCGTAATCGGAGACAGAGTTGTTATTGCAGGTCAGGCAGGTCTTGCTGATCATATCGAAATCGGTTCGGATACTATTATCACCGCAAAAGCAGGGGTAACAAAATCATTCCCGGAAAAATCAATTGTTGTCGGTATTCCTGCTATGCCGAGAAAAGATTTCATTAAACAACTGAAAACTTTGAAAGATGCACAGGAAATCTTTGCAAAATTCAGAAAATATGAACCGTTATTAAAAGAATTTGAGGATAACATAAATAATGACCACAATTCTTAAAGAAACTTCAATATCAGGTAACGGTTTAATGAAAAATAAACCGTGTACGGTAAATTTCTTTCCTTCAAAAACAGGAAAAATAAGGTATTTCGTTAACGGAGCTGAACCGTTTGAAGCATCGGTTGATAATGTTTTAGCAACTGATCATTGTGTCGTTCTCGGAAATAAAAAAGCAAAAGCAATGCTGACGGAACATTTGACAGCCGCTCTGGCATTTTGCGGGATAGACAGTATTGATATTTGTATGGACGAAACGGAAGTTCCCGCGCTTGACGGAAGTTCTAAAAAATGGGTTGAACTTTTTGAAAAAGCAGGTGTTGAAAAACATTTATTTGAAAAACCAAAACGTTTCACGGTATCCGAGCCTGTTTATTATCTGAACGGAAAAACAAGCCTTGTAATTCTCCCGTCAGATGAGCTTTATATCTCTTATGCGGTTAATTACGATCATCCTGATTTGGCAAGGCGCTGGGTTGCTTATAACCCCAAAAACAAACAGGAAATTATTGAAGCAAGAACTTTCGGTTTTTATAAAGATTTAAGAAAATTTCAAATGCTTGGGTTTGCTCAGGGAGTTACGATTGAAAATACGCTCGGACTTAAAGATGACGGGTATACATCTGAATTACGTTCGGAAAACGAACCTGTTAAACATAAAATTTTGGATTTAATAGGCGACTTATATTTAACAGGTGTAAATCCTTTAAATCTGAAATGCCAGATACTTGTAAAAGAGGCAGGTCATGCAGTTCATATTAAAACGGCAAAAATGTTAAAAGATAAATTAATTGAATGTAAATAAGGAGAAAAAAATGACAGAAGAAACTAAACAAGAAGTTTTGCAATTTGACACAATGCAGATTATGGAAATGATTCCTCATCGTTATCCGTTTTTACTTGTAGACAGAATTACAGAATGCGTTCCGGGTAAATACGCTAAGGGTTACAAAAATATGACAATGAACGAACAGTTTTTCCAGGGTCATTTCCCGAATAACCCGATTATGCCCGGAGTATTGCAGCTTGAAGCAATGGCACAGTGTTCCGCTCCGGTGTTAATGACAATGCCTGAGTTCAAAGGGAAATTAACACTTTATGCGGGAGTTGACGGTGTTAGATTTAAAAATATCGTAAGACCCGGTGACAGATTTGATATGGAAATAGAACTTACAAAGGTAAAAGGTCCTATCTGTAAGGCTCACGGTATCGGAAAAGTTGACGGAAAAGTTTGTGTTGAAGCTGATATGACTTTTGCACTAAAATAGAAATCTTCTTTTATGTAAAAAAAGACTTGGGAAAATATCTCAAGTCTTTTTTTGTTATTCAAAATCCAAACCGAAGCGAAGTGCCTCATCTTCATCTTCAAAATTTTTGGCGAGGGTTATACCGTCTTTCTCATAAAAAGAAATTTTTGAAAATTCACCGTTTTTGTATTTTCTAATTGATTTTACGGTTGTGTCCTCTCTGAATTCTACATCCATAGTTCTGACTCCGCTATCATCAAATTCGGAATAAAAACTCAAATGCTCACCGTCATCAGCGGCAAATTCCCGTTTAACTTTACCGTTTTCAATTTGTTTAACTACGTTTCCTTTGCGCTCTCCTTCAATTTTTGAAAAATCAAAATATTTTTTATCGAGAACAAAAGGTTTTTTAGCATCAGGAATATCAGACGGATTTATTTTATCTTCAGTTGCTTCTTTAAGTTTTTTTCTGCCCCGTCTTTTTGATTTCGGTCTTTCAGGTTCAACTGTTTCCTCAACATTTTCAGGTTTTACATTCGGTGTGTCATCCGTCTTAACATTTTTAGGCGTTTCTTCAATTACGCTTTCAGGTTTAACGGGCTTTTCGGGTTTCTCCGGCTTAACGTGCACCGATGATGTTTCTTCCGTTAACTTTGTATTCTTAACAACTTTACCGCCGCGGCGGCCGAGGTA
>FR900472.1:61243-125267 GCA_000438175.1 Fusobacterium sp. CAG:439 | reverse complement strand
CAACAGCTGCTGCTGCTGCCGCTGCCGCAGCAATTGAATACTTAATAATTTTTTCTCTTTTTTCTTTCTTTGCATCAGCACTTTGTATGTCAGAAGTTTTTTGAGATTCTTTTTCGACAGATGCAAAATTAATATAAGATTTAATACTTTGTACTTTCATATTCATATTAAAAATACAAACAAAAAATTTTTTGCTATAGAAAATGCCGCTGTATTTATATATTAAAATAATATAAAAATATTGTGACTATATAAGATTTGTACTATAATTGGTTTTATAGTAAAAGAGAAGGGAAAACGGAGGCGAAGCCTCTGATAAAAAAATAATAAGTAACACAAAAATCGACGAAGAGGATAAAAAGATGATAGACAAAACCGCAATTATACATCCGTCAGCAAAAATCGCAGATGATGCAATTATAGGACCATACGTTGTTATAGGTGAAAACGTTACAATAGGACACAGAACACGTGTAATTTCAAATGCTCATATTGAGTTTGCAGAAATCGGCGACGATTGTACAATTTCCCCGTTTGCAACAATCGGTTCGGAACCTCAGGATTTGGGTTACAAAGGCGAACCGACAAAAGTTGTTATAGGCGATGGAACAATCATTAAAGAAAACGTAACTGTTCACAGAGGTGCGGCTTGCGGTGACTTTACAACAAGAATCGGTAAAAAATGTCTTTTAATGGTAGGTTCGCATGTTGCACATAACTGCGTTTTAGATGATCAGGTTATTTTAGCAAATTTAGTAACCTTAGGCGGACATGTTCATGTCGGTTTCGGTGCATTTGTCGGAGGAATGAGTGTATTCCACCAGAATATAAGAATTGGCGATATGGCAATTATAAGCGGCTTCTCCGCATCCCGTCAGGATATTCTCCCTTACTCAAAAGGCGAAGGCAGACCGCCTGTACCGCGCGGATTAAATGTTATCGCAATGAAACGCAGAGGGGTTTCTCAGGAAATCAGAACAGCGACAAACGAAGCTTTTAAATTATTAATTTCTGAAGAATATAACACTACTCAAGCAATTGAAAAAATTAAAGCTGAAATTCCTATGAACGAATATATTGAAAAGATGATTGAATTTATCCAAACTTCTAAACGAGGAGTGCTTTTAAAAACTCATAAATCAGGGCATGAATGTTTGCAAGAAGAATAAGCGCAGCCGCTTAACCCGACAATTAGGAGGTTAGTCAAAATTTTACACGGGCTGAACTAAAGATAAGCGCAGCTGCTCAGGTAAAAATTCATAGGAGAAAAAATGCATAAAACAATTTGGGAAAAATACGCAGAAGTTCTTGTAGATTATTCAACTAACGTTCAAAAAGGAGATCTTGTACAAATCAGAGCTGCAAGTATTTATGCAAAAGACCTTGTAAAAGCTGTTTACAAAAGAGTTATTGAAAAAGGTGCACACCCGATTTTGAGAACTTCTTTTGAAGATATGTCGGATATTTTTATTAAATACGCTTCTGACGAACAGCTTGATTATATTGACCCGATTATAAAACTTGAATATGAAACCGTAGATAAGTTTATTTCTATCGGTGCGCCAATGAACACAAAAAATATGGCTCGTGCTGATTTGAAAAAACTTTCAAGACGCTCGAAAGCTTCACAGGGTTTATCAAAAACACTTATGGAACGTACAGCAAAAGGAGAGGCTTCATGGGTTGTTGCAGATGTTCCGACACATGCACTTGCGCAAGAAGCAAAAATGTCTTTTGATGAATATTCCGAATTTTTATTTAACTCTTGCTACTTGAATTCGGACGACCCTGTTGCAAAACTTCGTGAACTTGATGAAAAACAGACCAAATGGGCAAATTACCTTAACGGCGTGAAAAAATTACATATAATTGGCGAAAAGACCGACATAACTTTCAATGTTGAGGGCAGAAAATGGATAAGCTGTTCAGGCATAAACAATTATCCTGACGGCGAAGTTTTCACATCGCCCGTTGAAGACGGTATTAACGGCGAGATTTATTTTGATTTCCCGCAGAATTACCGCGGCAACTCTGCCACAGGCGTACACTTATGGATTGAAAACGGACAGATAGTTAAGTTTGATGCAGAAACAGGTAAAGATTATCTGGAAGCCATGTTTAATATAGACGAAGGTTCAAAAGGCATAGGAGAAATTGCAATCGGTACAAATGATGAAATTCAGGAAGTTACGGGAAATATTCTTTTTGATGAAAAAATCGGCGGTTCTATTCACATGGCAGTCGGTGCATCTTACCCTGAAACAGGCGGAAAGAATGTTTCCGGACTTCACTGGGACATGATTAAAAACATGAAACACAATTCATCAATATATGCAGACGACAAACTTATCTATGAAAACGGAAAATTTTTAATATGATAGTCAGAAACTTCAAGAACAGCGATATTGAGGAAGCTTCACAAATCACACATCTCGTATGGGGGGATTTATATGCAAAGGAAAGCAAAAAGCTCCAACAGATTATCTATGATTTTACACTGGAATATTATTATTTAAACCAAACTTTTTCTTTTGCACTTGATGAAAACGGGCTTAAAGGATTTGTTTTTGCAGCTTCAAAAAAAGATAAAAATGAAAGTATAAATACATTTAAAACAAGAATTAATACGCTCAACGAAAAAGATAAAATAACGGCACTTAATCTTCTTGACTACGTGGAAAGTACAGGCAATGAAGTAAAAAGCGTAATGAGTGAAGATGATTTGATGATGGGACTTTTCATAAGCACGCAAAAAGGCGGGGGAAAAATGCTTCTGTCAAAACTTGTCGAAAGTGCATGTAAAAACGGGGTTAAAAATATTTATCTCTGGACAGATACAACTTGCGATTTTGATTACTATCAAAAAAATAATTTTACGCTTGTTAAGGAATTTGAATGTATTGTAAATAATAAAAAAATCAATACATTAATTTTTAAAAAACCATTATTAAACACATAAAGGAGTAATCATGGTAAAAATTTCACCTGACTTAACATCTCCTGTTGCAAAAAAATTAGCTCAATTAAAATCCGATTTGGTATTTTCCGCAGCAACAGGAAATTACAAGGAATTTAAAAATGCAATGAAAGCACATGCAAAATGGGCAGTCGATAATTTTGAATTATCAAAATCAGTTAAAGCACCTGAAATTAAAGCCCCTTTATTTTCCAAAACAGGTATAAGAATGGCAAAAGTTTGGTTTTTAAATTTGTTCAGAGTAAAAACACCTGAAGAAAAAACCCTGAAACAAATGGCTAAACAAGAAAAATTAAAACGTGAAGCACAAAAATACATGAGTAATGTATAATTACAATATTAATTTAAAACTCAAAGTTTCAACTATCGTTTGAATATTCATGTTCAAGCGATATTCTTTTTTTGCGGTTTCAACGGCTTTTATATCAGAAATCAATTTTACTTTCAAAGGCAAATTATCAAGGTTAGATTTTAAAAGAGCCTGCATGTAATTCTGCATTTGCGTAAAAACTTCCGACGGATCAACCATTTTTGCAATATCAAGAATTTTGTCATTAAAATCTAAAACTTCATTACGTTCAAGCTCCAGATAACCGTCCATTGCATCTTTTACTAAAGAAAAATCTCTATCTTCATCTTTCATAGACGGAACATAAAAACATTGTGCTCTTGATACAACAGTTGTAATCATATCTGACTTATCCTTTGTAAGAAAGAAAAATGTAGTATTTGAAGGAGGTTCTTCAAATGTTTTTAAAAGAGCATTGGCAGCATCCGCCTGAAAGTTTAGCTGATTAATTCCCTGAACATTACCTTCTTTATCCTTGTCACAAAAAATTAAAACTCTATGATAATCAGAAGTTACAAGCAAGTCATTTTTAATCATTCTTGCCTGATCTATTGAAATAACAGTTTTTGATGTATCGTCAGAAGGTTTGTTATCAACTTTTGAGATTGTCAAAACTGCGGGGTGATTATTTTCTCTAATCCATTTGCAATTCAAGCACTGGCAAGTTTCAGTATGATCACCTGTACAATTTAACATTCTTGCAATTTCAAGTGCTAAATCATATTGTGCTTGAATATCTGTACCGTAAAACAAAATACAATGTGCAATATTTTTTTTATCAGCGTTTATTCCACTGTTAAAATATTTCATTAAAAACGGGTATTTTTCATCTAAAGAGCGCATTTTCCACCTCTTTTTCAACATCAAAAGCAAGACCTGATTTAATCCGATATTCAGCATCAGTCAAGTTTTCTTTTAATCTTACTAAATCTTTAAGATTAGTTTTTTTCAATTTTTGCAAATTCAATTTAACAACATACTCATGCATTCCCGTCATTCGTGACAATTCCATAGGCGTTGCACTTTGTGATTTTGCTTTAAGAATAATCCACCGTCTTAGCATTGTCTGCAAAGTAGACAAAATCTCAAGGGGATATCTTGTATCAAGCAGTTTTCTGTATTCCAAAAGAGCTTTATCTTTTTCGTTTTCCATTAAAAAGTCTGAAAAAGCGAATAAATCTTCATTCGAAATACAAATTTCTCTAACCATTGGAACTGTTACAGTATCGTTCGGATAAGCGAAAAGTTTGAGTTTATCAAGTTCTCCGTCTATTTGGCGCAAATTATTTCCGATTTGTGTAATTATAGCCGTAAGCGCGTCTTTTTCAAACTTTATACCTTTTGCTTTACCCTGCTTTATAATCCAGCCTTCAAGTTCGGCCGTTTTATAGGTAGGAATAAGCGGGCATTCCATAGAGTTAAACTTTTTCAAAAGTTTAAACAATTTTTTACGGCTGTCAAGTTTTTTACCCTCGTTTCTCGGTAGCTGTGCAGCAAAGACAATATCAAGGTTTTCACTGTTTCCTTCAAGAGCTTTTTCAATCTCTTTAATCTCTTTATCTTCAAAAGTTTTTGAAAAATAATCAAGGCAGTTAATAACAATAAGCATTTTACCGAACATCATAGGCTGAGAACGCAGTATTGAAATTAAATCGGGAAACTTAGGATTATCGTAAGTTTTGAAAGACATTTCAAGAAAATTCTTATCGAGCCCCTTTTTTAATTTCCCGATTTCCTGTTCAATATTATAATCTTCTTCACCGTAAAAAAAGTATACTGCCATATTTAATTTTTAACAAAAACATATATAATATTCAAATTACCACGGATAATCTTTGCTCATCTGCCAGCCGTCCTGCATAATTAATGCAGAACAAAATTTCCCGTCACTTTTACATGAACGTAAATTATTTTCTCTGGAGGAAGTGCCTAAAGGAATAAATTTATTGTTTTTCTGTATGATGAAAATAAATGCATCCCTGCCCCAGATATTTCTCTTTTTATTACCATCCGTATCAATATAAATTAACAGTCCTCCGCTTGAATTTCTTGTGAAAAAATAAGTTATAGAATCAGCAGTCAGTATCATATAAGCTTGGCTATTAAGTGCAGATAAATTTGTATTGGTTTCTCCCTTAACGGTGTAATACGGTGAATACCCGAAATCTCTTAAAGACCCGTATTTTGCGGCTATTACATTGCTGAGATACGGAAGAATATAAGTTTGCACATCCTTAACTACTTTGGCATCATCTTTATCATCAGCCTCACTATCTGTAGCCATGCTGTCCCAAACACTAACATCGCCATTATCAACCTGTGCACGGGTCAGTGCCTGTGAAATGGTAGTATAACCCTTTTTCAAACGGGAAACACTTTCCTGCCTTTTATATTTAGCAATTACGGCAGGCAATGTCAAGGCTGCAACAACACCTATAATACCCAAAGTGACCAAAACTTCTGCTAAGGTAAATGCAGGTTTATAAGCTGCTAAACTGCCCCCCCCCCGAGAACTTCATTCGCAGACGCATCAAAATAAGTTTTGTGGAACTTTTCACTTGATAACATTTGTTTTGCTTCAATTAGTTTCATAAATAAATTACTCCTTTCTTTATTTGTCTTAATAAGCGGGAAATATCTCCCCGCTTAATTAACTTTCAATAAGCAGGCTTGCGCCGATAACACCTGCATTATTTCCAAGCTGTGCAGGAACAACTTCAACTACAGAACCTGCGACTTTCATTGCACGTTTCATAAGTGTTTCCTTTAAAGGAACCATGAGAAAATCACCGGCATCAGCAACTCCGCCGCCTACAATAATTCTTTCGGGATTTAAAAGATTTACGACACTTGCCATCCCTATTCCTATATATTGACCCATTATTGTGAAAATTCTTTGAGCAACAGGGTCACCCGCTTTTGCAGCTTCACACACTATGTAAGGAGTAATAGCTCCGCCTTCTGCCATTTCTCTGAATTTAGCGGATTTTCCCCCTCTTATATAATCATTTGCCATAGCAACAATCGAAGGTCCTGAAGCAAATGCTTCCAAACAACCTGTATCACCGCATCCGCAAAGAGGACCGTCATGCATTTGGAGTTTAATATGACCGATTTCTCCCGCAGCATTTGATGCTCCGCGTACAAGTTTTCCGTTTACAATAAGTCCTGAACCTATACCTGTACCGACCGTAATACAAATAAGGTTTTCACATCCTTTGCCCGCACCGTAGTTTAATTCACCGAGTGCCGCACATCTTACGTCGTTATCAACACGTGTCGGAATATGAAATTCATCTTCAATTAATTTTGCAATAGGCACTTCCACCCATCCCGGAATATTCGGAGCATTTCTGACAATTCCTGCCTTATAGTCAACCTGTCCGGGGAAACCGAAACCGATACCCTCAATATCTTTTGTAGAAAGCCTGGTTTCTTTTAATAAATCGTGTATAGCTTGTTTAATATTATTAACCGTATACTCATAACCTAACTCGGCACGTGTCGGCACTGAATTTGAATAGACAATATTCCCCTTGTCATCAACAAGAGCAATCTTAACATTAGTACCGCCTACATCAATTCCTATTCTATTCTTTCCCATTTATATATCTCCCTTTATCTGGCTGTAATATTATAATAGGACAAACATAAAAATTTTTAAAATATTATTTTTGTTGTAAAATGTTGTTGTAAACAGTAATACTTAACATAAGGAAAAGAAATATGGAAAAACTTTCACCTTTACAAATCGAAAGATTAAAGTATCAACCAAAACTTCCATCCTGCCTTTCTAACGGCATTAACAGTCTGGAAATGGTTGAAGGTTCCGCTACTCAATCAGTAAGAGATCAGGAACAAATTCAGGATTTATTCAAAAACACTTACGGAAAACCTGTTGTAACATTTAAAACTGCTTCTTCTTCAAAATCTTCGGAAGTAAGAAACGTCGGAGTTATTCTTTCAGGCGGTCAGGCTCCCGGCGGGCACAACGTAATCGCAGGTTTATATGATGCTTTGAAACAAGCTAATTCAAATAATAAATTATATGGTTTCTTAGGCGGTCCTTCAGGTATCATCGACGGAAAATACGTTGAATTCGATGACAAATTTATGAACGCCTACAGAAATACAGGCGGTTTTGATATTATCGGTTCAGGCAGAACTAAATTAGAAACCGAAGAACAATTCCAAAAATCTTTGGAAGTCTGCAAAAAATTAAATATTTCTGCAGTCGTAATTATCGGCGGCGACGATTCAAACACTAACGCTGCACTTCTTGCAGAATGGTTTGTAAAAAATAACACAGGTATTCAGGTTATCGGCTGTCCGAAAACAATTGACGGCGATTTGAAAAACGACCAGATTGAAATTTCTTTCGGTTTCGATACCGCAACCAAAACTTATGCAGAACTTATCGGAAACATCCAGCGTGACGCAAATTCAGCTAAAAAATACTGGCACTTTGTAAAAATTATGGGCAGAAGTGCTTCTCACGTTGCACTTGAAGCTGCTTTGCAGACACAGCCGAACATTACTTTAATTTCAGAAGAAGTTGAAGAAAAGAAAATGTCGCTTGAAAGCATTATTAATTACATGTGCGATATTATCGTTAAACGTGCAGATATGGGTAAAAACTTTGGTATAGCAATCATTCCTGAAGGCTTAATCGAATTTATCCCTGAAATGAAATCTATGATTTCAAACCTTAACGATATTATGGCAACATTGGAAAATGACCCTGATTTTGTAAACGCAACAACAATTCGTGACAAATTCGATATCGTTGAAAACAGACTTGAACCTGCAAACGCAAAAGTTTACAACTCACTTCCCGCTTTAATCAAAGGCCAGTTACTTGCAGACCGCGACCCGCACGGAAACGTTCAGGTTTCTAAAATCGAAACAGAAAAATTGTTAATCGAAATGATTTCAACAAGATTAGATGAATTAAAATCACAGGGTGATTACATCGGCAAATTCAACGCTCAGTCACACTTCTTCGGTTATGAAGGAAGATGCGCATTCCCTTCTAACTTTGATGCTGATTACTGTTACTCTTTAGGCTTTAACGCTTTTGCTTTAATCAATTTCGGATTGACAGGCTACTTATCATCTGTAAGAAACTTAACTCAACCTGCAGATCAATGGGTTGCAGGCGGTGTTCCTCTTACAATGATGATGAACATGGAAAAACGCCACGGCGAAATGAAACCTGTTATTCAAAAAGCTCTTGTTAAACTTGACGGACCTGTATTCAAACAATTGGAAGAACACAGAGAAGACTGGGCTTTAAATGACAGATATTTATTCCCCGGCGCAATTCAGTATTTCGGACCGTCTTGTGTATGCGACGTTACAACATGCACTTTGCAATTGGAAAGAGCAAAAGAATTAGTTAACGCGTAAATTGATTAAAATAAGTTAAAAAACACTCCTGATACCAGGAGTGTTTTTTTTGTTAATCAAAGTTTAAAAGCTCAGGAAGATCAACATCAAGAGCCTTTGCTATTTTTTGAAGCGTCCAAAATTGATAAATAATCTGCCCGTTTTCAATTTCTTCAAGCCTTGCGGCTGTCATAAAAGTCCTTTTTGCAAGCATTTTTTGTGACAAACCGCGTTTTTCTCTATAGTACCTTATTTTTTCTCCGATTTTTTTAAATCCGCTTATAACTTCTCCTTCTTTTACGACAACATTTTGACACATGTTTAAAAAATTGCCCGCTCATTTTTATTGAAATATAATATTTATATGAAAAAATTTGATATTTTCAGGCAGTTCAGGGATGCTGTCATAATCTTAAACAGAAAGCAGGAAGTTGTTTACAGAAACCACACTTTTAAAAGGTGGTTTAAAGACTTTACAAATATAAAAAAGCTTTCATATCACTCAAGTTTTGACATCTGTCCGCTTAATTCCGAAAATATTGAAATCTATTCTCCAATATACCATGCAGTTATTTCAAAAGAAAACTTTTTTGCAAGAATTTCTTACCAGTCAGAACTTAACAGAATTTTTTATTACGACCTGCAGGCTGTTAAAAAAGGAAATTATACAATAATATTTTTCACTGATGTAAGTGCACAGAATAAACTTAATGACACGGCAAAAGAAAATGTAAAATTAAAAGAACAAATAAATTCGCTCATTGAAGAAAATGAAGATTTGCAAAAAATTAAAAGAAAAGCCCAGAGTCAGGCAATCCGAATTGCACTCATAAACAAGGTTTCCAACAATATAAGAGAAAGCATTGATATATCCCAAATCCTTCAATCAGCTTTAAAAGAACTTGCCTTAATGTTCGGAGCTTTTAAAGCATATTACGCGGAAGCTGAAGGGAACGATTTTATAATCAAAGAAGTTTACGGCGGTAAAAAATCAAAAAATGACAAAACAATTCAATTTGACGTACTGACCTCGAAAACTATTGCGGCAAAAGAGATTTCAGTATCTAACTCATTGACTGAATTCGTAAATGCAAAACCTTTTAAACAACCCGTATTAAGAATAATCGTACCCGTTCATCATATGCAAAACCTAATGGGAGTCATAGTTTTACTCAGCTATCAGAAACGTGAGCTTAACGAAGAAATTGAAATTCTTGAAGCAATTTCCTCACAATTATCAAACGCGATTACACGTGCCGAACTTTATCAAAAGAATATTCGCACCGTAAACGAATTAAAAAATACCTTAAAAGAGTTAAAAGAAACACAAATTCAACTGATAAATTCCGAAAAAATGGCATCACTCGGGCAGCTTGTTGCAGGTGTTGCCCATGAAATTAATACTCCCGTTGCCTCTATAAAATCAAATAACGGGATAGTCGCAAAACTGCTCACATCAATAGAAGACACCGAATTAAAAGAAATGCTGACGGATATAAATGAAATTGACAAAGAGGCGGTAAGCAGAATAAGCAGTATAGTTACATCCTTGAAAAAATTTGTCCGGCTTGATGAGGCAGAACTGCAGGAAGCAGACATAAACAAAGAACTGGATTTAACGTTAGAGCTCATAAGACACGAAACAAAAAACAGAATTGAAGTCATTAAAAATTACGGTGAAATCCCCGTCATTAAATGTTTTCCGAACATGCTTAATCAGGTGTTTACCAACATTTTAATCAATGCCTGTCAGGCAATTGAAGGCAGCGGCACAATAACAATCACTACCGAATATAATGATAAAAAGCTTATTGTAAAAATAAAAGACACCGGCAGAGGAATACCCCGAAATCAGCTCAACAAAATATTTACGGCAGGTTTCACGACAAAAAGTTCAGGCGTCGGAACAGGGCTCGGTTTAGCAATTTGTTCAAAGATAATAGAAAAACATAACGGTGAAATTATTGTAAACAGTGAGGTTGGTAAGGGCAGCGAGTTCATTATTACTATCTGCAGTGAGTAATAATTGTGAATTTTTATTACAAATTTGGCATTAATATAATTGAAAGACACTAATTATTAATTAAACAAACATTCTGTTTTTTTGAAATTTTGTGCAAATTAAAGACAAATGCTGAAAAACATGTTATATTGTTAATATAAAGTGTCAGTTTTACCCTTAAAGATAATTTAACCCGCAACTGCACTTTCCTGAAGTTAATGTAATAAAAGTTAATATAAAGTAGGTAAAAAAGGCAATATTTTATTCTCAATATTTTTTATTAAATCATAAGGTGTAGTAGAATTTAATATTGTGTGTCGGAGGAAAAATTTAATGACAATTAGTGTGAACAGCAAGAAAAAACAAGTTAAAAAATCTTTTGAAGAATTATTGACTGATTTAAAAACAAGCAATTCGGAAAAAGTTAGATATAATGCTGCACGTGTTCTCGGTGAAATGGGAGATTCCAAAGCCGTTGAACCGTTAATTGAAGTTTTAAAACACGATAAAAACGGCTCCGTAAGACTTTATGCAGCACGTGCACTCGGTGAACTCGGGGATTCTAAAGCAACAGTACATTTAATTGAATCTTTACGCGAAGACAGAAACGTAGATGTAAGAGTTCGTGCAGCACGTGCATTAGGACGTTTGGGCGGTGCAATCGTTGTTGAACCTCTTGTTGAAGCTTTGAATGACGAAAACCCTCAAGTTTGTATTACTGCAACTGATGCTTTGATTGAAATCGGTGATGTTGCAACTGATGCTTTAATCGCTTCTTTAGACCACGAAAAAGTTAACGTAAGATGTGATGCAACAAGAGCTTTAGGAGAAATCGGAAACAAAAAAGCTGTTGATAAAGTTATTAATATGTTATATGACGAATGGGTTAACGTAAGAATTTATGCGGTAACTTCATTAGGAAAATTAAACGATACAAAAGCTGTTCCGGCATTAATTGATGTTATGAAAAACCGTTCTGAAAATGAACTTGTAAGAGCTGGTGCTGCTGCTGCATTAGGTGTTCTCAGAGATCAAAGAGCATTGCTTCCTTTAAGAGAATTAATTATGGAAGCCGAAGAATTAGGCGAATTGGAAGATACAGCTTTGAAATCATTCAAGAAAATCATGGCTGCTAACTGGCAATCAATTCCTGGTGCTACAGCTCAGAAAAAACCTGCAGCTACATTCTAAGAAAAGAAGTTAAAACAAAAAGGATTAAAAATACTCACCGATATTCGGTGAGTATTTTTTTTAGATATTGACTTTTTATAAAAAATAACTCAAAATAAATATAACAACAAGGAGGTCAAGAATGAATATTTGTAAAGCTTTAAGGATTGCCCCCCCCCCGCAAAGTCAATTATAATCAAGTTTTTGAAGAAACCTATTTACTTTATTTATTTTATATGCAATAATAGTGATATGTATCATCACAGTTATAACAAAAAATTTGCGTTTACGTTGGCAGAAGTTTTAATTACACTCGGGATTATCGGAGTTGTTGCGGCGATGACACTGCCAACGCTTATTAACGATAAGCAAAACAAAGAGTTAGAAGCAGGCTTTAAAAAGGCATACTCAATATTGCAGGCAGCCTTTAATAAAATGAGTTATGATGAAGGTCAAATTATAAACAGTGAAAATTACCCGAGTTGGAATTTTGTAGACAAATTCAAAACTTATTTCCAAGATACATGCGAAAATAATATAAATTGTAATATAACAATAAATAATGGCGATTATAAATCTTATAATAACGGTCATATGGAACTGTCATGGTTAGATGACGGCAAAATAATGCTTCCTGACGGGATGCTAATAATGATTGAAGATCCATATAACGGCGGAAAGTTATACATTACTGTTGATGTAAACGGGCTGAAAAAGAGACCGAACAGATGGGGTTATGATTTATTTACATTCCAGGTAACCAACGACGGCAAATTGCTTCCGGGTGGAGCAAAAGGAACAGACATGGAAGCCGAAGAGTTCTGTTCTATATCAAAAACATCTATATATAACGGATTTGGTTGTGCATACAGAGCAATTGCAGAAAGTGATTACTTTAAAAAATTGCCGAGATAAATTTATTTAAAGTAATATTCAATTTCGGTTGATAAATCAAGCTTTTTAGCATCGGGTTTGAAAATTTTTGACTTCAAACCCATTTTTGCCAGTCTGTATTTCAAACTTACCGCCAGAACTCCAAGTCCGTATTTACAAGAGCGGACAAAATTTATTGATGAAGCTTCTTTAAAGTATTTTGTCGGACACGAAACTTCACCTATTTTAAAATTATTATAAAAAAGCAATGCAATCATTTCATTATCAAAAATGAAATCATCATCACATTCGGCAAGCGGAAGTGTCTCAAGCACTTCTTTTGTAAAACCTCTGAAACCTGTATGATATTCGGTTAAATTTTCACCTGTAAATAAATTTTCAAACCATGTTAAAAACTTATTTGCAACGAACTTATACAAAGGCATACCGCCTTTGAGAGCGGAGTTTCCCAGCATTCTCGAAGCCATAACGGCATCATACTGGCCGAACGCCATCATAGAAACAATTGCAGGTATCAGCTTCGGGGTATACTGATAGTCGGGATGAAGCATTACGACAATATCCGCACCGGCTTTCAATGCAGCTTTATAACAGGATTTCTGGTTACCTCCGTAACCTTTGTTCTCTTTATGCACAATTGTAGTAATATTTAATTCTTTAGAAACGAGTTTTGTATTATCCTGCGAGTTATCATCAACAAGAATAACTTCGTCGACAAAATCTTTATAAATTTCATCGTAGGTTTGTTTAAGTGTTTTTTCTGCGTTGTACGCAGGCATAATTACAACTACTTTTTTATTGTTAATCATAAGCTGTTCTTAAAATAAGAGGTGCTTTCGCACCCCTTAAAAATTATTCTTCAACTGCTTCTGCAGTTTCTTCTGCTCCTGCATCGGTTCTGATAGAAGATTTATCTGAACCCAGGCTTTTATCTTTGAATTTTTTAACCTGTCTGTCTAATTTATCAGCCAGCAAGTCAATACTTTCATACATAGAATCAGCTGCTTCCTCACAGCGGATAACTCCTGTATTCATTTTACAATTTACTTCTGCAACGTGCTTTCCGGAAGCTGCGGGGTTTTTAATAACCGAAAGCACTACGTCAATACCTTGAATTTGATCATAGTGGTTAGCTACTTTACCGATTTTTTCTTTCACATAAGCTTTAATAGCGTCAGTGATTTCAATATTTCTTCCGTTTACATAAATGTGCATGTGAACCTCCTATAACATACTGCTTGTATATTATAACATATTTAAGACTATTTTCAAAGCCCTAAAATTAATCTTCTATAATAAACTGTTGTAATTCAACGTTAGGAGTTCCGATAACACGCACCAATTCAAGAACTGAAGCTTTCATCTGGCATTTTTGCGAAGAACCGCTGAAAAAATCTCTGTAAAAGCACCCTTCACAATTGCAGCCTCTTTTATAACATTCGAGAGCCGTAGGTGTCCATCTTCTGACTGCAACAGCTCTGCCCATATCCCTACTTCTAAACAATTTATATAATCTCCACTTTTAACTATCTCACCCAAGGCACGGAAAATCATACGGAATAATCCGTCACAATCCCCTTATCAGAGGCGGTTTCACCTCTCCGCTCGTCCTTAATTACATTATAAAAAATAAGGGAATTATTTCAAGGGCGCGGCATGAGATTATGAACATTTGTAACAAACCCCGTAAATAGTACGGTACAGCCGTTTTTCAAAAGTCAATCATGCTAAAAATTAAGCTGTCACATGGTTTGCAGATTTTAAAACATGAAAACATGCTCATGCCATGGCTTTTCATGATTTAAAGATGTATTAAGATTTGTAAAAGATTTAACAACCATGCCTATTTCGGGCATGCCTTTATATAAAAACATTTTTAAACGCAAGCAATATCAAAATAATTCCTCCTGAAATTTCAAGGTATTTTGAAGGAAGTTTTTTAAAGAAGTTCCCGAGCCAAAAACCGGAAACAGACATCAAAAATGACATTAAACCTATTATAAGCACTGAAAACATTAACGGAGTTTTAGTTAAATTAAGGCTTACACCTGAAGCGAGCGCGTCAATACTTGTTGCAAGCCCCATGCCAATCAGGCATTTAAAATCTATGCAGCAAATATTTTCATCTTTTTCATTATAGGCTTCATATATAAGTTTTGCACCGAGAATAAAAAAGATTATAAAAACAAGCCATTTGGCGTAAGGTTCAATGTATCTGCTTATTGCTCCCGTAAAAAAATACCCTGCACAGGGCATAATGCCCTGAGAAAACCCCATTGTAAGGGCAAGCGCAAGAGAATTTTTTGTTCTGTTACGCGTAAAAACCAATCCTTGCGAAAAAGAAACAACAAGACAATCAACACCTAATGCGGCAGCTAAAAATAATATTTCTATTAAATGCAAATCTCTACCTCAAACAGTCTGTTCCATGGAAATTTGTAATCTACATCGTATTCCGTTCCAAGTTTTTCAAAAGCTCTATTCTCAAACGGTTTCATCTTTTGTTTAATTAAATTTTCATCGGGCAGGGAAAGCTGCTGTCTGACATTTGCCTGATAAGCCCAGTCATCAAGAAATCTTACTGTCTGCAGTTTTTTAAAGGCAGCGTCATTATAATTTTTAGCAAAATATTTAACTTTCGCCGCACAAATAAGGCTTCCCAGAGAATTTGCAGAAGTATTCCACGCAGAATATCCGTAAAAGTTGTCATCAAAATCTTTTTCAAAAAGCTTTTCCACAAATGCATTATCCGAGCCGTTTGCATATCTGACATCCGCAATCATATAAGGCTTATCGGGCTTTTGCCATAAACCGTCATAAGGAGCTGCAGGGACTTTCATAACGATTTCCCCCTGACGTTCCTTAAAATTATTCACATACAATAAAATGTCCGCATCCTGAGGCTCACAGACCTCGCATCCTGCGAGTTCAAGCTGCCCCCTGACGGAATTTTCAATTGAAACATCTTCATAATTTGAAATTAAGTTTTTATATTCAGGCTCAAGAAATATCGGAGAAACTTTTAATTTTCCCTTAATCGACCGTGCAAGAAGTGTTAAGGGAATTTCATCCGCTCCCGTTTTTACAAAACCGCCGAGTTTTTCAAGTTCACGTGCTTCCTGAACATTAAAACCGTATTCAGCACAGTCATCTTTTGAAAAAACAAGAGTATCAAAAAAATTCCCCCATTGTAAATATGTTTTATTTATTTCAAAATTTCTTCTGCGTGTAGCAAGATAGTCGTCGAGAATATCTGAGGGAACTTCATTTTTACATACGGTGCCGAATTTATCCATGCAAAATGAATAATTGAAAATTTTCTTTCCCCATTTGTTCCAGTATTCTTTTTCTTCTTCATTAATATTGTTATTTGAAATTCGCATTATGCTTGAAAATGCATAAATTTTAGCATTCTTCTCAGAGAGAATGTCTTTTAGCTTTTCAATTCGTTTATAAATTTTGTCAAAAGTATCCGTCGAACGCCTTGATGATATTAAACCGCCGTAAGCAACAGTATCTAACGGCAAAATTACCGCATCTGCAGACGGTAAATCTTTCAGCCATTGAAAAATTTTATCAACATCCGCAAATTTTTTTAAATCCCCCAGCCATTCCCTTTCAGGCATAAATAAATTTATACCTGTATCCGCGGCACAAATCTGCGCCGGAAGGGTATAACATACGGGTCTGTTATCTATAGGTACAAAAGCTATGTTCATAAATCTATTATATGTTAAGATTAAATTTAAACAAAAAGGTAACAATTATGACACATAATAATCCGCTTGATAAATCTCCGGAAAAAATTCATATAATGTTCAATACGGTTTCCAGAAAATATGACCTGATGAATAATATCATGTCTTTCGGAACCCATCATTACGTAAAGTACAGAAGCATAAAAAGCCTTAATATAAAGCCGCATGATAATGTTATAGACCTATGCTGCGGAACCGGAGATCTTGCGCGAATTATAAAACGCATTCAGCCGGATGCCTGTGTTACGGGAATTGATTTTTCGGAAGAAATGCTTAGAATAGCGAAAAATAAAAACGCCAGAGGTAAAATAAGATATCTGCAGGGAGATGTTACAAATCTGCCGTATGAAGATAATTCTTTTGACATTGTCACAATGGGTTTCGGACTGCGCAATATAGCGAATGCCGAAAAAGCCGTTGAAGAAGCCTACAGAATACTAAGACCGAACGGAAGTTTTCTGCATCTGGATTTTGGCAGAAAAAATTTTTTGAGCAAAATCTATGATAAAATCACCCCGATTTTAGCTGAAATGTTTACAGAAAACGGATTTTCATACGAATATCTGATTAAATCCAAAGAAAATTTCCCTCCGCCGGAAGATTTGATAAAAGATTTTGAAAGCAAAGGTTTTAAACTGAAAAAACGCAAAGATTTTCTATTGGGAGTTATATCCGCACAGATAATGAATAAATAAATTAATAAACCCTGTATGTATTTCCGCCCTTTATAATATCACTTATTGCAATAAATGAATAATTTAAAATATAATCAACCGCATCCTGTGTTTCATAAGCGATATGAGGAGTAATAATTACATTGGGCAGTTTTGCCAAATCTTGCACAATCCGGGCTTCTTCCAGACATTCTAAACTGCTGTTTAGTTTTTGAGACAGTTGTCTGCACTTAAAACTCAAATGTTCGCACATAACAACATCCAGAGCCGCACCTTTTATCGCACCCTTAGACACGGCATTATATAAGTCTTTTGTAGAAACAATTTCACCCCGTGAAGTATTTATAAGATAGGAAGTATTTTTCATAATACTGAATTGCTCTGATGAAAACATTTGATAATTTTCGCCTGTATATGGCAGATGCAAAGTTATTATATCAGCTTCTCTCAACAACGTGTTAAAATCTGTGTAATAAATATTATAATTATTAATCAGTTCCTGCTTCTCAACAATATCGTAAGCTAAAGTTTTCATTCCGAATGACTTCGCAATTTTGCATACTGCAGCCCCTATATTGCCCGTACCTACAACCCCTAGTGTAAACTTCGACAAATCTCTGCCTAAAAAATTCATGCATGAATGGTTAGGGTTTAGTACGAAATCAGCCGCGGGAATAATATTTCTCACGAGAGCAAGAATTAATCCGAAAGTAAATTGCGCAACAGAACGCGAACCGTATGCCTCGACATTAACTACCGCAATATTTTTTTCATGAGCCGCATTAAGATTTATATGATCTACCCCTGTTGAACGTGTTGAGATTATGCGTAAATTCTTAAAAGAATTTATGACATCTTCGGAAACTTCAGAATCAATAAAAACACTTATTACCGCCGTATTATCCAGATCTTCCCCGGGGAGTTCAGAAACTGTATCATCATTTAAACTCTCTGTATAAAAAGTTATATCAAAATTTTCCAATTCATGAGTTCTGAAAAATTCTTTCTCGCTTTCACGGTAATCAAACACCAACATTTTTACTGCCATATTGTTCCTCCTGACAGCATTATTAAATAAACCATCATTTATTCTATTGCACAAAAGTGTAAATATTCAGAACAATTAATTAATAAAAGGTTGAATGAAATTTGACTTGTAAAAGTTTATTCTAAAAATGTGAAAGGAGTAAATATGAAACACGACTTGATAATTCGCGAGCCTGAACTGTATTTTGACAGTATACATAACGAATTAAATAATTTTTTACGCGATACACTGCTCATTCATTCAATGGCTAATCCGCTCAATATAAAGAAAAATTCTGTCTGGCGTCCTGCAATAGAAGTTAAGCAGAATGATAACAATTATAAAGTAAAAGTTCAGCTTCCCGGTGTAAATAAAGATGATATCGAAGTCGAACTTGATAACGATTTTATGACAATCTCCGCTGAAATTAAAGAAGAAGCGGAAGAAAAAGAAGAAAAAGCCAAAAATGAACGCTATCATACATCAGAATTTCGTTACGGCAGATATCAAAGAACAATCTCTTTTGACCAGCCGGTGAAAACAGACGAAAGTACTGCTGTTTATGATAAAGGCGTTTTAACAATAACAATTCCGAAAGTTCAAATTGAAAACAAAGAACCGAAAAAACTTGAAATAAAAGAAAAATAAGTTTCGTATCTTAAAGCCGGATTATCCGAGATATTTTCGGGCCCGGGGCTGTAGTATCGTATTATTACAGTGTATTCGAAGCAGATGATAGTGATAATCTGCATTATTCCCGGGGATTTAGCGGCGGGATACGGACGGTTACCCGATGGGTGAAACTTTCCTAAAACTGATGATTATATAAGAACAGATTTTAAGCAAAGCTAAGCGCAATTGCCGCAAATCCCAGGCGACGGTAATCGATAAACAAGACACGGGGTGTAGACATAGTGGCATTCCGTGTCTTTTATTCTATTCGCTTACGAATTTTATTAACTTTTTAACATCTTTGTTCCACAAACCGTTCCAGTTACGGATTATTACATCCGCAGGGCTTATGCCGTTTAATGTGTATTCCTTTATTGCTTCAAGATACTTTTCCTCTCCCGTATCCATACCTATTAATGATTTTTCGGCTATGTACAGAATTTCTTTTGAAATATCTTTTACTGAATATTTACCGATACGAGCATTCAGAGCACTTTTCGGGACATTGTAGCGAAGTTCTGAAAAATCCCTGTATTCAAAAAATTTAAATAATTCCTCAATTTCATTCATTGCACAATGATTATATAAAATCCCTTTGTAAATTGCGAGTATTGAATATTGCAAATCCCTGCCCGCACAATCATGGTTTCGTATTTCAACAAAATTACGCATACGGACTTCGGGAAAATAAAGATTTGCATGGAGTTTAAAGTCGTCAATATCAGCCTCAAAACCTTCAAATCCGTTCTGAATAAATTCTAAAAAGTTTATTTTTCCGTTAACCGGAATTGTGCCTGATTCACGGTTTATAAATATCATCGGCGCCTCAAGGACATAATCAACATATTCTTCAAATGAAAATTTGTCATCAATCTGCCCCACAAAACCGCATCTGTCATTATCCGTATTAAGCCAGCTCAAGGCACGAAAGCTTTTATAACCTGTTTCAACCCCGCCTCTTATAGGAGAATTTGCAAACATTGCAGTCATAAAAGGAGTAAGTTTATTTGCAATTCGAAACTTATTCATTGCATCTTCTTCATTCTCAAAGTCAATGCAGCACTGTATACCTGCTGTTTCTCTCATCATAACGTCGGATAAAATTCCCCAGAGATATTTTGCCATTAAGTGATAGCGCTTTTTAGGAATAAGACTTATGGATTTATGGGTTGAAAGAGGAGAAACACCATAATTCAAGAGAGTTATGCCCGATTTATTCAAAACGGGTTTCATGTTTTTGTCTAAGTCATTTATTTTGTTTTTAAGTTCTCCGATTGTCCTTTCGGGTTTTAAACTTAATTCAATCTGGCATCCGGGTTCAAGAGTAATTGTATCATGCCCCTGTTTCAAACCTATAATGTTATAATCGTCTGTTATATAGTCCCAATTTTCTTCTTTTGCAAAACTTCTAAGAAAATTGCACACCCCGAATTCCGAAGAATAATCTGCAGCTTTAGATGTCACAGAAAAAATCGGAAGTCTTTCGTATTCAATCCCAATCTTATGCTCCTCACAAGATTTGCATCCGTCTTTAAAAAGTTTTACAATATCTTTTTTGTCTAATTTTTCCTGTGTCTGAATGTTACTCACATTTACCCCCTATTCCATTATAACATCCACAAAATTATCAAAAACATTTTGTTAAAACATTTACCTGTGTGTGGTATTATTATAGGTAAGATGAACTACTTCGAACGGGCAAAATACTTCAGAACAAAAAAAAGACTGGGACAAAATTTTCTCATTGACGGTCAGACAATCGCTGATATAATTGATTTTGCAGGCATCAAACCCGATGATACCGTTATTGAAATCGGACCGGGCGTCGGCTTTGTAACCGAACAATTAATCAAGCATGCCAAACGCGTTATCGCAATTGAACTTGATGAGGATGCAATAAAAGAACTTAATAAACTTAATGCACCAAATCTTGAAATTATACATAACGACATTTTAAAACAGGATTTGTCGGAACTTTGTGAAGGCAAAGTTAAAGTTGTTGCAAATATTCCATATTACATTACAAGCCCTATTATTGCGCATCTTCTCGGTGAAATTGATGATTTAAACAACAAAAACAGAAACAAAATCACGGATATCCTGCTTATGGTTCAGGAAGAAGTTGCAAGACGAATGGCGGCAGATGAAAATTCATCAGGCAAACAATACGGACTTTTAACAATTTTGTCGCGGTTCTGGGCAGATGTAAAAATTATGAAACTTGTCGGCAGACGCTCTTTTTACCCCGCGCCTAAAGTTAATTCCGCTCTTGTTAAACTTGATGTAAGAGAAAAACCGCTTCTTGAATTAAAAGATTATACACATTTCAGAAAAACCGTTAAGGCGGCATTTTCGCAACGCAGAAAAAATATTAAAAACTGCCTTCTTTCAGGGGGCTTCTCAAAAGAAAATATTCAAAAAGCATTAATAAAACTCGGACTTGATGAAAATGTAAGAGGTGAAAAACTTTCAATAGAAACTTTCGGAAAATTGTCGGAGGCACTTAATGAAAACTAAAATCCAGTGTCCCGCAAAAATTAATTTAACCCTTAAGGTTGCAGGAAAGCGTGATGACGGTTTTCATAATATAGAAAGCATTATGCAGACAATAAGCCTGTATGATTATTTGACGATAAGTGCAAATGCGGCAGAAAAATTTGAAATTAAGCTTTCCGGAAACAGTACGGAAATCCCGTATAACGAAAAAAATCTTGTTTATAAAGCCGCAATGCTTTTTATTGAACATACAAATCTTCCGCCGCACAAAATTGAAATTTATATAGATAAAAATATTCCCGTTGCCGCAGGTCTTGCAGGAGGAAGTACCGATGCGGCAGGGACATTATACGGTTTAAATAAAATATTTAACGAGCCTTTATCATTGACGGAACTTCATAAATTATGTGCAAAACTCGGCTCGGATTTAAATTTCTGCCTTGAGGGCGGACGGCAAATGACAAAAGGCAGAGGAGAAGTTTTAGAAAAACTTCCGTTTGAAAAAATGAATGTTTCTTTGATTAAGCCCAAAAACCTCGGGATAAGCGCCAAAGAAGCTTACACTAAGTTTTCACAAAAACAAGCAGCAGGATTTCAATCAAAATACGGTCAGAAAGACAATTTTAAAAATGACCTTGAATGGGCTTTGATTGATGATTACAGAGAATTACAGGATATAAAAGACTTATACCCGCAATCAACAATGTCAGGTTCGGGTTCTACTTATTTTAGTGTTAATGCGGAGTTTAACCCCACAGATGATTATTGGACAGCAAATAACCTTGTTACTACAGAACATGGTATTTACGTCTTAAATTAAAAGACCTTCCTGAGGGTGGAAGGTCTTTTTTTATTATATAAAGGAGACGTAATTTAGTTGATAATTAAGCTGCTTTTGCGGGTTGTTCAGCTGCTTTCATTGCGGCATCGCGTTCTTCTTTTGTTTTAAAGAACTGACTTCTGTTACCGTTGCAGTCTGTGTAGAAATATCTTACGGTTCCGTCTGCGGCTTTACCTGTATATCTTTTTGCAGGTGCGAATTTTGAAGTTTTTTCTTTAACATCGGCATCGCAGTCTACATTGTACTTTTTGCCGTTAAATTCTGTGTATAAACGCATTACAGGAGGTTGTGTATTTTTTGTAAAATCGGTAATACCATGTTTCTGTTTCAACTGATGAACTATTGCAACTTCTTCATCAGGAGTTAATTTTGAACCGTCTTCATGAGTATATTTTGCTTTGACAATTCCACGCCAGTATTCGCCTTTTTTAACTTTATAATCACAATATTCTTCTTTTTCTTCACCAGGAGTAAGAGGGCAAGGAGTTGTTGCTTCGTCATGCTGAACAGGTGTCGGTTCAGATGCTGTCGTAATTTCCGGAATAGGGTCAGGCTGTATTTCCGCAGCTTTTCCCGGTGTATAGATTTTAGCTTCTTTGCTGCCTTTGTCTTTGATAAAGCCCATTGCACTTAAACCTAAACCAAGACCGATTAATGCACCTGCTGCTGCACCTTGTCCCGCTTTGCTTAAGCCTGATTTTGCTTTAGCAGTTGCTGTGTCGGTAGCTGTAGCAGTATCGGTTGCTGTTGATGATTCTATGATGTTACCTGCGTTATCATAAATATTTGCGGTTGCACTGGATGTTGATGTTGCAGTGGAAGTTGCAGTTGCAACAACATTACCCGCAAGTATGCCTGATGCTCCGAGTGCTGCGCCTAAACCTGCGCCGACACCTGTTACACCTGCAACATAAAGACCTCTGTAAAGATTTGTATTATCTTTTTCGTATCCTAAGTTAGATTTTTTAGCTATATTTTTAATTACGCTTGCTTTAACATTTTCTTTTTCTGCAACTTCGCGTCTTTCTTTAAGACTTAAATAATGGTTTTCGGCTTCACCTTCCTGTGTATGGGTGTTAGCGAATTTTAAGGCTGTTTGTTTGAATTTATCACTTGAAAAATTACCATTTTCGTCATAGAACAAATCTTTGTTGCCTTCAACGTATTTACGTGTTTTCTTACCGCTTACATATTCATTTTCAACTAATTGAGCATCGGCTTTTTGTTTTGCTTCTTTTCTGCTTAAGCCTTCGTTTCTGTACTGTTCAACTAAATCTTTTCTCTGTTCTTTGCGTTCTTTTTCGGCGGCTTTGTAAGCTTGTTTATCCATAAATACCTGAGTAGCATCCGATTTTTCTTCATAATATTTATCTTTTACATAGTTTTCAGCCATTTTCTGAGCTTCTTTTTCGGATTCAATCTTTTTACCTTCAACAGTGCCGAACTTTAAGTATGCCTGTTTTGCTTCTTCAACAGCTTCTTTTCTGGCTTTTTTTGTTGCAAGTTCTCTTTGAATTTCTGCATTTAACTTTGCTTTTTCTGCTTTTTCTTTTTCAACCGGATCTGTAACTGCTTGTTTTTGAGTATTTTTAGCAGATACTAAATCAACTTTTTTTACGTCTGTCATTTTTTTCCCTTTCTAATTTTCCCCGTGACAAGAAAATTAAACTTTTAAATATCCCCTATGCATTTATAAAAAATTTTTTGTAAAAAAAATTGCATGATAATTAAAAATTTTCTTAATATTTGTTAACAAAAGCACCCGACAAGACTATTCACATATTGCGGATTATGATGTATTATAGGCTTATGCCGATATTAGAGGTCAAAAATTTAAATCTGGGATTTAATTGCGAATGCGGATTTCGTCAGGCATTGTTTAATGTTTCTTTTACACTTGAAAAGGGCAGGATGCATGCTCTTGTGGGAGAATCAGGATGCGGTAAAACAATTAGTGCCATGAGCATTTTACAATTACTGCCGAAAACGGCAAAGATTACGGGCGGAGAGATTTTGTTTGACGGAAATAATCTGCTTGAAGCTTCCGCAAAAGAATTACAGCATGCAAGAGGGGCTAAAATCGCACTTATTCCGCAGGATCCTATGACATCTTTAAACCCTCTGTACACTGTCGGCGATCAGCTTTTGGAAGTTATAAAAATCCATCAGCATCTTAAAGGCAAAGAAGCTTACAACAAAGCCATAGAAGCTCTTGAAGCCGTTCAAATTCCCTGTGCAGAAGAAAGAATGAAAGCTTATCCGCATGAATTTTCAGGCGGTATGAAACAACGAGCGATAATTGCAATGGCACTTGCCTGCAACGCGGAAATATTAATTGCAGACGAGCCCACAACCGCTCTTGACGTAACCATTCAGGCACAGATAATGAAGCTTCTAAAAGAAATTCAAAATAACACAAATACATCTGTTCTTTTAATTACACATGACCTTGCGCTTGTGGGAGAAAACGCCGATTATGTTTCCGTAATGTACGCAGGTAGGATTGTTGAAACAGGACCTGCAAAAGAATTTTTTGCAAATCCCAAACATCCTTACTCAACGGCACTTTTACGCTCACTTCCGTCTAACAGGTGTTCGAGATTGGAAACAATTCAGGGGCAGCCGCCTAATATTATGCAGGATATAAATGGCTGCAGATTTCACCCCAGATGCCCGAAATGCATTGAAATTTGCACAAAAGAAATCCCCCTGCTTGATAATGTAGGTGTAAACCATTATTCAGCCTGTTTCTGCAATTAGTGCTTAACAACTTTGGACGGGTTATTTTCAGCTGCTTTAGCTTTTTTAGCGTCATCACAGACTGATTTTACAACCAGTGCTATTATACCTGCGGCAGCAACACCGGCCGCAATAAGTAAACCTTTTTTGGATGATGAAGCTTCTTTAACCTGCCCTTTAATTCCTTTTATTACAGGTTTTTGATACCATTTTTTATTAATAAATACTTCTTCCGCATTATCATAAAAAATATTGTTTAAGGCTTTTTCGGCATCCTCGGGTTTATCCTTATAGAATTCTTTTACGGTATCTTCCACAAAATCGGCAAATTTTCCGTATTTCTCTTTGTCGCCCATTTCCGCGATAGGAGTATCGGAACCGAATAAAATTCTTTCAGGTCCTATTTTTTCAAGAGCCTGCTTAATTGTATTTTTATTTTGTCCGGCATTATCAAACAGCCCCGTAAGCCATGATATGTCAACAAAAAGATTGGATTTGCCGCCTTTTACGGAATTTGAAATATTGTCAATTGTTTTACCCATCTGCTCGGGCGATGCCATTAAATCAATATGGTAGAGAACAACAGGAAGTTTCGGATGCTTTTCAGCCAATTTTATAATCTCAACAGGGTCTGATTTCCCGTCGCTAATTGAATGAAATACGCAAGGAAGTCCTTTTTCTTCGGCAAGTGATAAATATTTTGAATACGCTTCAAAATTATCTTTCACTGATTTTTGCGTATTAGTCGGGTGAAATTTCATCCCGTAAAACTTACCGCCTTCAATTAACTTTTCAACAACGCCGCTGTCTTTTGAAATTCCGGGCTGACAAGATATAAGAGGATATATCCTTACATTCCCGTTTCCCGTTATAATTTCCATTTCTTTTGCAGCTTTAAGTTCCGATTGAAAAACATCGCTTCCCTGAGGATTTAAACCTGAAAGAGAGCTTACGAGTATTTTTTTTACATTGTTGCTCTCAACAGCATCGATTATATTCTGTGAATTATAAGTCTGTTTGCAATTGTGCAGATTATCATACATTGACCCAGAATGCCCCTGAACATCAAACTTCGGTCTGCTGTTTCCAAAAGAGGGACTTTGTAATGATTGAATTTTCATAAATTAACTCCTTACATAAAAAACCATAGAATAATCTTTGCGTACTTTGCAACAAATACCGCTGCAAAACTAAAAACGAAATCATAAATAATTTTGACACCGCTCTGAGCAGCAATCCAACCCAGCATAAATTCAGAGCCTTCATGTCTAAGCCCTGCAATAAAAAGCATATATAAAACACCTATCAGATGGATTGTTAAAACTCCGACCAGAACAGCATGCAGCATATTTCTGTTTGTATAACCGCTTTTTAAAATAGAGCCTGCAAAAAATACCGCAGGAATATAAGCCAGAATATACCCGAAACTGTATTCAAAAATATATTTAGGTCCTCCGCCAAGCGCAAATACGGGAATGATAAACAAACCGAGCAAAATATATAATAAAATACTTGCTATACCGTATCTTCTGCCGAGAAAAGCACCAACGAACATAATTATCGGCACCTGAGGAATAAGCCTGTATGTATGAATATAATCGCTTAATACAAGAGGTTCACCCTTAAAAAGTCCTAACGGAAGTATAAAATGACTTACGTTAAACTGAACAAACGTTGCAAGTATAATTAAAAACGTACAGCATAAAACAAGCAGCAAACTTCCGAAAGTTAATCTTATACCTTCAATTTGTTTTTTAATTACCCTTATTTTCGGCGCGGCAGTGTCTGTCATAAAATATTAATTTTCCCCTTTAGAACAGCGACATTTTTTTCATATCCTGATTTAAATTTATCGTAAAAAATATTTTCTGTCCACATTATTAAAGCATCTTCATTATTGTCCTGATAGTAACCTTTTCTTGTCCCGAGAGATTTAAACCCGTATTTCTCATACAGTGCTATTGCAGGCTTGTTACTTACACGAACCTCAAGTGTAATGTACTTCGCCATATTTCTGTAGCACTCATCGATTATTGTTGTTAGTAATGTCTCACCAATGTGATTGCGTCTGTAAGCAGGAGATACTGCAATATTGGTTATATGAGCCTCTTCTAAAATCTGCCAGCAGCCGCAGTATGCAATCAAATCCCCGTCACTGTTAAACACACTGAAATATTTTGCCAGATCATTGGATAATTCACTCATAAACGAATCTTTAGACCAGTGATGAGGACCGTATGCCTGTGCCTCAATTGAAATTACAGCATCAAGATCATCTTTTTGCATCGGTTTTATTTTTACGCTTAGCATATACTGATTTTAGCATGGAAAAAGCGTGTACGGCATTTTATTAAATTTTATTTACCTATTGATTTAAACGGCTCAATATGGTATAAATAAAGAATAGAGAGACTAAAAGTTTAGGAATTATAAAAATGAAAAATGTTGTTGTTTATACAGATAAAAATGAATCAAAACTCGCAGATGTTTTAGCGCAGATAGATGATACAAACGTAAGAATTGAAAGTGCTGAAAATCTTAAAGATTACGAAACACTTAACCCCGGACTTGTAGTTGTAGAAAGTGTTCCGAATATCAAAGACGTTTTAATGACAACAAAATTCAAAGCTCCGACATTATTTATCGGCGACGTTTTCAAAGGTACAACCGTAAGAGCTGTCATTTTTGATTTTATAAAAACTCCTGTAGACAACATGGAACTTGTTATAAGAGCTAATGCCCTTTTAAAATATAAAGAATTACGCGATAAACTCAAAGTTGTATCTACAACAGACGAATTAACTGGTCTGCATAACAGAAAATACATGCAGGAACGTCTTGATCAGGAAATTTCAAGAGCAAGACGCTACGGTACAAAACTTTCCTGCCTGCTTTTTGACCTTGACTTTTTCAAGGTTGTAAATGATATTTACGGTTACGAATGGGGCGACGTTCTGCTTCGTTCTATCGCTGATAAATTAAAACAGCTTATCAGAAAAGAAGATATCCTTACCCGTTACGGCGATGAAGAATTTTTACTTATCCTGCCTAACACTTCTGAAGAAAATGCATTTTTATTTGCGGAAAGATTTAGAAAAGATATTGAAAGAATGGAATTTATACCCGCCGGAGAAGAAGAAAGACATCCTATTACAATTTCAGGCGGCATAGCAACTTATCCTTGTATTGAAAATACAGAAGAAGATGCAAATACAATAATCCGTTATGCAGAGCATGCATTATACAATGCTAAAAAACGCGGTAAAAACAAAATCGTTCAATTCTCGCAAATAAATCTGGGCGAATAGGGAGCTTGCCGCTCCACCCGATACACAGGTGTTGTATATATTTATCCGGTATTCACTAAAGAAAAAGCGCAGCCGTTTTTAATAATCATTTTGCGGATTAAAATAAAAATTAGCTAAACTGATTAATAAACAAACAGTTAAAAACAGCATTATATTGCGAAATGTTTTTGCCTGCCCTTTATCTGTATATTTAAATTCCTGTTCATTCGACTTTAAGTAAGCATCAAATTTATTACCTGTATCTCTGGCATCATGCAATGTCGGAAAACTGAATTGTACAAATACATTATCATCGCGGCTTTTATCATAATCAATAAGATACATTAAATCATCATGCCTGTGTCTTGCAATAAGCGAAGTATATTGAGCGTTTGAAAGCGAGCTTAACTTAGCTGTTTTGATGTATTTCCGGTTAAAAACGGAAACACGCTCATATCTGCAAATATTTTGCAATCTGTCACAAGAAAAATAACCTTTACACGGATAAAAAATTATAACCAATGCAAACAAAATAAGCACAAGAATAATATATATACTAGTACTAATAATACTTTTTTTCATGCATTACCCTTTATTATTAACCCCGTAACCGAACAGTGCAAAGTCATATTTTGTCGGGTCTTCAGGGTCAAATTTACGAAGATTTTCGGTAATTTCAAGAACTGATTTAAAATCATTTGCATTTCTTGTCAGAAGCCCCATTTCTCTTGAAAGTCTTGCAACGTGAGTATCAAGAGGGATTAAAAGTTCCGACGGTTTCATAAAATTCCATATACCGAAATCCACAGGACCTTTTCTGACCATCCACCTGAGATACATACACATTCTCTTCATAGCACTGCCTTTGCGTGCATCCGGTATCATAAAACGAAATCCTTGAGAAGTATTATCTTTTGCACGGGAATAAAAATAGTCAGTAATAGGTATAAACATATTATCAGATACAGGATTTTCATAACCGTATTTGAAAAGTTCTTCAAGTCCGCCTTGTTTTGAATACAAATCACGCATTATCATAAAAATCTGCGCAAAATCATCAGGCTTTCCAAAACGATAGTTAAAATCACCGAGAATTTTCGATTCAAAATTTAAAATAAAATTTAGAGGTTCATTCTGTGCAATCTCGAAAAGTGTATCAAGCTTTTTCAAAAAAACTTCACGCCTTCCGTAAGCAACAATAGATGCAATAAAACCCGCTATTTCTATATCTTTCTTATCAGTAAATCTATTCGGAACTCTGACAGGGTCATCTTTTATAAAATCAACGGTTTCATAAGTTTCGGCTAATTTATCAATCTCGATTTTTGTAATCATTTCTCAGCTCCTTGAAATATTCCTTTAATATTTTATCACAATCTTCTTCCAAAATCCCCCCGTAAACTTTCATTTTTGAATTAGCAAGTTTTCTCACGTCCGTAACAGAGCCAAGAGCTCCGTAATTATGGTCGTATGAGCCGAAATAAACAGTTTTTAATCTCGCCGAAACTATTGCCCATGCACACATCGGACAGGGTTCAAGAGTAACATACATTTCGCAGTCATCAAGACGCCAGCGGGCAAGTTTTCGTTCGGCTTCACGAATTGCAAGAATTTCTGCATGAGCAGTTACATCATTAAGTGTTTCTTTTTGGTTAAATGCTTCGGCTATAACCTCACCGTCTTTAACTATTATTGCCCCGACAGGAATTTCTCCGTTAGCATTTTCGGCAAGTTTTACGGCACGTTTCATTTATACATTCTCCGTAACTTTGACAAGTTTCAGCGTCAGTTCAACACAAAAACCGCACTCTTTATCACTGCGAAGTGTAATTTCACCGTTCATAGCCTCTACAAGTCCTTTAACTATAAACAACCCCAGCCCTGTGCCGCGTGTTGTTCTTGTGGTATTATCATCAAGACGAATAAATTTTTCAAACAGCTTATTTAACTTTTTAGGAGGAATTACTTCACAGTCGTTTTTAACAAATATTTTTGCATTACCGCCGGCAACAGCAGTATCAACTACAATTTTTGACCCCTCTGAGGCATATTTTGCGGCATTTTCAAGAAGGTTTACAAACACCTGCAGCAGCCTGTCTTTATCAGCTTCCACCAACGGAAAATCATCGCTGATATTAAATATTATTTCTTTGTTGTCTTTATTTTTAATCAATATTCTCGCTTCTTCAAGAACTTCGGGAACCCAGACCTGCTCGGATTTTGTTCTCAGGCGCATTCCTTCAATATCCGGGATAGTCAGTAAATCCTCAATTAAACGTTTTAAACGCTCTGATTGCTCCTTAATTATTCTCAAAGATTTTTGTCTTGTTTCCTCATCAATTTTAATATCCTGACGCATAAGCCTTGATGTATAACCCTGAATACTTGTCAACGGAGTACGAAGTTCATGGCTTACGGTATCAATAAGATTTGAGCGGAATTCGTTTAACTGTTTCAATTCCACGTTATTTTTCTTTAACTGGATGTATGATTTGTGAATTTCTGTTGCCATACGGTTAAATTCAAATGCAAGAAATATTATTTCGTGCGGTGTAAATGCAGTAGTCAAAAGTCTTATCTGCCGTTCATAATTACCTTTTGAAATTGCAATAATCCCTTTAAATAATTGTCTTATATTGATGTAAAGATAATACGTATATAATGCAACCACAAATATAATTGTAAAAGTTGCAAAAAGACAGGATAAAATTATTTTCAAACTGTTATTTGTAATAGCTTTACGCGTAACCTTTTCTGTTGTATTGACTATAATTGTAATTTTCGGGTCATCTTTTGAAACATAAACAAGGGGCTGATTTTTCACATCTCCGAATATTACGGGCTTGTTTTTTTTCAGCCTGTCAGGCAAAAGAGAAACCGTTTTTTTATAAGCTTCTTCAGTATAATTATGTTCAGCAATCAAATCCCCGTCATTTGTAAGAACATAAATCTGTCTTTTATCATCAGCAATTGAACGAAATAATTCATCTTTTATTGCGTCCATTTTATAAGTTGCTACAAGAAATTGAGTGTCATTTATTTTTACCGGAACTGTCGCCTTTTTGTTAATTTTGTTTCTTTCATGAATTTCATCCAGCTGTTCAGGTGAGACTATTTTCAACTCTTCACAATCGGGAAGTTTTTTGACAACGGAACGGAGATAGTCATTTTTTGCCTTTTTTGCAGGCAGGTAATTAAGAGAATAAACAATTTGATCAAGATTGCTGGAAACAGTCTTATTGAAAAAATCAATCTCATCTGACACCATATTTGCAATCAGAACAGCGGATTCTCTAAGCTGATATCGCATCGACTGCTGGTTAATATTGTTTATAATAAACCCGCTTATTGTCATAGGAACAATAACCGCAAAAATAAATACGATTGCAATTTGTTCAACTATTTTCAGGTGTTTTCCAAACATAATATCTTAACCTTCACCGAACGGCGTTAATTTGTAGCCTACATTAGTAACCGTATGCAAGTATTTTGGATGTTTTGTATCAGGCTCAATTTTATTTCTCAAACCGCCCACATGAACCCTCAGCATTCTTACATCTTCGTTGCTGTCATAACCCCAAACTTCATCCAGAAGTGTAGCAAGAGTTACAGCGTTATTAAAATGCTGCATCAGGCAATATAATATTTCAAATTCTGTCGGCGTAAGCTTAACTTTTTTATTAACAATAACCGCTTCAAGAGTTTCGGGAAAAATTTCAATATCTCCCGCATGCAAAACTTCATCGGATAAAGCCGTTTTATCTTCAATCTGATTCCTTCTAAGCAAGACACGTATTCTTAACAGAACTTCCTGAATATCAAACGGTTTGACAAGATAATCATCAGCCCCGCAGTCAAAACCTTCTGTTTTATCATCAATAGTTCCTTTAGCCGTAAGCATTAAAATCGGAATTGCAAGTCTTGCCTGACGGATATTTTTACAAACATCAAATCCGTTCATTTTAGGCATCATAACATCAAGAAGAATTAAATCGTAAGTGTTATTCAATGCTTTGTTTAATCCTTCCAATCCGTCACGTGCAGTATCAACAAAATATCCGCTTGCTCTTACGTCAAACTCTAATAGTTCTCTGATTTCGTCGTCGTCGTCAACAATCAAAATACGTTTTTCGTTCATTAAAATACTCCGGAAGTTTCTTTTAATTTTATAAAAATCAGGAATTTTTTTCAATTAATTATAAAGAAATAAAAACAAAATAATAAATCACCATATTTTACTATTTAACGCTTATACCTAAAGGGGATTATTTTAAAAGAAAAAAGCTTTACAATTTACATATAACATATTTGTGGAGTGATTAACATGTTAATGGGAAATGATTGTCATGATTGCAGCAAGTACAATCGCTTGGAAATGAAAAATGTGAATAAAGACATTCTTGCATGGCTAGAAGATATTGTAGAAGAAAACAACAGCCGTATCGAAAGAAAGGAGTGGAAAAGTAAATATAACAGTTATGTGGTTTATGATTACGAGCCTTTCTGCACCGACGGATTTGAAATAAATCTGGTAATAACTTCTTACAATGCAGCATATTTGAATTTCATCAAGTATTTGTACGACGAAAAAATAAGCACAATAGAATATTTAAACAGCTGTATAGGCGTTTAAAATAAAAACAGACCGTTAAATATAACGGTCTGTTTTTTGTATGTATAATTTTTATATTATGCAGTTTCCTGTTCTTTAGTAAAGCAATCTTTGCAATAGACTTCTTTTCCCGGAATAGGTTTGAACGGAACCTGAGTTTGAGCTCCGCATTTTGAGCATACAGCTTCATACATTTTTCTTGATCTTCTGTTGTTTTTTCTGCGTGCTTTTCTGCATTCCGGACATCTTTTCGGTTTGTTTACCAAACCTTTTTCAGCATAAAATTCCTGTTCACCTGCAGTGAAGACGAATTCTGCGCCGCAATCTTCACATACAAGTTTTTCATCTTGGTACATTTTTCTTCTCCTGATTTAAATTGGTACTTTAAAGAAACCTCTTGCAAAATTCCTTTAATTCTTATCATTATACACTATTTTCGAAATTATGCAAGCGGCTTACTTTAAAAAGTCCTTCCAATAGCTTTTCGAAGCATCTTGAGGGCTTATGTCAGCTAACGCATAATAACTGCACGATGCAGGATTGCTTATGCCGGAATAACTGCATTGCTCAGCAGGATTTTCAAGTTCTTCGACTGTTTGGTAAACAGTCCATTTATATTTAAACGGAACAACTTTTCCCTCTTTTGTAAAAACAAATACAAAAAGGTCATATCCGTATGCATTCGGACCTGATATCCCGTTTATATCTATACAAAGTTTGGGATCAGCAATACTTTCATCTTTGGGATGATCATCCATTGAATAAAATATTCCGTTTGATGTCCTGTAAACATTAGTTTTATCGCAATATTGACCTGCTTTATCAATTTTATTTAACAACTTGGGATGATAAAATATTCTTGTAAAGTTGGAATAAGTCGATGAACCTTCCAGTACTACAGCCCCTTGCAGCTGAGACATTAATATGTCAAGCGCCCGCTGACTATCGTAAGATTTAGCGTATTCAAAAATGTTTATTTCTTCTTTAGTCTGCAAAAGAAGTGCTGCCTGCGAAATCTCGCTATATGCCTTTTTAAATTGCGCCCTGAGAACTTCTTTTCTGTAATTTGCTATAAGCGAAGGCATTGTAAGTGCGGCAACTGCGCCGATTACTCCGAGGGTAATCAATACTTCCGCCAGCGTAAATCCTTGAGAAGAAGCCTTTAAGCTGCCCCCCCCCCGAGTACTTCGTACGCAGGCACTTCAACACAAGTATGGTTAAATTTGCAAAAATCATGTGCCTGTTCTGATTTAATTTTTCTCATAATTGCTCCTTTCTTTTAAACTATTATATTATAAAATTTTATATACTCGTTGATAAAGACGGAGCAATACTGATAAACTGACGGACAAGGTCGGGATCCCATTGTTTTCCTGCACCGTCTTTCAAAATTTCGCAGGCTTTTTCTACACTCATGCCCTTGCGGTAAGGTCTGTCGGAAATAAGAGCATGATATGTGTCAGCTACTGCAACAATTCTTGCAGCAAGGGGGATTTCATCTCCTTTTAAATGTTCGGGGTAGCCGCTTCCGTCCAAATGTTCATGGTGATATTTTACAATCGGAATTAAATCTCTTAAAGCTTCATTGGGTTTCAAAACTTTTTCTGCGCCGATTACAGGGTGCTGCTTCATAATTTCCCATTCTTCGCCTTCAAGTTTACCGGGCTTCTTCAAAACATTTTCAGGAATACCGATTTTACCGACATCGTGCAGCAACGCACCGAGTTTAATTCTTTGAACCTCATCTTCAGGAAGATTAATAGCACGTGCAAGAGCTTCCGAGTATCTTGAAACGGATGTCGAATGACCTTTTGTATAAGGGTCTTTTGCATCAATTGCACCTGCAAGAGAGTTTGCAAGCTCCATCAAATGATTTTGAGAAACGATTTGTTCATTATTAAATTTATGGACAAGTTCTTCTTCAAAATCAATTCCAAGCTGTGCATGGCGTTTAGCAACAACTTCAGCAAAAGAATTAAGAGCGTCATCATCCCAGAAATTGAAATCGGATGAACTGATTATTGCAGACATTCCCTCTTTATAACCTTTAGCCTGAGAAATATACATTGCCTGTTCAGCGAGGATAAGCAATTTTTCCTGATCTCTGCTGCATTCGGGATAAGTAGCGATACCGACCGAAACTTTAACCGGACCGACATCATCCACAAAACAACATGATAAACAGTATGTAATATATTCAGCCAGATACTTGGCATCGGGAGTGTTCGTATCAGGCAGAATTATAGCAATTTCATCGCCGCCGTAACGTCCGGCTTTATCAGTGCTTCTTATATTCTGTTTAACCTTTTCGGCAAGAAGTTTAATAACTTCATCACCCTTAGCATGTCCGAGTTCCCTGTTAATCTTTGAAATGTTATTAACATCGAGCATAATTATAGAAAGATTAGCTTCATTATCTTCCGCTCTTTTAAGCTCTGCTTTAAGAACTTCCTGAAATCCTCTGTGGGTATAAAGCCCGGTTAAGGTATCGGTATTTGCGAACTTATTTGTCTGTTCCAAAAGTTCGACATTCTGCATAAACATCGCACAGTAATTTGATATGAAAGAAAAAAGTCCGATACGATTTTCAGGAAAATCCTTACCGATTATCATAACCCCTTTACAGCCGTTAACTGATATCAGCGGCAGTAATACGGAAGGAGATTTTTGCAGATACGGAATGTTCAAAAAGCTGTTATCATCCCTAAGTACGGGTACACTGCCGTTAAAGCACTGAATAACAGGGTTATTTTCATCAGAAAGAAAAATTTTCGACGTGTAAGAACTTCCCATTGAATTAAACAATTTCAAATTAATACATTTTGATTTTTCATGGAAAATACCGAAGGCGGTAAATACACTGTTAAGTTTCTCGGTAAACAAATCATGAACCGCCGCAAACAGGTCATGAACATTTGCCTTATCAGACAAAGCAGCATTCAAATTATTCACGAGTTCCGAATAATCAATAACTCTGTGAGAACTTGCATTAGCAGCATTCATATACCCTGCATACATTCTGTTTGCGGTTTTGTTGGTATTAAAGTTGTTAATACGTGCAACAATACTTGAAGTTTCTGATGTTATCGGGTTTGAAGCTCTCTTTGCTTCTTGTTTTTCCTGTGTTTGTGCGGGTGTATCAGGTTTCGTTTTTACGGGCTCAATGTTTTTCAAAGCAGGTTTTTTAAGCGAATTTAACTGTCTCGATAACGGATTTGAAACAGCTTTATTTGTTTTCGCAGGCTTTTCAGCCTTAATATTTTCTGTTAATTTTTCCTTGTTTTCGTTCAAAAGTTACACCTGCTTACACACATTTTCTATAAAACAACTGATAAACTGTTTTTGCTGAATTTGATGTTGAGTTTTACATTCCTTAAACTATTTTATAATAGTTTCTTTGAAAAACAATACGCCATTTAGACGGCATAACATACTGTTTAAATAAACAGCACAATACAAGTTAAATTTTTAAATATCACACAAAATTACTACAATGGTAGTATAACTCATCCAAACTTTTTTTTAAACCCTTTATTGCGAATTTTTACACAAATTAATGTTTATGTTATAATTGCAAAAAATATACCCGTTTGCAGGAAGTTTTTCTTTTTGGAGTGCAGATAATAATTTTGGGTTCAATTCGAAAAAGAAAAGGTTACTTTTACTATTTATGAGGGAAATTTATGTTAAGTGATTTTGTTCAAAACCACGGAATGATTATATCGGGTGCAATTCTGTTAATCGCATACATTTTTATTGCATCGGAAAAGGTTCAAAAATCTGTTGTTGCGCTTGTAGGAGCATCTTTAACGATGCTTCTGGGGCTTTTGCCGTTCCATGGAAAAATTGATACCCAAACAGGAAATTACATACGCTCAATCTTTGATTATATTGAATTTGAAGTAATATTCCTGCTTATCGGTATGATGATAATCGTTCATATTGCAAGCAGAAGCGGAGTATTTAAATGGATGGCAATTGAAATTTTAAAAGCGACAAAAGGGCATCCGAAACTCGTATTATTTGCACTTGCGGCGTTCACTGCAGTTGCGTCTGCATTTTTGGATAATGTAACTACTGTTGTTTTAATTATGCCCGTAACTTTTGTTATAGCGAGAGAATTTGAATGCGACCCCGTTCCGTTTCTGATAACCGAAGTTCTTGCATCAAACATAGGCGGTACCGCAACTTTAATAGGAGATCCGCCGAATATTATAATAGGTGCAAAAGCAGGTTTAAGTTTTATGGATTTTGTTAATGAACTTACGGGAATTATTGCATTAATCTTTGCGGTCTGCGTAGGTTTGCTGATTTATATGTTCAGAAAATCCCTTAAAGCTTCAAAAGAAAAAATGGAGCATATTGCAAATTTAGATAATTCAAAAACAATTACAAACAAAAAATTAATGATACGTTCTATGATTACTCTTGTACTTGTAATTCTCGGTTTCGTAACTCATGATATAACACATATTCCAGCGTACGTTTTTGCCGCTGCGGGAGCATCGTTTCTTTTATTATTCGAAAAACCAAAAGAAATATACAGGGATGTCGAATGGCTTACAATATTTTTCTTTATCGGCTTATTTATAATCATAGGAGGATTTGAAGCAAACGGCGGCATAGGATTTCTTGCAGACAAACTTATAGAGCTTACTCACGGAAGCCTGACTGGTGCAACAATGTTTATCCTGTGGGGGTCGGGTATTCTGTCAGGAATTATTGATAATATTCCTTACACAGCAACTATGGCACCTTTGATCGCACAGGTGCAACATACACTGCCTTACGCGGGAGAAGGTCATCACCCGTTATGGTGGGCACTTTCTCTGGGCGCATGCCTCGGCGGAAACTTAACGATTATAGGTGCAGCCGCAAACGTGATAGTAAGCGAAACAGCTGCAGCAAAAGGACATCCGATTTCATTTATGAGATTTATAAAATACGGAGCTCTGGTAACATTTATTTCGCTACTATTAAGCTCTGTTTATTTGTATTTTAAATATTTACACACTTGAAAAATTTTTAATATAAGTTATAATATTAATATATAGGGAAATCGGTCAAGTTCTGACCAACCCGACCGATTTATTCGCGCCTATATGATTTCAGAGATAAAATTAAGCAAAAGTCCTATCATACGTAGGGCTTTTCTTATTATTTCCCTATTTATCATGAAACCTCCTCTCTCGCCCTATTGTCGCAATATAGTTTGTGTGCGCTTCGGAGGTTCGGGCGCTTCCCTATAACTTATATTATATAAAAAACTCTAAAAAAAGTAAATATTATTAAAACCAACCAATCAACGGTCTGATTTCACCGCATTCAAGTTCAAACCTTTCAGCTTCGGGGCTTCTTAAAATACTGTCAATGCGAAGGCGTTCTTTTATAGGATTTTGCAACAGAACTTCGCCTGTTTCCCTATCAAAAACTTTGCTGTAATTCAAACCCTTATTAACACAGTATGGCAGTCTTATTCTGTTTTCATCTTCATCATACCACGCAAGTCCGTGAGTTCTGCAAACAATTCCTCTATACTTGTAAACACAGCACATATTATTAATAAGAAACGGACATTTATGCCATTTAGGTCTTTCACGTTTAAGACGTTTTATTTCCTCTTTGATATTGTGTTTTACACCGAACGGAAGTTCAACAAAACCTGACATCAAATATTCCAGTTCAAGCCGCGAGAAGGGAAACTGCCCGATTTCACAACAGGCAGAACAGCCCGGTTTACATTTTATAAACTCACACTGCTCTTCAAAATATCTTTCTAATCTTTTGTCAAGTTTTTCGAGAAACTTTTCATACCTTTTGAGCATTAATGAACCTTTACAAGTGAATATTTTCTTCCGTCTAATATTATATCAAAATCCAGAGTTTTATCCACCTGCGGCATTTGTTTTTCTCTGACTACAACTACAACATCTCTGTCATCAAGAATATGACCGAGCTTTGCCATTTCTTGCTTATCATCCTGAGATATAAAATAAACCCGGCTTCCGTAATAATACAAAACAGAATATTTACGTTCATTATTTAAGACAACAATTTTTTTGTTGTTTTCTTTAGCATATTTTGCAAACTTCATCAAATCATTTTGCCCGAATTCGTAGTCCATATTATAGAATAACTTTGTACCGAAAGCCGAAGTTATTATTACGAGAAGCGCATAGCAGGCAAAAACGCCTTTGGGGCAGTTTTTTGCCGCACATATAATGCTTGAAATTCCGAAAGCAAGCACAAGAACAATACAAAACCACTTTATAATAAGAAAATCAGCATACACCTGTGCAGGCAGCACATATTTGGCAAAGCATGTTACAATTCCTGCGAATATGCAAATTCCACCGAGAATATAAACAGATAAATTCACAGGTTTCTTGTATTTATCATTGAACATATAACCTTCCCACAAAGCACCTGCAAGAAATGCGGTAAAGAAATATACAGGCAGGATATATGTTATAAGTTTTGTGCTGGAAGATGAAAAGAACAGCATCGTCACAATAAATGCAATCCCGTTAAACACAAGAAACTTATGTCTGTCAGACAAATTTTCAACAGCAAATTTTTTGAATGATTTAAGTTTTGTAATTCCGACTGCTATTGCAGAGAACACCCACGGAATTAACCCCCACAAAACAGTTATTATATAGAAATAAAACGGCTGTTCACGGTTAATTTCATTAGAGTTTAAAAATCTTTCCAAATGATGCTTAATTATATATTCACGGAAAAACAACGGATCGTGGATTTTAAACATAATTAAATGCCACGGTAAAACTATTAAAAAGAAAAGTAAAAAACCCGGCAGAATATACTGCGGTCTGAAAACCTGCTTAAAAGTTTTATTTGCAACAGTGACAAAAAACATAACCGCAAAAGGAACTACAAATCCGGGAATACCTTTCGCCATCACGGCAAGTCCCGAAAATATATAAAAAAGCCACCAAAAATATTTTTTATTTTTTTCCTGCACAAATTGAGTCAAAAAACCGAACATAACTGAGAATCCTACGCAGGTCGTGACAACAATATCAAGAATTGCAAATTTGGCAAGCATAACAAACTCAAGAGTTGTCGCAAGAATTAAAGCGGATATAAAACCAAATCTTCTTGAAACAATTTTCTTACCCGTAAAGTAAACCAGCAAAGCCGACAACGTACCGTACAGAGCAACCGGAAAACGTGCGGTAAATTCATTTATCTTTCCGAAAATTGCAAAGGAGAGGCACTCTCCCCAGAAATAAAGAGGCGGCTTTTCAAAAAAATATTCACCGTTTAAATATAAAGTCAAAAAATCTTTGCTGTGAAACATGTCCCTTGCCATTGAAACATATCTTGTTTCATCAACATCCATCAAAGCATAATTGCCTATATTAAAAAAGAATATAAAATAACAAAGAATTAGCAACCCTAAAAAAGTGAATAAATCACCGTGTTTTTTTATAAAACAAATAATCTTTTCCATAGTTTCTCCCTAATTATCGGCTAATAGTTTATCACAAATAAGTTAGTAATTTATATATAATTTATAAAATTTGTAAAGCTGTTTAATTTCATCCTCAGTCATATTATCAGTATTTAAGTCAGCTTTCATCTCATCAACTGATACAAACATATCAAATTTGAAAAAATCCTGAACCTTCACACCTAAAACATTAGCAAGTTTTTCAAGCGTAACAGCGGTCACAAAACTTTCTCCGCGTTCGATTTTACCCATATTGGTTACGGCAATTTCAACTCTTTCGGCAAGTTCTTCCTGAGACAGCTTCCTTTTTTGCCTGATTGCTTTTACGCGTTTGCCGAATTTTGTCCTTAAATCGTCCATAATCTCTCCTTTTTAAAGTTTAAATTAATTTAGAGGATTATAAAACTATATTAAAGATAATTTTTAAGTATTGACATATTATCTTTAATATGCTAATTTATATATTAAAGGATGTTTTTATCTTAAAAATATTACTTTTAAGATACTTGCATTCAGGTCGATTGGTAATTAAGAAAAAGGAGAAAAAGACCATGTCAACAAAACCGGAAACTACAACACCTGCATCAGGTGAAGATAACAGCGAATAAGACTAAAGTTAGTTTGCTGAATTGTTTTAAAATGAGAAAATATAAACTATTTTCTCATTTTTTCTGAGGATGAAAATGCTTACGTTCAAAATATTATGGAAATATTTTCTTAGAAAAGGAAGAATAATTAATCTGAAAAATCCAAGACTTTTTACGGAAAAAATTCAATGGCTGAAAATTTATGACTGCACACCGATAAAAACACGTCTTGCCGACAAAATTGCAGTACGTGAATGGGTTAAGGGAAAAATAGGTGAAAAATATTTAAAAAAAGTTTACGGAATTTATGAAAAATATGAAGATATTGATTTTTCAAAACTTCCAGAAGAATTCGTGATTAAAACCAACCACGGATGCAATATGCAGCTTCTTGTAATTGAAGGCGGAAAACCGGATAAATCACAAAAAGTGCGTTTTAATAACTTTTTAAAAGTTAATTATGCATATAAAAGCGGTTACGAAATGCAGTATAAAGACATTAAACCGCTTATATTTACGGAAGAATATATTAAGAATTTTCACCCTCTGTGCCAAAATTCATCAGATTTTTCAGATTATCGTCCCGAGTTATTTGAATATCTGATATTTTGTTTTAACGGCGAACCGAAGCTTATTCTTTTTGCGTCAGGCAAAAGAACCGATAAAATTTGCTGTACGATGTTTGACACACAATGGAATAACCTGCATTTTAATTACGGTTGTTTTTTACACACCGAACCTGTTCCCCCGCCCCGAAACCTTGATGAAATGCTTGAAATAGCCCGTACCTTATCAAAAGATTTTAAATTTGTCCGTGTAGATCTGCATAACGTTGACGGGAAAATTTATTTCGGCGAAATGACTTTCACCCCCGCAAGCGGATATATGAAATTCCGCCCGCGCAAATATGACAGAATATTAGGCGGCATGCTTGACTTGAAAAATTAAAAAAATATGATATAATATAAAAAGAAGGGCGCGGATGCGCTAACATCCGCAAAATGCCCCTTGTGGTTTTATTTTAGAACTAGCAGTATTACAAGAATTATTGCTAGTTCTTCTGTATTAATAACCACTTTTATCACCCCCTTTCTCTAACGGTTTAACAAATTTGAAGTTTGTGCTGCAGAGATATGGATATGATAAAAAAGGGGTGCCCTTCAAAAAAATTATACAAGAATTATTATTAAAAATCAACTGAGCTATTGCTTTTTTAGAAAAAATTAATTAGAATATTCGTATGAAAGAAAGAGCAAAAAAAGAATTAGAAAAATTACTTGATGGTAATAAAAATTTTGTAAACGGGACACCCACCACAAAAAATATGAGTCTTGAAACACTGCAGAAGTTTGCGTTTCATCAGGAACCTTACGCCTGTGTTCTAACATGCTCGGACAGCCGCGTTGTACCTGAAATCATTTTTGACTGCGGCATCGGCGAATTGTTTGTCGTAAGAGTTGCGGGAATGACAACGGGTCCTAATATTATTGAAAGTGTTGAATATGCCGTTAAAAAACTTGAAGTACCTTTGCTTATACTTCTCGGACACGACGACTGCGGAGTAATGAAATATGCTAAAGAGCATTACCCCGAGCCTATGAAAGATTTTTCATCAATCCTTAAATGTGTGTATCCCGTGCTTAACCATAAAGAAGATATTACATGCCACAATTTTTTTGCACAGGAACATACAAGATGGGTGGAAGATTATTTGATGAAGCATTCGGTTATTATTAACGAAGCAGTAAAAAATAACCGTTTACAAATTGCCAAATGTCATTTTGACCACTCGACAGGACGGGTAAATCTTATTGATTAAATCTTTGCTCCTGCAGCTTTATAGAGTGTTATTATATCTATAAGATAAACCGCACGTTTGTTTATGAGGCTTTTTTGAACTTCGTAAAGTCTGTTTTGGTTTTCGAGAATATCCATTTGCGATGCTGTGCCTTCTTTAAAACGTAAATTTACAAGCTTTAAATTCGAATTTTCATATTCTGTTTTTTCTTTTGAATTAAGATATCTGATTTTATCGTTTTTAAGCATATAAAGACTGCCGTTAACTTCTTTTAAAGCCGTTAAATCCGTCTGTTTGTATTCTTCAAAAAGCTGTTCATAAACGGCTTTTTTAATCCTTAAATTCGCAATCTTTCTTCCGCCCGCAAACAAATCCGTAACAGCGGCAGCCATTATAGAGGCAATTGAAGATTCCCAGCTGAAAAACGAACCCGGGGAAATTGTATTGAATATCCAAACTCCCGTAATATTAAATCTCGGCAAAAATTCTTTTTTGGCAATACGAATATCAATTTTGGCTTTTTCTAACTTTTTTTCACACTGCCTCACATCGGGACGGGCGTAAATTACATCGGAAGAGATACTGTCAGGAGGGGAATAATTTTTAGCAAATTCATCAAACCTGCCTCTTAAAAAATTATCGGTGCAGTCCGGAGATTCACCAATCATAACGGCAAGTTCGTATAACAAATTCTGTCTGTCACTGTCATATTCAACAAGTTCGTTTTTTGTATCGGTCAAATCTTTTTTAGCATTATTCAAATCAGTCAATGACGAAATTCCGTTATCATACCTTAATTTAGTTTTGTCATAAAGCGCATAATTGTTTTTTAAGATTTTTTGCTGAAGTTCAATAAGTCTGTCTAACTTTATCAAATTTATGTAAGCGGATGCAATATCGGTAACAAGCGCAATATAAACAGTTTTTTCATAAAACTGCTCAGCCTCATAATTTTTCTTTTCGCTTCGTGTTTTATCACGGTTTTTAAGCAGAAAATCAGCTTCATAATTAGCCAGAAACGGCAAAATAAAAGCATTTGTATCAAGTTCAAAGTTATCGATTTTAGGAACCTGAGCACCTAGATACGCAGGAGCGGTCATTAAGGCGGGGAGTTCTTTGCCGAGGGATACACGGACTTTTTGTCTGTATTCTTCGACTTTCAGATCTGCCTTTTTTAAATCATGGTTATTTTCAAGTGCGCGGCTTATATAGCAATTAAGATAATCATCGCCGAAATTTTTCCAAAATTCCGTGTTAATATATTCGGCATTGTCTCGGGCAAAACAGGGTAAAGCCAAAAAAATAAAAACCAAAAAAATTTTTTTATACATAAGAAAAACATTAGTTTACTTTTTCTTCCAATACAATTAATCGGTCGTACTAAGTAAAAAAGGCGCCTTATGGCGCCTTAATTGCATGCAGATTCATCACCCCAGAGTTCATCATATTTTTCCTGATTTTTTTCATGATATCGCGGTGAAGTTTTTCTTTCCGTATTTCTGATATCTGAATTAAGCTGCTTTGCTATCAAGAGCATTTTTTCTTTTTTATCATGTTTATTTTTTTCTTTCAGACCTTTCACGACAGAAAATACACTCGCGGCGATTAAACCTGTATAAGCTGCGATTTTAAGGATTTTTGTAATTTTTTCATTCATAATTAAAACTCCATGGGTTTAACTTTTACAAATTCCTCATAATCTTCTACTGTCACAGTATTAGGAGCCTGCGCTTTTTCTTCAAGTCCGCGTTCAAGAAGGTCAGGTTCTTTTTTTCTTAACTTATTATCAGCGGTTACAATATCAGTATTTAACATTGTTTTAATAAGCTGAATTGTTTGTTCCGTCGGAGCACCTTCACCGTTAACTGTCTCTTGAACATCATAGCTCGGCCAGTCTGAAGGAAGTTCATCAATTGTTGTATAGCCCATATTATCATCGTGGCGTTTATCAATTTCGTTTTCAAGAATATTTGTTACATAATCTTTCTGGGTTTCAAAGTGGCATGGAAGAACGATTTTATTACCGATAATTTCTTCAGGATCTCGGTCTTCATATTTTTTAAGCAGGTCGGCAGCCACTTGCAGGTGACCGAGTTCAAAGGCAAGAAATTCTTCCCAAATCTGTTTAAGTTTATCATTCTCTTCGTCCTTATAGCAGTTGTAATATGTACAAACTTCCGTAAATTCATGAAGAAGAAGTTTTTCATACGGTGTTTCATTCGGGTCAATTAAAGATTCATACATTGTTACGTGTTCTTCTTCAACGTCGCAGATTTCACCGAAAGTTCTTCTCAAATCATCATTCGGGTACATCATACCGTGTTCTGCATAATAATTATGTGTCTGCTGTTCACCCGAAACAAGAGTATAGATATTAACTTTGGTTTGAGGGGAAGCTGTTTCTCTGTCATAATGCTTACGCAGTCTTATTCTGTTATCGTTATGGTGGTTCTGTGTAGGACGGCTCAAAACGACATCGGTCATTCCCTGCAAAATACTGTCAGGATCAATACCGTCAACCATATAAGCCCATTGGCTGTATCTGTATAAGTGGTCAAAGTCCTCTAATAAACCGAAATTAAAAGTTTCCTTAACATAATCATCGGGTTCGTTTTGTGCAAGCCATGCCGTTAAATCAACTGCAACCTGTTCATATCCCAGAGTTGTTTCCAGAACTGTCTGGCAGGCAGGTGTCATCCAGTTAACGGTAGTTTGCTGCATATCTTCAATTTTACGTGACAATGCAATAATTTTGCTTACTTCCATATCGGGGCAGCATCTTGCAAAATTATGCTTAAAGTTCCATGCTTCGACTTCGATACCGTTCATTAAGATTTGGCGTGTTCTTGAATAGCAGTCGATTGTATGTTTGTCAAACGGTCTTTTAACAATGTCATGCCAGCTTCTAAGCTGTTTTTCTACGGGAATTCCCTTTTCTTCAAGCGGGTTAAAACTCATAATAATTCTCCTTATACTATTTATAAATTCAGTGCATAAGCGAAAAGTTCGCCTACGCGTTTGTTGTAAAATCTTCCGTCATCTTTTGCAAAAAGATTTTCCCAATGACTTAACGCAGTTCCGTCGGTTGAATAAGACGGGTTTGTCATCATAAGGTGATGCGTACTTGTGTCGTATCTGAGCGGGAATAAATCATTCATCTGCATAAAGCTCGGCAGCTTATCGCTTGCCAGATAAAAACCGAAAAGCGCAGAATTAATTCTGTTTAATTTTTGTTCATAAGAAAGTCCGCCTTCGTTGTTGTCATTCGTAACTTCTACACCGGGAGCGTAATCTCTGTAATATTTCAGGCGTTCAGACAAATCTCTTACGGCATAGAAATTGTCACCCGTAATAAAATCCGTTCCCGCGTTTAATCCCATCATTCTGTATCGTTCGAAATCATCTGAACTTTTTTCTCCTACAAAGCTTATGTCTGTTTTTCCCGTTCTTGAGCGGATTTCGTTCAAAATGTACTGCATCTGATGATATTCGGGTAAAGCTCCTACACCTGTATAATTCTGCATATCATAGCCGCCTATGTGCTTTGCGGAATCTATAAACATACATTCAAATCCCAAATTCATAAGCTTAACACATTCATTAATATAAATTTCCACATGCTCCGGATTAGACCATCTGAATATTTCATCGTCACGGTACGGGCGTACAACTTTCATCTGGTCAGCAGAAATTACATGTCTGAAACCCGCTTTTAATCCTCTGAAATGAGCTAAATCAACAAAGGCTTTAAGCTGTTCTTCCGGTGAAATTTTGTCAACAATGGAATAATCAATAATATTATCACTGTAACTCGTATTTAACCTGAGAGCATAAATTGAATTTTCTTCAAAAGGACCTTTTTCGTAAGCGTCACCGTAAATATTCTGCCATATTTGAGATAAAATAATACAATTTGACCAGCTTTTTGCAGAAGGTGGAATTGCAGGAAGGAGCTTAATACAGCTTAAAATGCCTTTGCAGGTGCAGCCGTTATCCATCGTTGCTATTGCACGGTCATTAATTTCAATGTAATTCGCAAGCCTTCCCCATTTATCACCATAAATCGGAGTGCATATATAATCAGGAAATTCATCGTAAAAAATACCGCCTTCCGATAAGGTTACAATTATTTCCACCGCTTCTTTTACCGTGAGTTGCAGCAAATCTGCGGGAACTATATTCCCGAGCCAGCGTTTTGAATAAGCACTTCCTATACCATGAAAAGCTATATAATCACTGTAGGAATTTCTTTTAAGTTTAACTGTTCCGCCAAGGGCTTTTAGTAATTTATTTACGGCATTTTTTTTCATAACATAATTACTTATAAGTAATTAATGAAAATTTTTCATTACCTGAAATGATAATTTAAAAAAAATTATAGTCCGCCGTACATTCTTGAAAGAGGTTCTTTTTTATCGGGCGGTATTATCAGCATACCGCTGAAAGGATTGTTCGGATCCTGCACCATTCCTATTTTGTTTGTATAAAACTTACGGGCTTCGGGCATTGAATTTAATCTGATATTGCCGACACACCGGGCTTCATCGCTTCTTCTTTGTGCAATCTGCAAAAGGCGTGTTCCTACACCTTTATAGCAGTCTAATTTTTTATTCCAAAACGGAGTATTAGGATTGGAATAATTTCTTAAATCATCCACTAAAACATGGCTCGGATCATCTTTGTACATATATTTATCATAATTAAAATACTTGTTAATTTTTGTCAGCACTTCTCCGATAATTTCATCATTGTTATCTTTTAAAAAATATCGTTCATTTCCGCAGTCAAAATTTTTGAAAACTTTCACGAATTCTTCTGTACCTTTTGTAACATTTTGCAAACTGACATGTCCGATAAATCCCTGAGGCATCATACCGATGTTCATGTGAGTAAGTCTTTGAATATTTCCTGCACCGCTAAATGACGGTTGTTTGGATTTTATGCTTCTGCTTGCCTGAGATGTTAAGCCAGAGTATTGATACAGATGATTATTTTGAATATTTATTCCCATAGTAAATTTCTTAAAGAATGTGAAGTAGTAAAATTGCCTGAAAATAAAAAATTTATTAACAAAAGTTTATAAAATTATTTTTGGTGCTAGAATTATAAAAAGAAAGAGAGGCATATTATGATTAGCGAAAAATTAGAAAAAGCATTTAATGTTCAAATTAACAAAGAATTTTACTCTGAATATTTGTATCTTTCAATGCAGGCATATTTTGAAAGATTAAATCTTAAAGGCTTTGTAAACTGGATGTCAGTACAGGTTCAAGAAGAACGCGCACACGCTATGGGCATGTTTGATTACCTGAACCAGCGCGGAGGATCTGTCATTCTTGAAGCAATTGAAAAACCTGAAGTTGACTGGAAATCTCCTTTAGATGTGTTCGAAAATGTTTTAAAACATGAGGAATACGTAACAGCTTCTATTAATGAACTAATGGATGCAGCGGAAGAAGTTAAAGACCGCGCCGCAATGTCATTCTTGAACTGGTATTTAAAAGAACAGGTTGAAGAAGAAGATAACGCAGGTCAGGTTCTTGCAACATTAAAACTTATCGGTGATGACAAAAAAGCCTTGTTAATGCTCGATAAAGAACTTGCAGCAAGAACATTTGTACAGCCGGTTATCGAATAATGACTGTTACATTTGAGAAAGTTGAAAATATAAAAGAACTTGCAAGTCTGGCTTCAAGCATCTGGCATGAATACTGGACTTGCATTCTTTCTGTTGAACAAATTGATTATATGGTGGAAAATTTTCAATCCGAAAAAGCAATAGCAAATCAGATTGAAAAAGAAAGCTATTCATATTATTTCATTCTGCAAAATAATGAAAAAGCAGGTTATTTCGGAATATCTTACAAAAAAAATTACCTGTTTTTGTCAAAACTTTATATAAAAAAAGAGTTCAGACATAAAGGCATAGGCACAAAAGCCTTTGAAAAAATAAGAGAGCTCGCTGACGGTAAACCGATAAGGCTTACTGTCAACAAGCACAACACAAATTCCATTACTGCCTATAAAAAATGGGGATTTAAAACTGTTGATGCCGTTGTCACCGACATCGGTTCAGGTTTTGTAATGGACGATTATATTATGGAAGCAAAAACAGATACGTTTCCGCTATCTGCATTTTGATGCTTTATCCCAGCCGAGTTTTTTAGGGCAATGCAGATAATCCATGTTTTCATTATATAAAACCCATGCAGTACAGCCTCTGCCTTGCGCCGTTGCTTCTATACCCTTAGAATTTGTAATATCACAATAATCTTCAAATGAACGTAAATGCCCCTGATGACCGTATGGCTTTATCCCTGTGGGGGTTATATAAAACCAAAATGCACTTACACCAACTTTTGCCGTTTTTTCGGGCAAAAAAACTTCAATATCTCCGCATCCCGCTGCAGTTCTGCTACAATCTTTATTAACCCATCCAATCATTATAACAGCCCCGTCTGCAGTATAAATTTTATTAGAAGTATCCTTAAGTTCAGCACTCCCGCCGGATGAATAATTTCTTCCATCAAGCGATAAATATTGTCTGAAAGTTTGGCTTGTTTTTCCTGACTGCTTAATGTATTTTTTTAAGATATCAGCAAATAATTCCTGACCCGTTGTATCCAAAACAGGTTCACCGTTTTCATCAGTTTCACCTGTTTCTGTACTGGAATATTCCCAATCTTGTATATCACCATATTCTGTTTGAGCCATTAGAAATGCTTGAGATAATACCGAATAGACCTTCTTCAGCTGTGCTACACGCTGTTTTTCACGATGTTCCTGAATAAGAGAAGGTAAAGTCATTGCTGCAACTATACCTAATACACCTAAAGTTATTAGAACCTCTGCCAGTGTAAAACCTCGAGAAGAAGCTCTTAAATTGCCCCCCCCCCGACTACCTTAACACAAAAGTTGTAGAACTTTTGATGTAATGTCATCTGTTTTGCTTCATTTAGTTTCATATTTACTCCTTTCTTTCATTAGTAACTATTTTATCATATATTTTTCAAACTTTCAATCTTATGATATTCAAAATGTAAGCTCCCACTGTGAGTGAGAGCCCTTTTTTGTATAAGAAGGTGTGTAGAAAAAAATTAATTATCAGAACATTTATTGTTATTTCGATAGCCTATACCTGCCCTGTAACCCGATATAAAATACATAAAGGGAAGTGCAGGTTCAATCCACTTAAATCCCGATAAAATTCCCGCAGTTGCAATATCATCCGCGTGGAGAGCAATATCTAAAGCTTCGGGTTTACGTTCGCTGTAAATTCCTTTATCTGATTTTTTCTCCCCGAATAAAGGATTAATACATTTTTTGCTTACATAATTAGCAATATAACTTCCGCCGATAATACCTGTTGCAGTTATACCTGTTAATATGACGGCTAGTTTTTTCATTGGAGTAAGAGGTTTAATCTTTTTAGCTTTCTCTAATCTTTCCGAAAGAAATAGGGCAGTACCGGCACCTACATTACATAGGAAGATATTTGCAAGATACTGGTACAAGCCCTCTTTGACCTTATCGGCCGTTCCTTTTCTATTGTTTGTATGTGTAGCTTTATCGGCAATTATACCGCCTGTCACTCCGCCCACGACAGGTATTAACCCTAAAAGAGATAACCGTTTAATTTCAGAAAAAATCTCCTTTGAATTTAAATTTTTCTTTTCAGGCAGGATTACGCTGAAAAGTTCTTGTTTCGCAGGAGATGTAGGAAGTTTGTTTGTTAATAATTCGATTTGTTTTGGTGAAAGTTCTTTTAATTTAACGGCTTCAAGAGCGTTAAGAATTTCTTTGTCATTAATCTTAGTTTTTTTGAGAAAATTATCGACAGCTTCCGTCTGGACTTTTTGCAGTTCTGTAAAATGAACACGTTCCATTAATCCGTTAAATATTTTCTTGCCGCCGATTTTCAAACCTCTTGTACCAAGTAAGGATGCACCTATTGTGCTTGAAATTACAATTGCATTTTGAACAAACTTTTTTTTCGCATGTTCTTTGTCCTTTTTAGAGTGCTTAAAAGAATCTACAAGTCCGTAAGTTCCGCCCGCTCCTATCAGAAGGGCAGGCATTTTCTGATCAAGTTTGTTGAGTATCATTGGCTGGTCAACGTATTTACAGATAGTTGATATTTTCATGCGTTTCCTTATTTGTTAGTTCAAACTAACTTTATACTAAAGAATTTTTTTTGTCAAGGGGGTAATTTTATATTTTATCAAAATTTTAGAAACAGAATATCTAATTTCTCCCGAATTTCTAGAGATTGGTTCAATATTGAACGATTTAAGATCATTAAATGAGCATCATTTTTCCCCTCACCCATGCAATAATTATATGCATCAGAAAATGTTTGTATAAGCATACACAGCTTGTTTATATCACAGAGCAGGTTATGCAGATCTTTATTCATATTTTTCTCCTTTATTCTTACTTTATTCAATATTTTGTCTTGTTTATTAGACTACAAAGTTAAAATACTACGTAGACAATTTTCTGTCAATAGTCTAATATTATAGACATAATGAAGAAAGTAATAAACAATTTCTCTAAAAAAGTCGGTCATAAAATCAAAGTAGAAAGAACAAAAAAAGACTTAACACAAGAAGAGTTAGCTTATGCGGCGAACATAAGCCGTTCGTCAATGGGACTTATTGAAAGGGGTGAAAGTTCACCGACTATTGAAACCGTAAAACTTATTGCAGATGCCCTGAAAATCGACGTTTATAAATTGTTTATCTTTGATTAGTATAATTTTTTTATCTTATCTTTTAAATCTGATTTTACATATTCGGTAAGTTTTACCATATTATCAAAAAGTTTATCCGATACAATATGTTCCATTTTGCAGGCTGTTTCAACAGCTTCTTCGCGCTCAATCCCTAAAACTTCCATGAAAAACTCCGACAAATTTTCATGTTTTGTCAAAATATCTTTTGCTATTTTTTCGCCTTCTGGTGTAAGTGTAATCGGCGAATAGGGCGCATAGTTAATAAGTTTCTTTTCGGACAAAATATTCAATGCTCCGGTCACAGAAGCTTTTTTGACGTTTAATGTTCCGGCAATTGCAGTAACTTTTGCCTGACCGTTTTTTAATACCTGATTATAAATTTCTTCAATATAATCTTCCAGGCTTACAGAAAGTTTTTCCATTTACATACTCCTTATTACGCTGATTATATCACAAGGATTGTCAATAATATAGTCAGCTCCTTGAAGGTCATTTTTATTACGAAAACCCCACGTCACGCCTATGCACGGAAGTCCGGAATTTTTCGCGGTCTGAACATCAACTTCCGAATCCCCTATATATACCGTAGAATTTTTATCGGCACCGAGTTCTTTCATTACTTTAAAAACCCCTTCGGGAGCCGGTTTTTTAGATACATCATCAGACTGACCGACTGCAATATCAACAAGATTTCCGAAATATTTTTTACACAATTCCTTTACAGCAGAATCGAATTTATTAGACACAACACCGATTTTAACCCCATTGTCCTGTAAATCTTTCAGTATCTTTAAGATACCATTATAGGGAACAGTATTGTTACACATATTTGCAGAATAATTTTTCTTAAAAACACAAAGACATTCATCAATATTTTCACAATCTTTGGGAACAGCCCGCTCAATAAGCTTTCTAACACCATTTCCGACAAAACATCTTATTTCCTCAAGAGAGCGTTTAGGGTAGCCGAATTCGGAAAGAGCAAAATTTGCAGCATCCTTCAAATCCTCTAAAGTGTTAAGAAGTGTTCCGTCTAAATCAAAGATAACAGTTTTTATCATAAACAAATTTTATCACAGAAAACAAATTATTGACCTTTAACTTATAGAATGATATATTTAACATATGGTGATGAAAAAGATTATTACAGCATTTTTGCTGTCAAATTTATTATTAAACGGTGCTTTTGCGGCTGATGTAATGCCGAACGTTAAAACGGAAATGATTGAACTCACTAAAAAAGAGTACAAACATAAAACCGTATTAAAACATTACACCCCATATACGCTGAAACTAAAAAATATCAACAGCAAACCGATTTTACTTTCGGCAAATACGGAAGTAGATATCGTAACTCTTGACGGAAAAGTTATAAAATCAGACAGCAGACGCACACAGTACAGAAAATCAAGAAAGCGTGATATGGGAAGATATTACGGTCTTGCACTTCCCGGGGCATTAATAGCAGGCGGCGTAACAGGGATTACGCTGTTTATAGGTGCTCCTATAGGAGCCGCAATTTATGTAGGAATGGCTGCTCCAACAGACAAAGCTGTAAGAGGAAATGTTAAAATCAGTCAGGACTTATACGCTAAATATGACATGCCTGTCAGAATTGAGCCAAACACAGACTATGAAGTAAGACTGCTTTTGCCTAACGATGTAAGAGTTAAAGAATTAAAGATTACAAACACATCTTTTGATATGAAAAAAATGTACGATTTAACAATACCTGTAGAGGAATTATGAAAAAAGCTTTAAAGTTATTATTTGTCTTAAGTCTTATGGTGTCAGCCACAGGCTGCAACCAGTATATAAGAACACAAAATACATCAGACGGTCATATCTATTACGGTGCGTATAACCGCCGTGATATGATACATGCAGATGTAAAACTTTTTCAAAAAGGTACAAAAAAAGAATGTGACGGAGTTGTATTTTTGAATGCGCCTTCAAGAAGCATTACCCTTAAAAATGACAGAGTAAGCGCAAAGATGAAACTCGGCTGTAATGACGGAAGCTTAATGGATATTGACTGGCAGTTAAGAAAAGGCTCATTTAAAGACGGTTTTGGCGAAGGAAAAGATCAGCTTAACAATGTTTATAAATTTACGACTATGCCGAAAAGCGAATTTAATATTCTTAATGAAGGACATAAAATCGAATTTGCCAAAGAAAATTCTCTGCTTAAATATTAAAAAAGTCATAAAAATGATAGAATTGCAAAGGATATTTTTTTGTTAAGTCCTCAAGAAATTCTACATATTGTTTTTCGAGCTGTTGAAGCTTTTCTTTTCGTCTGCCCTCAAATTCAAACTTTTTCAAATGAATTTTATATTTACCGCCTTTTTCTGCCGTACAAACAATAAAATAAACAGGTGCACCGAGAATTAATGCAAATTTAAACGCGCCGAGCGGAAAAGAAACATTATGTCCAAGAAAATTATGCTTAAACACAGCATCTTTATTATGGGCAGAAACTCTGTCGCCTGCGATAAAAAGAATTTCGCCGTCGTCAAGTTTATCTTTCAGTTCAATAGATGTTGTAACATCAATATTTTCTACGGGATAGGCTGTTATCGGATTATCAGATGATATCTTATTGATAAAATCTTTAAAAATTTTACACTGATTAGCTTCCAAAAACAGGTTTACTTTAATATCATCTATGACTTCACCCGAGCGGAAAAAAGTTCTCATGGCATTAATATTTCCCAGATGCGAGCAGAGAAAATAAATCCCTTTCTTTTTCAGTAAATCATCATAGAGCATTTTTTTCACATCTTCATCAGCAAACGAGATGTTTTTAAAACTGAATTTATCCGTAAACATTTCCATCTTGTCGACAAGTCCGTAGGAATAATTCAGGAAATGTCTGAAAGACTGAAATACAGTTCCTTTTCCCGCTGCAATATTTAAGTATTTTTGTGAACATTTTCTGATTTTCGGTGCCCAGAGAAAAGCAAAAAGCGTTACAAAAAATACAATAAATTTTACGGCATTTTTACCGGCAATATTATAAATATACCAGAGGAGCATTAATCTTTTATGCCCCGCTGCCTGTTCTTTAACCTCATACCATTTTACACCATCTGCGGCAATTATCTTGTTATTTTCCATATCCCTGTCAGTCGCTTTGCTCCCTTTTTTCCCCTCTTCGCCGGTTAACTTGTTATTTTCCATATCTCTGTCAGTCGCTTTGCTCCCCCTTTTGCTGACTTCTGCACTCAAGAAGAGTATAGTCATGAACTCCGACATTTTCATGTTTTTTACTGACTTTCAAACCTGCTTTTTCAATCATTTCAATCATGCGTTTTTCGGAATACATCTTGCTTTTGCCGTTTGCCATGCACGTAAAATAAAGCGAAATATGAACAAGAGAATTAGTTGCGCCGTCAAAAAGCTGTTTATCGGTAAACGGTTCAAGAATATAAATCTTTGTATCATCCGCCATTGAATTTTTTATGTTTGTAAGAATTGAAATAACCTGTTCTTCAGAAAAACAATCGAGAAACTGGCTCATCAAAACAACACCCGAAATTTCAGGCATTTTATCCTTCAAAACATCAATCCCGTGAAATTTCAGCCTGTCATTATGAAGATGTTTTTTAGCTTCTTCAATATTTTCGGGCAGATCAATCATATTTATAATACAGTTCTTGTCGAATTCAAGACAGGCGCGTTCGAATTTACCCGTATTTCCGCCGATGTCAAAAATTTTGGAAGGTTTATTCTCAAATATAATCTTTAAAACTTCTTCAAAACATCTGTCCGAATAAAAATGGTCAAATTCAAACCAGCTTTTTTTCACATCACATGGAAGTTCATGAAGTGCATTATAAATCGTTTCATAATCCCCTATAAACTTTTTACACCCGAGTGCTTTTTCCTGTTCAAACGAATTTGCAAGCTCTGACGCCCCGAGATAGCAGACATCTTTGACAAAATTAAAATTAACCTTTGTCATTTCATTGTGCAGAAAAGCTGAAGCAACAAGTGAATTTACATATTTTTCCCCTGTTTTTATAACAAGCCCTGCGGCACAGGCAGCTTCAAGCAAAGTTTCGGCAGTATATTTTGACACATTACAGTTTTCAACAATCTGTTGAACAGCAGAAGGATTTTCGTCTAAAAATTCAAGAATACCGAATTTAAGCATAGCGGCAACTGCCTGAAAAGTTAAAGGCGCAAACGCAATTTTCTGCGCATCAGCCAGTGCCTTAACCTGCGGTGATATGTGTCTTTTTATTCTTCTATACTTCATTCTTTTTACCCTCTTCGCCGATTATCTTCTTATTTTCCATATCTCTGTCAGTCGTTGCGCTCCCCTTTTTGCCACTTATTAATATTAAACTAAAAATATAAGAACTCAAAAGCCCGAGCGCAAGAACAGTGCCAAGAGAACTTATGAGTTTAAATCCAGCAAACGCAAGAAGCGTAAATGAAAATACGCTTGTTAAACAGGACATTAATACAGCATCAGCGCATTTTCTCGCACCGTTAAATCTGAACACCGAATAATCAAGCCCGAAACCGATTATCAAAAATACCGCGAGAAGATGAAAGAGGTTAACGGGAATATTAAATATTCCGAGTATCCCGAAAACAAACCCGACTGCCGCAATTGACGGAAGTATAATTGTTAAACCCGCTTTAAAATCATATATTTTTGCAAGCAAAAGATACAAAAGTCCGAAAATCGGCAGCAGCAAGCTTAAACATATTTTCCTGCATTTTCTGATTTGTGCCGAAATATCTTTTTGAAAATTTATAACACGCGCACCGTTAATCTCATCGCCGTCATAGTCATAGACTACCATAATTGAAGTGTTTTCATCTGTTAAAAAGTTCTTTTTCAAAAATTCAAAATCACTGTTTAATGTCAAAAAATCGTTGTTATATGTCTGACGGATTAATTTTGAACGCTGCAATGCGGGTAAAAACACTGCATAATCATTTAATCTGTCTTTGTAAAGTTGTTTTCTTAAAGCCTGATTGCTTTTCTGTCGTTCAGCAGATGGAATATAACGGCTTAATCCCTGATATTCAATATTTTCCTCAGCAAGCTTATCAGCTATTGCTTCTTCTTTCCGCAATATATCCTCAAGATTTTTCCCTCTGACAACAAAAATCGAAGTATCACCGTCAGTCCCTGCAAGCTCGCCGAAAAGTTTTTCGGCATTCATAAGGTTTTTCGGCGGAACATACATGTTTTTTATATTGTCATCAAAATGGGTTCTGAAAAGTCCTGCCAATGCAATAACACAGACTGCGTAAGCCGCAATTTTTCCGTATTTATCGGGAATTACAAAATGTTTCAGCGTTCGTTTTTCAAAAATTATTTTTTTAGAGATTAAAGGATAAAAAAGTATTACAAACAGATAAACAACAGTTAAGCCGGTAATTGTAAAAACAGAAATTTGTCTTAACAGTACAAAATCAGCAAACAGTAGAATTGCAAAGGCACTCACTGTTGTAAGAAGGCTTACCGAAAGACTTTTAAAAATTTCTTTAACCGTATCTCCGCCATCATCCGACACAAAATAATGAAGAGAATAATCAACACAAATTCCGATTAAGGTCGTCGAAAAAACGAACGTAAGAATATGAATATCTTTAAATATCAGAGATGTAACACAGTATCCCGCAAAAATTCCCAGTCCTATGCTTGTCACAACAGGGAAAAGCGGTTTTAAAGATCTAAAATACCAGAATACAAGACCTATAATAAAAAGAGTTGACAATATGCAAATAAGATTAATTTCAAAAATAGAATGGCTGCTTGCAAAATACGAATGTACAGGCGCGCCTGTTAAATAAATTTTTACATCTTTTCCGCTCAATTCTTTTTGCAAATCAACGAGTTTTTTTACTTCATCATTCAAAACCGTAGGTGCAAGTGCTATATCGCTGTCAACATTAAGCATTATAAGACTGTAAAATTTTCCGTTGTATTCGAAAGGCGTGAAATCGGTTACCTGTTTATTTGCAGACAAACTCATTACATAATCCGTCAAAAGAAGAAACGGATCCTGCTCAATTGAGCCTACAGGCGGCATTATAGGATTATATAAGGCTTCAAGAGCATTTTCTTCTGCTATGTCATACTGTCTGCTTTGTAAAAGCCTGCGCATATTGGAGGATAAAAGATTATTATGATATTTTTCATAATCATTTAAAACTTTTGAAATATCCGCATCAGATGTATGCATTTTATCTTTATCGAGTTTACTGTAAAGTATAATTGCGGTTTCCTGAGATTTTTCGGGATTGTCACTTTCAACAATTACATTTATTTTTGAAGAAAATTTACTGCTCAAATCAACTAGAATATTATCCTGAGTTGATGAAAATATAGCTTTCAAAATATTAGTTTCCGTATGTGCAGGTTTCAATAAAACCGTTACTGCAAGAGTAACAAGAATTAACACAAATAATATTCTGAAAATATTTATTAATTTGTTCCGCATCTAAAAGAAATATCCGTAACCCCGTTTTTAACCGTATTGATTTTTATATTATCAATATCACCTCTGCCTTTAATAATAATATCATGTAATTGCGACGCCGCAACCGAACCTTTTTTGGGTTTCAAACCCACAGTCCAGTCTGCATTTTCACGTTTATAATAAAGGTCAAAATTCTTATCAAGATATGAATAATTTTTATTGGAAATCGCAACTATAACATCATTCATCTGCTTGTTTTGCGAAGACGTATAAGAAACAGTTGATTTTATAGGGTATAAAGTTTCAAAAATCGCACCCTTTTTTTTAATAAATTGAAAATTCCCGCCTGATTTCAGAACTGTGCTGCCTATATATTTTTCCTGTGTAAATTTACAGGAAACATCTTTAAGTTCCGGCATCTGCCGGGCAATATATCTGCTTGTATTCGGATGACTAAATATATCATCTGATGCGATACACAAATTAATTCCCGAAATAATGACAATTAACAATAATAAAAACTTACGCATAAGCCTCCAGTTTTTTTACAAAGTTTAAAGGCGCCGTGTATACACTTTCACGAGTGTTTATATCAACGCAAATCTGCATACTTTTAGCCTTAAAAATTTTTTCACCTGTCCTTGCATCAAAAATTTCATACTTAATATTTAAAGCAGGTTCATAATCCGTAATTTCCGATATAACTTTCAATTTCTGCGAAAACACAGCCGGTTTAATAAACTTCAAATCCATTGTTGCAACAGGATAAGCAACACCATCCGCTCTCATATCGTTATAAGTATACCCTATTTTGGAAAGTAAATCACATCTTGCCACCTCAAGATATTTAATATAGTTCCCGTGCCAGACAACATCCATCGAATCCAAATCATAAAAAGGCACTTCAATAAAAGTTTCAGTAAAAATCTTTTTCATAACATTATTATAAAACAAAAGTCCCCGAAGAAAAAACTGTTTCACCTTTTGTAAACTTATAATCAACGGATTTTTCTGTTTTAACAAGGTTTAAGCGTACTTTTTCATCAGGTCTTATAATTGAAGAAAATTTAACTTTTTTAACCTTTTGCGGTACAAAATCAAGATTAAACGCATCCTTTATAAATTCTTTTACAAAAAACAACTGAACAACACCCGGCAAAATAGGCATTTCCGTGAAATGTCCTTCAAAAAAGCTGCTGTTTTGGGGGAAAATCAAATCAAAATAAGCACTGTTTGTACTTACGTTAAAATCAATTATGTAAGGATAGGTTACGTTTGTGTTAAAAATCTCCCTGATCCTTTCTCCGTTGATTTTTCCGCGCTCGTTTACGGGAAGTTCATGCAGAAAACGCCATTTCTTGCAGCGTGCCGCTGTAACCGCCGTATTAGATTTTATAGTTTTTACAAGTTCAAGTTTTCCGTTTTTTTCTAAAATTTGTCTGCCATTTTCATTCAATACAACTGCCGCACAAAGTTTGTCATCCAGCTTCAGGCAATATGACTTTTCAATTAAATCGGATGAATTTAAATCATTTTCGACTTCCGCTAAAGAAATACGTTTTTCCTGAATTTTTACAATCCTGTCATTTCGCCCTTTAACCCTGAAACCATTCCCGAAAAATTCAAGCTCATCACTTAATTCTAATTCATTTTCATCAAAATAAGGCGAGCAGATTTTCCCCTCATTATAACGGACATTTTCAAAAAATCTAAGGTTATCTTTTGCAGACTGTCTGAACGCAATAACACCTGCCTCGGTACTTCCGTAAATCTCTGTTACACCCTGCGAAATCCCTTCCAGATATTCAAAAACTCCGTCATCAAGCTTTGCACCTGCGGAAATTATCATTAAAGGCTTATTTTTAAAATTAAACTTGTATTTTGCAAGCTTTTCAAGAAAAGAAGGTGTTGAAACAAATACGTATTTTTCATAATCCTTCATATCTTCCGGATAAACAACCCTGTCTGCATCCACCCTGCATCCCAGAACTTCTGGCAACATAACAGTAAACGTTGTCCCATACATATATTCAGAGTTCACAGTAGATACAAAGACAGTATCTTTTGAAAATTTAAAAAAATCAGCTAAATCCTGCCCCTCTTGCAAAACGCATTCATAACTTTTTTTTACAACTTTAGGCTCTCCTGTTGAACCCGATGTATAGAATATAAAAGGTTTATTTTCTGTCATATTTTGCTCTCAAAATAATTCTTACGATATATTCTACCCCGAACATCACACCGAGTGCAATATATGAAATGCAAGCGTTATACAATGTCCAAATTTTTGCAGACATAAAAACGGTTGCAAAAGATATCGAAAGGTTTATAAACAAAAATACACACCAAACATAAGTGAGTTTTCTTGTGTAATTTCGTGAAAAATCCGTTAATTCACCGTCCATTTTTTTTGCAATTTTTTGAATAACGGTTTCTTTACAAAAAAGCGATGAGAAAAAAACGCAAAATATAAAAGAATTAACGATTACAGGATAAAACTTAAGAGCATAAATTTTGCTGAAATGAAAAAGCAAAACAACTAATATTGTCCCTATAAGCGGTAAAATTCTTATCATAACAATTCTTCAACCGCAGATACAACATCATCAATTGTTCTTATCTGCTTAAAGTTTTCGGGAGAAATTTTCTTTTCGGTAAATTCCTGTAATTTAACAGCCAGATCAACCGCGTCAATACTGTCGAGTTCCAAATCTTCAAATAAATTTGCTTCCAAAACAAGTTTATCCGGCTCAATTTCAAAATCATCAGCCAGAATTTCTTTTAATCTATCAAAAATCTGTTCTCTCGTATATTGTTTACTCAATTTTACCTCTTATAAAATCTGCAATTGTTTTAACAGAATAAAAATGTTTTTTATTTTCTTCTTTGTTATCGCTCAAATCAATATGATATTTTTTCTTCAAAGCCATACCGAGTTCTAAAGCATCAATACTATCCAGACCAAGACCGCTGATAAACAACGGCTCATCATCTTTAATATCATCGGCTGTTATATCCTCTAATTCAAGCGATTCAATGATTAGAGTTTTAATTTCTTTTTCCAAACACATCTTAATCCACCTGATAATATTTATAACTTAATTAATGAGTAAAGTCAAATTCAAAATCAACATAGATTAAATAGCAGGACCGCCGTATTCATTATAAAGCTTCATAACATCATCAGGAATTTGGTCTTTACCGCCTAATGCATTGTTAATCAATTTTCGATAAGTTTCAGCAACAAATTCCACAGGTGATTTAGCAGCATAATTAGAAACTCTATTAGCGATTTGTTGTTTTTCTTTACTGTTTATAAAATCATTTGTAATATCTGATACTTTACCAAAACGTTTAATGCAATCTTCTGGTTTACCCATAGATAAAAATTTATCTTCACCTATTTTAATAAGGTGCTCTAAATGTCCGTTTTCATGATAAATAATACTAAATTTATTTCCTGAAGGATAATCTACATAAATTCTATCACCTGAATTTAGGCAAGTATTTACTAAATCTACAAGTACATTTCTTTGTCGTCCTGTTGATAATTTTTCTAATTGTTTTAAATCAGGCAATTTTGAATGTGCTGATAAAATCTCCTGTACATCTTCATTTTTCAACAATTGTTGTATTTTTGAATAAGGAGCATTATAAAAAGCATTGGTTACATTTAACATTGAAGCAAAATCTTCATACAATTTGACTTTATCTATCAATGAAAAACTTTCAGGATTTTCATTGAATTTATTTAAAGTTTTCAATAAATTGTCAGAAACTTCCCCACAATGATAAAATGGATATAAATCAAGTTTTCCGTCTTTATTTTTATATAAAACTTTTTTGTTCAGAAGTGTTTGAATATCAGTTTTTACATATTCACCCAGATTTTCAAAAGTTTTTTTATTTACATTTAAAACAGCTCCAAATTTAGGATTAGTAATATCAGTTATCATAAAGGCTAAATCCCTGTCATCTTGAGCTGCATACCCTATTGTATCAAATAATTTAGCTTTGCCTTTTCGCACGTTATTGATATTTGTAAGCCCCTCATTTACCCAGTTCATTACATCTAAAGGCATACTATCATCATAATTTTTTACCCCGAGTTTTGTTTTCGCAAATTCAATTGCTTCCTTAGCCGTCTTAGCAGGAGTAAAGTCAATATGTTCTGCAATCTTTACAACTTCTTCTTGAGCGGCACCAGCTTTTCCGCGAAGCAACAATGCCGTTGCTGTAAGAGCAGCAGCTATCCCAACGCCAATTCCCCATTTTTGTCCGTTTGACAAACCTTTTTTCTTGCCCTTAATCTCAACACTATCTTGGGCATAGGACTGTGTTGTATTATTAGGATTTATATTTTTGGTATTTTGATTACCAAAATTTATATTAGTTAAATTATTTGCATTTGCAAAACTAACAGGTTGTATAGACACAAAAATACCTTTCCACCTTGATATATTTATAAAAACACAAAGATAAAAATAATTGCCAGTTAATTAGTAAAGTCAAATTTGATTTTTTCAGAAATAGCTTTTCTCAGCTTTATTTCTGATTTTTCATCAAAGTCAGACAATTTTATCGTATCAAGCTGACTGATTGTGTATGTAATTAATCTGTCAGACGCATCATATATCGGATTGCCTTTCTGTAAAAACGGATAATCACATTCAAGTTTAATCGGAATAATATCAGCACCCGATGCGATCTGCAAAGCCGCAGCACCTTTGTGTATCTTTAAATTCTCGCCTTCAACAGTTCTGGTACCTGTCGGAAAAATTATAATGTTATAACCGTCATTCAACGCCTCAATAGAAATTCTTTTAAATTCCTCCAATTCAACATTATTTGGAATATACACATTTTTTATAATATTTTTCAGAAAAATATTATTTAAAAGTTCTTTTTTAGCAAGGCACAAAGAATAGTCATACAAACCTATTAATATCATAATATCAATAAAAGTAGGATGAGTAGAAACTATGATTTTACCTCTTGTCTGTTCAAAATTCTTGACATCTGTTTTTATTAATTTAAGCAGCACAAAAAGGTTTGTATAAAATTTCCATAACTTATGAATTAGATGGCTGAAACATTCACGCTTGTTTTTGACAAAAAATCCCAGAACAGGCAGAATAACAAGACCCAGAAAAAGCGAGCACACTCCAAATATTGCAAATAACAAAACCACAAGAAAACCGCGCAAGTATCTCATACTCTCTCCAAAATATACAAAGGACAAATATATCGCCCGCCTTTTATAAATTCCGTAAATCTGTTTGGCTCAAGATTTTCCGTATTATCAAAAATTCTTACACGCTCACCATCTTTTTCATCTATCAAAACTGAAACACTTTCATATCTGTCAACGGATTCAGCATAACAAAAAAGAGTTTTTTCTCTGTTAAGAACAGCATCCAAAAGTCCGCTTGAAAAAGTATCTTCCCCACCAGCAATCGAATTATAAGGAATATGCAAATTCTTTATAAGAGAAAACAAGCCAACAGTTGAATTATGAACAGAAAAACTAAACCCCGCTGGAGAAATTGCATTTTCTTCATGCTCCTGTCTTATAAGCTTTACAACCCGTTCTAATTCTCCGTAACGTGAGGCACAGCAAAGTTTTTTTATTCCGCCTTCATAACATTCCGTCATTGTACTCAATGCAATTTTGCCGGCAGGAGAAAGTTTTCTTCTCATAAGCATCGGTACTTGTGATAAATCAATATTTTCACCCGTTGAATATGAAATCCTTTTTATGTAAAATTCCAAACTATTCATGGTAACATATTATCATGAACGAGATTTTTATTACAGATGCCTGTGCACTCTTCGCTGACAAGCTTACACCTGACGATAAAATTGTTAAGGGCAGCAGATTTTATTTCGGTAAAATTGAAAAAGATTTTGAGCCTATTAATGACCCGAAGTTTGATTTACGGTGCAACAGAGTTTTAAAATATCTTATTGATCAATTAGATTTAACGGGTTTTGAAAAAGATGAAATCGGCATTGTAATAGGAACAACAAATTCGGGCATAGAAGAATTTGAAACAACCGAAAACAAACATCACGCAGAACTTGGCAATCCTG
>FR900472.1:31806-61225 GCA_000438175.1 Fusobacterium sp. CAG:439 | reverse complement strand
ATCCTGCTGAATTTTTAAAATGGTATTTAGGAACAACAAATTATGCCGCAAGCGTTTCTACAGCCTGCACATCAGGAATAAAAGCTTTTTCAACAGCCGTAAAGCTTCTTGAAAACAATGTCTGCAAAGCAGTAATCACAGGCGGAATAGATACTATTGCACGTATGCCGACTTACGGTTTTCAGGCACTGGAAGTTCTTTCGCATGAAAAAACAAATCCGTTTTCCAAAAATCGCAGAGGAATAAGCATAGGTGAAGGCGGTGCATTATTTCTTCTAACTAAAAAATCTGACGGGATAAAAATTCTCGGAATAGGAGAAACCTCTGATGCTTATCATTCCGCAACACCTGACCCTGAAGGGACTCAAGCATCAATTGCAATACAGAAAGCTCTTGACGAAGCAAAATTGTCATCTACAGATATTGATTACATAAATCTTCACGGCACAGGCACAATTTCAAATGACTTAATGGAAGCCAATGCGATTTATAAAGTTTTTGGAAATAAAGTTCCTGCAAGTTCAACCAAACCGATTACAGGTCATTGCCTCGGAGCGGCTGCCGCAGTTGAAACTTATATCTGCTATGAAATTTTAAAAGGAAAACGAAACTTGCCAATCCACAATTTTGACGGCGAATATGATGAAAGCCTGCCTAAAATACAATTAGTTGATAAAAATATTTCACCTGCCAATATAAAAACTTGTATGTGTACATCTTTTGGTTTTGGCGGAACTAATGCAGTTTTGATTTTGGGGAAATGATATGGAAAAAGATTTGTCAAAAATTTTACCGCACGATAAACCGATGATTTTGATTGATGACATATTAGAAATTGATATGAAAAATCAATCTGTTAAAACATCTGTAAAAATTCATGAAAATAAAATATTTTTTAATAAAGAAATTAACGGAATGTCGCCGCTTGCCGGTATTGAATTTATGGCACAAACCATCGGTTGTTATGCTTATTACAAAGCAGGTCAAACTATCCCCAAAATCGGATTTTTATTAGGAACAAGATTATACGAAAACTCTCTTGAAAAATTTGAAAATGGTAAAACCTATACGATTACCGCAAAAGAGCTTTACGGGGATGATGAACTTGTTTCATTCGAGTGTTTAATTTATAATGATAACAAAGAGGCGGCCAAAGCAACAATTAATGCATTCCAGCCGAAAGATGCGGAAAAATATATAAAGGAAATAGGTTAGTGGACAAAAAAAGAGTTTTAGTGACAGGTTCAAGCAGAGGTATCGGTAAAGAAATCGCTCTTTATCTTGCAAAAAACGGGTTTGATATTGACGTTCATTATGTACACAACCAAACGAAAGCTCAAGAAGCCGCTGATGAAATCAAAGAGCTTGGATGTGATGCTCAAATTTTAAAATTCGATATTAAAAATAGAGAAGAATGTGCATCTGTTTTAGCTGACAGACTTTATTACGGTATCGTTTTAAATGCAGGAATTGCAAAAGATAATGTGTTCCCCGTACTTGAAGGGGATGAGTGGGATGACGTAATTGATACAAATCTTACAGGATTTTATAATGTATTAAAACCTCTTGTTATGCCTATGATATCTAACAGGATTAAGGGAAGAATTATAACACTTTCATCTGTTTCGGGGCTTTGCGGAAACCGCGGACAGGTAAATTATTCCGCATCAAAAGCAGGAATTATCGGAGCAACAAAGGCACTTTCTCTTGAACTTGCAAAACGCGGGATTACCGTAAACTGCATTGCACCCGGTGTAATCGAAACTGATATGATAAAAGATGTCCCGATTGATGAAGTTAAAAAACTAATCCCTATGAAAAGACTTGGTCAAGCACGTGAAGTTGCAAGTCTTGCAAATTATCTTATGAGCGAAGACGCGTCATATATTACGGGACAGGTAATTTCCGTAAACGGGGGAATGTACTTATGAAACGCGTAGTTGTAACAGGAATGTCTTTAACAAGTCCTCTGGGAAGTGATATAAATACAGCATTTGAAAGCTTGCAAAAATTAGAAAACTGTATTGAGTATAATAAAGATTTAGACCAATACAAAAGATTAAACACAAGGCTTTCTGCCCGTGTAAAAGGATTTGAAATTCCATCAACTTACAACAGAAAAGTTCTTCGCACAATGGGACCTTTATCAGTTATGGCTGTAAGAACAGCAGAGCTTGCCCTTGAAGATGCAGGGCTTTTAGGAAATGAGATTATCACAAACGGCGATACAGGTGTAAGTTACGGCTCATCATCAGGTTCTCTTGATGCGATAATTGATTTTTACGGAATGCAGGTAGATAAAGAAGTTAAAGGCTTAAATTCAGGCTCATATGTAAAAATGATGCCTCAAACAACTGCCGTGAATATTTCGCTTTATTTTAAAACAACAGGACGCCTTGTTCCATGTTCAACTGCCTGTACATCAGGTTCTATGGGTATAGGTTATGCCTATGAAGCAATTAAAAACGGGTATGAAACAGTAATGATTGCAGGCGGCGGCGAAGAACTTCATGCAACAGAAATCGCAATATTTGATACCCTTTATGCAACAAGTCAAAAAAATGACACTCCGAAACTAACCCCTTCACCTTTTGACAAAAACAGAGATGGTCTTGTAATCGGAGAAGGTGCCGGAACTCTTATTTTGGAAGAATATGAACATGCAAAACGCCGCGGAGCAAAGATTTATGCAGAAATCACAGGATTTGGCACAAGCACAGACGGCACACACATTACAAATCCAAACAGAAAAACAATGGGTAGAGCTCTTGAACTTGCCCTAAAAGATGCAAATTTATCACCTGATAAAATAGGTTATGTAAATGCACACGGAACAGCAACTCTCCAGGGAGATATTGCAGAAACTTATGCAACAGAAGAAGTCTTCAAAAGACAGGTGCCGATAAGTTCGACAAAAAGCTACACAGGTCACACACTCGGAGCCTGCGGTGCAATTGAAGCGATTTTAAGTATCGAAATGATGAACAGAAACTGGTTTCACCCGACATTAAACCTGAATGAAATCGATCCTGAATGCGGAAATCTTGATTACATAAAAGGTGAGGGCAGGGAAATTAAAACAGATTATGTAATGTCAAATAATTTTGCATTCGGCGGGATTAATACATCATTGATATTCAAAAAAGTTAATACTTAGATATTTTCAGATAAACTTTTTAAAACATTATAATAAATTTTCATTTTGTAATCATCAGAATTATTAAGTATATCAATAATTTCTTTTATATAAGGCTTCTTTTCAATATCAACACCTTTTAGGAATTTTATGTTTAAGTCTAAAATTAAAGCTATTTTAATAAAATTTTCAAGTTTAGGACTGGACAACCCGGATTCAATACGGTAAATCTGTTTTTCATCAACTCCTGCCATTTCTGCAAGCTCAAATTGGGAAATACGTTTATTCTTTCGTGCTTTCCTTATAGCATCCCCTATTATTTCTCTGTTAAAACTATTTAGCAATTTTGTCCTCTTTTGCGTATTTTTATAATTTTAGAGTATTTTTGCCCGATTAAACAGTATATTTTTGTCTATATTCTTGACTAATAGACAAAAATACACTATACTAATTTTGTAAATTATGGGTAGTAAGTATAATAAATCTGAATACAAAATAAATAATTATGAATGTCTTAATGAAAAAAGAGTAAGCTCTTTTGACGAATATGACCCTGTTACGGGTAAAAAGGTTAGAACAGTAAACTTTGTTTTATACAAATCCATAGATGAATATGATTTAAAAACAGGTAAAAAAATACGTACAATAAACTTTAGCGCAAAAGATAAATCAAAAATTACCTCGATACAGTATTATGACATCGAAACAGAAAGACTTATATCAATCGTACTTTACAAACAAGATGGCAGAACAATTAGTGCAATAAAAAAATTTGACTATTTAACAAACAAAGTTGCCAGTATCAACAAGCAAAACTATGTCATTGAAAACCCTGCAATATGCCAAACAAAAATCTATGATAACATCAAGCCCGCAAATAAACAGGATTTAGATAGTATAGACACTTTAATCAATATACTTTATAAAAATAAAGTAAACTTTAAAAATCTTTAAAATTTATTTATCAGTTTTACAAAATTTTTTATTAAACCCTTTTGCAATCAAATTTGCCGCCTCATAAAAAACTATAGGCAAAACACAATAACCCGATACAATTAATGCATCTTTTATCGGGGTTGACTGCTTTAAAGGTGTAGTTTGCGATACTTTTGGGGTAACAGTATTAATTTTAACAGATGGAATTTTCATAAAATTATTTTCTTATCTCTTATGAATAATTACATTAGACACAAGGACAGAAATTTTATTATTTTTATATTATAATTAAATTCAGCTGACTAATATAAATAGGAAAAAAGTATGATAACAACAGATAAATTAACCGTAAGATTCGGTTCTCAAACATTATTCGAAAATGTAAGCATAAAATTCACCCCAGGTAACTGCTACGGCGTAATAGGTGCTAACGGTGCCGGAAAAAGTACGTTACTAAAAGTTATAGCAGGTGATATTGAACCGACATCGGGTGAGGTGCATATTACCAAAGGGCAAAGAATTGCCGTATTAAGACAGGATCACTTTGCATTTGACGATTATAAAGTTATTGATACAGTAATTATGGGGCATAAAAAACTATATGATATTATGCAGGAACGCGATGCCCTCTATGCCAAACCCGATTTTAACGATGAAGACGGCATTAAAGTTGCACATTTAGAAGAACAGTTTGCAGAACTTGACGGCTGGCAGGCAGAAGCTATGGCTGCATCTTTGTTATCGGATTTGGGAATTCCCGACGAACTTCATTATGAACAAATGTCAGAACTTTCAGGCAGTGAAAAAGTTCGTGTATTATTAGCTCAAGCATTATTCGGCAACCCTGATATTTTATTGCTGGACGAACCTACAAACCACCTTGACTTAAACACAATCGCATGGCTTGAAGAATTTTTAATCAATTTCCAAAACCTTGTAATCGTTGTATCACACGACAGAAAATTCTTAGACAATGTCTGCACACACATGGCAGATATTGATTATAAAAATATTCAGCTTTATACAGGTAACTATTCTTTCTGGTCACAGGCAAGCCAGTTGATTAAAAAACAGAAAGAAGAACAAAATAAGAAAACCGAAGAAAAAATGGAAGAATTAAAAGCCTTCATCGCACGTTTCAGTGCTAACGCATCAAAAGCAAAACAGGCAACTTCCAGAAAAAATATGCTTGATAAATTGTCTTTGGAAGAAATTAAACCATCTTCAAGACAGTACCCGAGAATTAGATTTACTTACAACAAAATCCCCGGTAAAGATGTTCTTCATGTTAAAAACTTGAACAAAACCGTTGACGGCGAACTTTTAATCAAAAACTTAAGCTTTGAAATTAATCAGGGGGAAAAAGTTGCATTCATAGCACGCGACCCGTTTATAATCTCAAACCTTTTTGATATTTTAGAAGACCGCGTAAAACCTGACAGCGGCGAAGTTATCTGGGGTGTGACCGCAACTCATTCATATTTCCCGAAAGATAACAATTTCTACTTTGAAAACGATAAAACAATAATGCAGTGGCTTGCACAGTATTCACCCGATCAGCATGTTAATTTCTTACGCGGGTATCTTGGTAGAATGCTGTTTTCAGGTGATGACGCCGATAAAAAAGTTAACGTTTTATCGGGCGGCGAAAAAGTCAGATGCCTGTTTGCAAAAATGATGATAGCGGAAGCCAACGTAATGATTTTTGATGAACCGACAAACCATCTTGATTTGGAAGCTATTACGGCATTAAACAATGCAATGATTGATTTCCCGGGTACAATATTGTTTACTTCACAGGATTATCAGTTAATACAGACAGTTGCTGATAGAATAATAGAAATATCTCCAAAGGGTTACATAAATATGCGCAACAAATATGACGAATACTTGAAAAATCCTGTCGTGTTGAAAAGACGTGAAGAAATATACAAATAAATACTATAACTAGTTTAGTATAGCATCTTCAAACGATTGACCGCCTTTTTCAATAAGTTCACAAACAGCTGTTATAGGAATAACAGCTGTTGTTGTATTTTGTCTGAACAAATTCAGATAAAATAAATCATACCCCCACTGATTAGGTCCTTCAGTGCCGTTTACATCAACCCCGAAAAACAATTTATTATTAGATAGTTTATCGTATACAAAAATCATTGACCCGTCCGACAGATTATAAGCAGTATGTTCATTAATAGGAAGTGAACAAGCATTATTTGGACAGCTCCCGCCTTCTGCAATAACTTCTGCTTTAGATTTATATTTGGGACGGCAGCTTTTATCAGAATTCTTGCAGATATTTACTACATGAAGCTGTTTAACAAAATTTTCAAAAAATTGATCGCATTCAGTATAATGATAATCTGCCCCAGGAAGCGTGTAGCACTCAAATGATAAACCATTTTCTGTATTAACAGTATTAATAGCGTTTTGAATAACAGAATAACTTTTTTTCAATCGAGATGCAAGTACCTTTTTTCGATAATTAGCCAGCAAAGCCGGTATAGTTAAGGCAGCAACTATACCAACTATCCCTAAGGTAATCAAAACCTCTGATAATGTAAAAGCTTATTTCACTAAAAATTCCCTTTCTTTTTATATAGTTGATTTTTATATTCGATATACTGACTTATAAATCAGTACACATAAAGTATAAATCATAAGATAAATTTGTCAAATAGTATAAACTATTTCCATGGATAGAGAATTAATCATAAAAACTTTTGCAGAAAACATCAGAGCAGAAAGAGCTCGAAAAAAATATTCACAAGAAAAACTTGCTGAAATGGCTGATATAACTCCGGAATACCTCGCACGAATTGAAAAAGAAAAATACAGTCCGTCTTTAGTAGTTATAACTAAGTTAGCAATTGCATTAGAAGTTAATGTTGATAAACTTATACCTATAGAAAAATTTATTTCAAAATAATTTTAAATTAATTTATCATTATTTTTGCTTTTTAAAATTATTTTTTACGTAAATCGTGTATTTATCTTCTCCGAAATGTGAAAAAGTAATTTTTCCTATTGAAGATGCCTTAAATAAACCTGCAACAGGTGAATATTTTACACTTTGAGGGTGAAACGAATATTTATGGAAATTTTTATTGGTATCATTTAAAAGAAGAAAATCTTTTTTTTCAAAAGCAGGTTTTCTAACTGTAGTTTTATTATCCACAAAATGAGAAATCAAAAGGATTTCGGCTTCGGGAAAAATTTCTTTAATCTGCCCCTCGGTTAACTCTTTTTCTTCAAAATCTTTGCCGTTATAAATGACTTCATAAATCTTTAAATCCGCATTATGACAGGCTATCAAACGACCGTCAAAAAGAAATTCATAATTTGAACCGAGCATTGTTTCACTGTTGTTATACGAATATATTGAATAGTTTCCCGTACCTGCAGAAACGCTTTTAGTCAAAACAATTCTGTCATCCGCCATTCCGCCTGTAGAAAAAGACCTTGCCGCAGGAGAATAAACAATTTGATTATTATTTAAAACAGGTTTCATATTACCCGCAAACACTGGAGAACACAATAATAAAAGACCTAAAGTTAATATTATTTTTTTCATGTAACCCTTTCTGTTTTTTATAATATTAACACAAAAAGATTAAAATTTATGCAATTGCCTATTTGGCATGTTGAAGCGGCTACGCTCCAAAAAAAAGGAGCCTGACCCCTGATAAAAATTTTCAAATTACTCTGAAAATCTCCACAGAGGCGATAAAGCTCCGTTGGAATTAAGAATAGCTGGAAGTATGAAAAAGATTTAATTATATTTAATATGGATTTATAAATTAAGGCAATTACCCGGTTGATTAGTTTTCAAAAAAAAAATGACGGTTTTCCGTCATTTAATTCTGTTAAACTTTCGCTTTAAATTCACTCAGGCAGCGCGCCAGCTGGTCAGGACAACTTGTCGGTTTATCTCCGCACTTTATTCCCGAAAATTTCGAAATTACATCATCAATTTTCATTCCTTTAACAAGCTGCTTAATCCCGATAAGATTTCCGGGGCAGCCGCCTAAAAAGTCAACATCCGATATAGTGTCGTCATCGTTCAGCTTAACCTGCATAATCTTACAGCAAGTGCCTTTTGTGTTATACTGAATTATTTTTTCCATTCTTTTTATCTCCAAAATAAGTTTACAATAATATTTTAATATAAACATTGACAAAACATCTAACCGTAATTAATATTCCTGTATGATTAAAAAAATAATTCTGATTTTATGTGTATCTGTATTTGTCCCTTCTTATGCCGGAACGATTTTGACGGGCGGTGTCGATTACAATGTCAATTCCGCAAGGGAAGAACTTCTGCATACACCTATAAAAAAACTTAACCCGTTTTTTACGGCGCAGCATATTACTGACAAAAATAACACCGAAAATCTGAAATACTTTTTACGGGGAAACGTTGAACTTAAAGACAGGACTTTAGCCTTTTTCTCAGACTCGACTTATGCCGTAATGTACAATGAAGACAAATGTCACGTATGGTATTATACAAACAGCGGAAAACTAATTTATACGGAAGTAAAAGACGGTTTAAATTATCCGTACAAATCCTACAAATTTAATACGGCAGGTAAATTAATTAATATGGGCTTGAGGGTTTCAAAAGGAGAAACGTTTATCTACAGCCCGAACGGAAAATTAATCGCTCACTGGCTCGGTCAATATGCTTACGATGAGAAAGGAAATATAATTATGAGCCGAAAATACTCAGATTAAGCATTATTAATATTTTGACACTTTCTTATTCAGATTTTAAAATGTTATAATTAAGGAATTAGTACAGAGGGAATTATGAATAAGAAAAAGAGCTTAATTAGTGTGTCATTATTGGTTTCTGCAGTTTTAGCATCTGCCAATATTTCATTCTCATCAGACAGATATGTTAATGAAGATTATTTATATGGAATTACAAATCAGGATTTTAAAAATATAGATGTATCTGCCGAAAGATATACAGAAGACGGAGACGGTTATAAAGCCGGAGATTTAAAACCGGGTCAAAGCGAAGGTTATGGCGGTGCGATTTATAATACAGGTACTATTAATTTTTTAAGCAGCAATAATTATACCGGCAATAAAGCTGATTTTGGCGGAGCAATATTCAATCAGGGTGTAATTAATGCAATTGAAAATGAAGTTTTCTCAGGCAATACCGCGGTGGCAGATGGCGGAGCTATTTATAATCTGGGAGAAATAGGTTCTATAATCGGAGAATTTACCGGAAATACCGCATCAGGAATAAATTATGACAGTTATATAAATTCCAGCGGAAGAGGCGGAGCGATTTTTAATTATGGCGGAAAAGTCATTACTGGAGGTGAAGACTCCTATCTGAGCTCAACAATTGACAGCATTGGCGGAAAATTCGAAAATAACAGCGCAAACCTTGACGGCGGGGCTATCTATAATTCAGGGAAAATAGGTACAATAGGCGGAACTTTTACAAATAACACTGCCCAAAACGGAAAAGGCGGAGCTATATATAATGACAAAAGCGGCGGAGATGGCTATACTCCCCCTGAAGGTGATGAAGAAGGTCTTAAGTTCGGAGAAATTGATACAATTACCGGAACTTATACCGGCAACTCAGCAACAGAAGGCGGCGGTGCGGTTTATAACAACGGAAACATAGAAAATATAAACGCAGCATTTAATAACAACGGTAAATACTCTAATGATGATAAGACCGTTAATACTAAAATCGGCGGCGCCATAATGAATGACGGAAATATCAATAATCTTTATGATTCAACCTTCAAAGGGAATTCGTCTACAGAAAAAGGCGGAGCTATTTACAACACAGGTACGATAAAAACCCAAAAGACCGTAAATTTCGATTCAAATACATCCGCTAACGGCGGAGCTTTATACAATGAAGGCACCTATAATCTTTCCAGATACTCAAATTTTTCAAATAATAAAGCTGAGCAAAACGGCGGAGCTATATATAATGCCGAAGGCGGTACAATTACAAGTTCTTCACTTGTAAACCAGACTTTTACGAACAACAGCGCCGGAGAAAAAGGCGGAGCTATTTATAACGAAGGCTCAGTCTCACTTGGTGGTGATCCGGCTTCAGGCGGAGGCGCAGGGAAACAAAATACAGTAACTTTTACCGGCAACAGTGCTGCAGATGGCGGGGCAATCTATAATTCAGGCAATCTTGATGTTAAACAAAGTATTTTTAACGGAAACACTGCCACAAACTCAGGCGGAGCTGTTTATAATAATAATACGGCAACTTTTACAAACACGTCATTTTCAGGTAATAAATCTTCAAATGGCAATGGCGGAGCAATTTATAATGGTACAAACGGTGTAATAGAAACATTAACAGCAACCTTCCAGAACAACTCGGCAGGCAAAGATGGCGGTGCCATATATAACGATGGAACGTTAAATAATATTACAAATTCAAATTTTACGGGCAACAATGCCGTTACAAACGGAGAAGCCTCTACAACCGGCAATGGCGGGGCAATATATAATGCCAATGGTAAAACAATAAATATTACTAATAACAGTTTCTCAGGCAACAAAGCAGGAGAAGCAGGAGGTGCTGTTTATAATGCAGGAACCTTAACCATTTCAGGAAACACATTTAAGGGTAATTCAGCATCAAAGGGCGGCGCTGTTTATAATAATGACACTCTTAATATAGCAGAAAACACCTTTGAAGCTAATTCTGCAGATTTCGGCGGAGCACTATACAATAGTGCCTCAGGTAAGATTAGTGCAATACAGGGAACATTTAATGCCAATACAGCCGTTAGTGACGGCGGAGCTTTATATAATATCGGCTCTATAAATACAATAGGCGGAAGTTTTACAAATAATAAAGCAGCCAATAAAGGCGGAGCCGTTTATAATACAGGCAAGCTGGATAAGATTGCAAATGCTTCATTTAGCAGCAACTCAACTACTGCAGACAATGGAATGGGCGGGGCAATTTATAATTCACAAGCTTCAAATAAGCTTACAGTAGAAGAAACTAATTTCAATTCAAATAAATCTGCTAACGGAGGAGCTATTGCAACCGATGGAGCTTTAGATATTACAAATTCAACATTTACGCAAAACTCTGCATCAGGCAACGGCGGAGCGATTTATAATATAAAAAATACAACAAACATCAATTCAAGTACCTTTACGTCAAATTCAGCCGTAAATGGCGGAGCCGTTGCTAATGACAGTACTATAAATATTTCAAACTCAAAATTTAATGATAATTCGGCATCTGCAAATGGTGGAGCTGTTTATAACAAAGGTAACTTAACGGTTACAGATTCTGAATTCACAAATAATTCAGCCGTTAAAGGCGGGGCAATATATTCAGAAGGCGGAACAGTAAATATTAACGCCCAAAATAAAAATATAACTTTCTCAGGAAACACTGCAGAAAAAGGCGGAGATATTTACTTAAACAATTCTACATTAAATCTTAATGCCACAGAAGGAAAAAATATTGCGTTTAACGGCGGAATTGCAGGTCAGGGAACAATTAACGCCTCCGGAACAATTCTTCTAAACGGTGCTGTTACACCTGACAGCGGTAAACTCGCATTCAATCTTAACAGCGGTGTAATTAAATCTTCCGTTGATAATTACCTTGACGGAACAGATTTGAAACTTGCAGAAGGAACTACTCTTGATTTGATTAACAACAAAACAGGGTCGCTTAACTTAGGCAGTTTAACATCAAACAATGCAAATCTTAAAATAGATATGGATTTTGCAAATTCAGCTAATCCCACAGATGTTATAAATGCAAATACAGCTTCCGGTACATTGAACTTAACTGATATTAACCTTATTTCGGAAATGGAAGAAGGAACAAACACAATTACAACAGACTTTAATCTCGGTGAATTAACTCTGAAACTTCCTGAAAATGGTATTAATATTCTTACAAACGACTATCTTTATACCGTAACTTCAAAAGATTCAACACTTACAATTGACAGACTTCATGAAGAAGACGGAACAGCCACAAAAATCGACGGTTTTGCTCTTGCAGTAAACCAGAATGATAAAATCGGCGGTAAAGTTGATGTAAATCTTGATGATGAAAGAAGTTTTTCGGCAACAAGAGATATTGAAATCACCGGAGCAGGACTTGAAAAAGGCTGGACAGGAGATTTAAGCGGTACAAAATTAACCGTTAACGGAAACGGATACAACCTTAACGGAAATGATAAAGCCGGGCTTAGCGTAGGCGACGGACAAACATTAGAATTTAATGACACAAATATTAACGGATTTAAGACAAGTGAAGACAAAAAAGGCGCTCTAACCGTTAAAGATAACGGGACACTTAACATTAACGCATCAAATCATGATGTAACAATATCAGGTGTAACCGCAGGTGAAGGGCTTGACGCTAACGCAATTTATCTTGACGGAACAGGCTCTGCAAAGGCAAACCTTAATACTTATAACGGAAAAAGTATAACCGTTGACAATGATATTCGCTCTGCAGCTGTCGGAAATGAAGTTAAAATGTCAGGCGACGGCACAATAACTTTTAACGGTGAAATTCACCCTGTTACTTTAATAAACGAAAATAACAACACAGTTCATAACAATTACGTAAACGGTGCAACTTATAATTTAAAAAGCGGCACGGTAAGCTTTACAAAAGACGAATATCTTAACGGAAACGGAACAGATACATAAAGGGAAACGCCCCAGCCAATAACCTTATATTTAACGGCGGTACTTTGAATATTGCAAACGGTGTTACAAGCGACATAAGTCTTAATGAATTATCAGTAAATTCGAATTCAAATATCATGGTTGACGCTGATCTTGCTGCAGGCAAAATGGACACCATATCAGCAGATAAAGTTAACGAAATTGGCGAAGGAATTAACCTTAACGTAAGCGGCATTAACCTGATAAGCGATACAAAAGCTGAAAAAACAGTTATAAATTTCGTAAATGACGAAAGTCTTATGGGGCATATTACAAGCTCAGTATCAAACGTTGCATATTCACCGATTTACAGATACGGTGTAGGCTATGATGCGGCAACAGGCAGCTTTGAGTTTATACGCGGCTCATCAAGCGATTACAAAAATGTAAACCCTGCAATTATGGTTGGACCTGTTGCAGCACAGCTGGGCGGATACTTTAACCAGTTAAATGCATATGATCAGGCATTTGCTAATATGGATATGACAATGCTTATGACAAAAGAACAGCGTCAGGCATTGAAAATGTATAATAAATACGCTCTTGGCAAAAAAGCACCTGTCGGCGACGTGCCCTCAACATCCGGAACTGTACCTGAGGAAAGTGCAGGACTTTGGGCAAGACCTTATTCATCATTTGAAAACGTTGACTTGAAAAACGGCCCTAACGTTTCCAACGTAATGTTCGGTTCTTTCTTTGGCGGTGACACATCAATTAAAGAACTCGGACACGGTTTCGACGGAATTTTCAGCGTATATGCAGGCTATAACGGTTCACACCAGGTTTATAACGGAAACAGTTTATGGCAGAACGGCGGAACTGTCGGTTTGACAGGTACATTATACAAAGGCAACTGGTTCGGAGGATGGACTGTTGCAGGCGGTCTTAGCGGCGTAGATGCAAATACTATGTACGGTTCGGAAGACTTTATGCTCTGGAGCGCCGGTACCGCTATCAAAACAGGTTACAACTGGGAGTTAATGGAAGGTAAATTCATTATTCAGCCTCACTACTTAATGTCTTATACATTTGTTGATACACAAAATTACACAAATGCCGCAGGATACAGAATAAGTTCCGACCCGCTGAACGCAATCCAGTTAGTTCCGGGATTGAAATTCATCGGAAACCTGAAAAACGGCTGGCAGCCATATTTGGGTGTTGACTTTGTATGGAATATTATGGATAAAACTAAATTCAGTGCAGCAGAAACAAGCTTGCCGCAATTGTCCGTTAAACCTTACGTACAATATGGTTTAGGTGTCCAAAAACGCTGGGGTGACAGATTTACCGGATACCTGCAGGCAATGTTCAGAAACGGAGGAAGAAACGGCGTAATCTTCTCTGCAGGCTTCCGCTCATCATTCGGACACGGAAAATAAGATAAAAAAGACCGATTTAAAATCGGTCTTTTTTTATTTCCAATTCCAGAAATATCTCTTTATTTTATCTGCAAAACCTAACTTTTTAAATCTGCCTTTTTGAACTGATTGAATTTCAAACGGTTCAGGCTGAATTGTTCTTGCAAATTTTATGTCAGGTTCGCCGAAAAGCATCACGTAAGATGCTTTATAACCCTCCGGAATATTTAAGTATTCTGACAACTCGGGCATAATCATAAGGCAGAATTCTACAAGCCCGCACCAGCATGTGCCGACATTCATGCTGTTTGCGTAAAGTTCAAAATAACTTAAAGCAATAAACGGATCAACATTTGCACAGGGAGCATTTACCGGCGTTGAAACAACAACCATGTGAGGAGCACCTCTGAACAAAATATCCTGCCCGTCAAGAAAAGATTTTGTATATCTGCTCAATTTTTTTGCAACTGCTTTAACTGGTTTAACAGTTAAAGCGTCTTTAATCTTTTGATTTACATAATCTCTGAATTCATTCATAACTTCTATGTCATCAATAAATGCAAAGTGAAGCTTATGAAAGTTCACGCCTGTAGGAACATATTTAAGCATATCTTTTAATTTTTGCATCTTATCGGGAGAAAGATTTTCCTGTTTGTAATGCCTTACGCTCCTGCGTGATTTAATAAGATTTAAAATCATTTCAGGGTCTTGGGAATAAATTCTGTCGGAATTTTCAGGATGTTTATCGCAGACAGATATTGCTCCGACAGGACAGACAGCAAGACAATGCTGGCATTTAAAGCATTTTTTTTTCATCAATTACCGGAATTTTTTCATCGTTAAATTGAAGTGCTTTCGGTGAACAGTCTTTAACACACAAACCGCAGTGAATACATTTTTCTTTATCAATTTCAAACATAATTTTACCTCTAAACTATTATACAAGAAAAAATTATTGATGTTATAATTTATATATGAAAAAGTTCATTGTGTTGATGTTAATATTACTGACCTGCCCCCCTTCATTTTCGGATGAGAACATAAGAAAAATCTCATTGCAGGAAGCACTGGACATTGCAATTGAAAATAATATCGACTATCAGGCATCAAAAATGAACATTGATATTGCCGCAAATAAAGTTAAAGCATCAAACAGGCTCCAAAACCCCGAAATACAAACCCGTTTTAATATGGGCGGGATTGGGAGCGGAGAACCGCAGACAACAGGTTTAAGCGAAAAAATAGAAATTGCCAAAAGAGACGCAAGAAAAAAACTTGCTCAGGCAAATCTTGATTTGGAAAAACAAAATCTTAACTACACCGAATTCGATCTGAAAATGGATGTCAGAGAAGCTTACGTAAATCTTGTTGCTGCAAAAGAGATTTTAATAGTTCTCGAACAAAGACGCAGATTGCTAAACGACCTTCTTGCAATTGCAAAAAAACGTGTTGCGGCAGGTGAAGTTGAAGAAATCGATGTCATTCAAACCGAAATTGCCTTAAACCAGCTTGTAATTCAGGTAAATACCCAGAAAGCAAACGTAAAAAGTGCAATGTATGATTTCAATAAGGCAATAAACATCAATAATAAAAATAATATAAAATATGATGCACAGGATGACAATTTCTCTGATAAAGACGATTTTATAGCTTTATTAAGCCCCAAGCCTCTTGATAAACTTCCGTCTTTTGCTTCTATAATGCAAAATTCACTAAAAAACAGATATGACATAAAAATTGCAAAACAGGAAATTGACGTTGCGAAAAAAAATCTTGTCTACGTAACCCGTCAAAGAATTCCGGATTTGGAAATTCAGGGCGGCTATGGTTTTATAACACGCGGTATGAGTGACTCAGGCTCTGCTGTAAACGGAGCTTACGCAGGCGCAAATATAATAAATATTCCTCTTTTTTATGCATATAAACCCGAAATTCAAAATGCCGAAATGCAGGTTAATCAGGCAGAGTTAAAATATATGTCGGTTCAAAACAAAGCTGTTAACGATTTAAACGGAGCTTATGAAAAATTCGTCACCGCTCAGATTAACCTTAATTATTACAATGACAACCTTTTAAAAAATTCAAACGAACTGATTAAAGTTGCAAAAAAGAACTATGCAACGGGTAAATCAACATTAACAACACTTATAGTAATGGAGCAGTCATACAGGTCAATAGTCGCTGGATATACTTATGCTCTGGCGGATTATTACAAATGCTGGATAGACTTTTTGAGAGAAGTTAACGTAGAAAATTTTGATCTTAACGAAGAAAGTATATAAAAATGAAACAGGAAAAATTAATTAAAACAGCAAGAGGGCTTGAAAAAGCCGATTTGGTTATAAAAAACGCAAATGTAATAAATGTTTTATCGGAAGAAATTCATAAATGCGATATAGCAATCTCTGACGGAATAATTGCAGGCATCGGAGAAGGTTACGAAGGCAAAAAAGAGATTAATATAAACGGAGCATACGTTTCTCCAGCATTTATTGACGGACATGTCCATCTCGAAAGCTCAATGATGCTTCCGCATGAGTTTGCAAAAGCAGTTGTTCCATGCGGTACAACAACAGTAATAATTGACCCGCATGAAATTTCAAATGTTCTCGGACTTCATGGTATCAGCTATATGCATGAAGCAGTTAAAAATCTTCCGCTTGACGTTTACACAATGCTTCCGTCATGCGTTCCCGCTACACCTTATGAAACTTCGGGATTTGATCTGAACAGCTACGATCTGGCGTTATTAATCGACAGTCCGTGGGTTCTCGGAATTGCCGAAATGATGAATTATTCCGGACTTCTCAATTTAGACAAAAATGTTCTGGCAAAGCTTGACCTTGCAAAGTCAAAAGGGAAAAGGATTGACGGACATGCACCGTTTTTAAGCGGTAAAGACCTTTGCGCTTATGCTGCAAGCGGGGTTAAGTCAGACCATGAATGCACTAACCCTGAAGAAGCAACAGAAAAAATCCGCCTCGGTATGTATATTATGATTAGGGAAGGTACGGCAGCTAAAGATTTAGACGCCTTAATTCCTGTTCTTAAAGAAAAAAATACAAGAAAATGCATGTTTGTAACAGATGACAGGCACCCGAAAGATTTGAGGGTTCATATTAACGATATGGTAAGACGGGCGGTTGATGCGGGAGTTGATGTTATAAAAGCGGTTCAAATCGGAAGTTTAAATACCGCAGAATACTTCGGGCTTAAAAATCAGGGAGCTGTTGCACCCGGTTATAAGGCTGATTTGCTTATTCTGCCCGATTTAAAAACTTTCAAACCCGATTTGGTTATAAAAGACGGTAAAGTTGTTGCAGAAAACGGAAAACTTTTAAAGGATTTTGCCAAATTCGAAAAACCTTCTGTCAGAAGTTCTATTAACGTCAGATGGATTGAAGAAAAGGACTTTGAGATAAAAGGAACATCAGAATTTGTTAATACAATAGAGATTATTCCTCACCAGCTTGTTACAAAGTCTTCCGTATGCAAGGCAAAATTTGAAAACGGAAAACTTAACAGCAATACGGAAACAGACACTTTAAAAATTCTTGTAATGGAGCGTCACCGTGCAACAGGTAATATCGGAAAAGGATTTGTTAAAGGCTTTAATCTCAAATCCGGGGCTATAGCGTCAACTGTCGCACATGATTCGCATAACATGATAATTGTCGGTACAAATGATTTTGACATGTACACTGCCGCGGTTGAACTGGTTAAAATGCAGGGCGGCAAGGTTGTCGTAAATAACGGTAAAGTTATTGCAAAACTTCCGCTTCCGATTGCAGGCTTAATTTCTGATAAAGATTTTGATTACGTCGTAAAACATTGTGATGAACTCAATGAGGCTGTTAAAGAACTGGGCTGTACTCTTGATGACGCATTTATGACAATGAGTTTCTTATCTTTGCCTGTAATTCCCGAATTAAAAATTACCGACAAAGGTTTGTTCAGTACGAAAAAATGGGACTTTGTCAAAATTAACCCTGAAAAATGCCGCCTTAATTAGGGGCGGCATTTCTTATATATTATTCGTCGATTGTTGTTGTTGAAAGATTTTGGATTGTTTGTGCTATCGGTTCGTCTTTTTCTATCAAGCTTAAATATAATAACTTGTTTGCTGTTGCCTGATCGAGGTCTATAAACTTACCTCCGGCTTTTACATCGCTTGCTGATACAATTTTAACATTAGCGTTAATCTCTAAATCTCCGTATGTTAAATGTACCGGAACAACATCACCGACTTTTAATTTTCCTTTGTGTTTAAGAGATACACCGCCTCTTGAAATGTCGGAAATTGATACAACTTCGTCTGATGACTCGAATGAAATCAGGTTTTGATTATCATCTGTGCCAAATCTCATATACTGACGTTTGTCAATAGAGTCAACTCTGTCATTTACAACACGTTGTTTGTAAACTGCCTGACCAAAGTCAATATTTGGAATGTCCGGATCAACAATATCATCATCCGTATCGGTATCGGTATCAGTATCCGTATCGGTATCGGCGTCTATATCTGTATCAGTATCGGTATCGATGTCAATATCTGTATCGGTGTCCACATCAGTATCGGTGTCTGTATCGGTATCTATATCTGTATCAGTATCGGTGTCTGTGTCCACATCTGTATCAGTGTCCGTATCTGTGTCAGTATCCGTATCTGTGTCGGTATCCGTATCTGTATCGGTATCCATATCTGTATCGGTGTCCGCATCAGTATCGGTGTCTGTATCGGTATCTATATCTGTGTCAGTATCAGTATCCGTATCTGCATCAGTATCTGTATCCGTATCGGTGTCAGTATCCGTATCTGTATCAGTATCCGTATCTGTATCGGTATCCATATCTGTATCAGTGTCGGTATCTGTATCGGTGTCAGTGTCTGTGTCAATATCCGTATCAGTGTCGGTATCTGTATCGGTATCTGTATCGGTGTCAATATCCGTATCAGTGTCGGTATCAATATCTGTATCAGTATCTACATCAGTATCTGCACCGTCTTCTTTATCTTCAGGGACTACAAGATTATCGTCATCATTTTCGTCGCCTTCCTGATCAGTTGTGGGGTTGTCAACATAATCGCCGTCTTCATCTTTTACGCCGTCATATCCTTCATCCTGCCCCTGTGAACTGCCGCCGTAATAGTAATTACGATCATCTTCATTTTTACCTATAGCTGTAACATCATCCGGTCTTACGGCTTTTGCTCTTATAGAAACAGCTTCGCCGTCAGGTGTTGTAATTTTATTTGTTCTTGCGTCTTCTTCAAAGTAAGAAGGGTTAAATCTAACAGGATCGTCACTTATCTGACCTCTGTCTTTACCCATGTGGAAGTGGTATCCGCCTGCGTAAGCATTATCTGCGACAAGTGTTAAGTCTTGTTCATGAGCTGGTCTGCCTTCGCCTTTACCGTTAATTTTACCGTTTTTAATAATTATTGTTGAATCTGCAGCATTGCTGTGGTCATCAGGATTATCCCATGAAGTATCAAGATCAAGAGCTGTTATTTTAACTCTGTCAGGATGAATATCTCCGTTAGGACCGTAATAATCCTGAGGGTATGTAGGAACTTCGCCAAGATGTTCTATGTACATATTCTTACCGCGTGTTGTAATATTAATATCTTTTGCGGCAGTTGTTTCTCTAATAAATGTATCACCTGAAAATTCAGCATTTATTGAGCCTTCACGTGAGATTAAGCCTCCGACATTTGTATCAAGTTTGGCACCGTTATCGGCATCCATACCTTTAACGTTAATATCCTTAATTGCAAGCATATCAACACCGTATTCGGCATCATCGGTATGGTTAAGCTGACCGTCAACAGAGCCGTAGCTTCCCTGATTTTGTCTGAATGTTAAAGCTTCGGAAGGTTCCCCCCCCCCGATATTACCGCTAGCAATAATTGAAATGCCTGCGCCTTCAACATTCGGTTTTGATTTATCTGTTGATTTGTTAAGAATATCGTAAGCAGTTCCGCCTTTATTTGTTGAATCATCTGCTAGCAAGATTACTCTGCCGTCAGCTTTAATCTGATCAACGTTCATGTTTTTGTCTAAACTTGCAAGATTAATTAAAGACTTATTGCTGCCTTTAGTGCTGATTGCCTTAATTTTGCCGTCAATTGATACGTTAACGGATTTTGATAAATCTCTGGCATTTGTACCGATGCCGGTATAAGCACCGTTATTTGGTCCTACTTCTTCACCTACGGCACCATTGTTCACATTAATATTTAAATCTGCACCGTTTGATGTTGCGATTAAAGTATGTTCAACGCCGTTATTTAAAAGGTTGCCATCAGTGATATCAATATTTACATCGGCATTAGAGTTAATGTTATTCTTATTGCTTGTATGTCCGACAGACATATTTGAATTTTTATTGGTAAATTGAACGGTATTAGATTTATTAGCATGGTTAATATCAACTTTACCTTTTATATTCATGCCGCCGTTACCGTCATTATATACAAGTAAAGTCGAATTATTATTATTTGCGCCCGATCTTATATTACCGGAAGCATCGACAAGAAGTCCGCCTGCATTATTGGTAATTTTCATTGCACCGTTCGGATTTGATACTTCACCTGCAATATTAATTCCTTTAGAGCCTGTGTTTGTAATTGTAATATTACCGTTGCCGTAATTTCTTACAAGTGCACCTGCACCTACGGAAGTTCCTGTTTTTGAAGTAATAACTATATTTCCGTTAGAACTTGCAAAAGCATTGCCTGAAGTCATATTGTCAGCTTTTACAAGTTTGTCGAATAATGTTTTTGCAGCATCTTCGGTTTTTAAAACTTCCGTATTACCGCCTGCACCGGCAACAAGAAGCCCGCCTTTACCAATATTAACATCTCCGCCTTTAAGTTCGACATTTCCTCTTGCTATAACAGCTCCGTCAATATTAATTATGTTGCCTGCTTCATTACCGCCCGCAAGCGATGCGCTGTCAAATGTCGCATCAGTATTTACGACATTAATGGTATTTTTGTCATAAACAATACTGTCAGGGTCGATTACACCGTTATGCGCCGTAGCTTCTTTAATGGCATAATTAGGACTTTGAGGAAGATTAAGCGTATTTTTTAACTTATCAAAATCATTCTGTGCAGGAGTGATAACAGATAAACTTCCGACGTTTAAAACGCCCGAAGCTCCGACAACCATACCTTGCGGAGAGATAAATACCAGATTACCGTCAGTTTTTAAAGCACCGTTGCTTCCAATTTTAGTTAAGGCATTAACAATACCGTTAATTTTAACCTGACCGTTTACAAGGTTAATAAAATTATCAATATCTCCGGTTTTATAAGTATGAGTTACAGTATCACCGTCAACAGTTTGATTTTGCTGATACCATTGAAAAATAAAATTAAGAACATCGCCCTGTCCTAGTTCAAGCTGATCAAAATGTTTAAAACCTGTATTGCCGTTAACAGCATCAGGTCTGATTTCAAAATTACCTGTTTGAGTATTCGGATTTATCGGGCTTCCGTCTCCGTTAGTAATAATGGAAGCTGCCAATACCTGATAAGCCATTGATTGCTGCATTACAAATAAAAAACTCAACATAAATGCAACCAATCTTTTTTTATTTATTCCCGAATATTTCATTTTACGAACCTCGTTTGTTCTTTTTTGCACGTAAACACTTTATATTACATGTATATAAACGTTTTTTATTTTAAGATCTTTACTTTTTTATAAATCTTTTTTACAAAAGTTAATACTTTATATAACAAACAAAATGATTTATATATTAAATATATAGTTTATATATGCAATTATTAAGATATATTAAGCATAAAAACACTCTCAAACGCTTGCACTGCAAGGGTTTAAAAAAATTCAACAAAAATTTTTACAATTTTGCGCAATTTGACGTTTTAAAATGTTTTTACATGGACATAGAGAAGTATAAAAAACTGTCAATTTTCATGCAAATTATTATAATGAAGATTGAAAGAAAGGACTGAATTATGTGTGCAAATGAAATTGTCCCTAAGGAGTATATTGCCAAAATTAAGCCCGAGCAGCTTGAAGCTCTGGTTAAAAACGGAACTTTTACAAAAAATGCCGATGGAACATATACATCTAATGTACCAATAGGTAACACCGGTGCTGTAAAAGCCGATAATGAAGTAAAAGGTCTTGCCGTTGAATCAGCACAAGCGCGAAACGCAGTGCAAACACCCGAAACACCAAAAATTGCACTGGCGGATAATGATGTTTTACAAAAACAAAAACTTGAACAATACAAAAAAGAATATACAGAATTATATAAAAAAGACCCCTCAATTCTTAAAACAGATATTGCAGACGTAGTTTACGCCAAAGAAAAAGAACAAATTGCAGCTTCTTTAGAAAACGGCGCAAAATCAGTTGACGGCAGAATTCTTTTAAAAGACAGATACATGAAAGAATTTGCATCCGATGAAGAAACAGAAAAATTCAAAAAAGTATTAACCGAAAAACTGGCATACTACTCTGACCCGAAAAATGCGGAATTAGCAAGATATAAATATAATGAAGCTTTTCATGAAACACATAAAGAAAATTATATAAGACAAAAAGAAGAAATGACACCTTCCGAAATAAAGTTAATTGCTCACCGTGAAGCTCTGGATGAAACTGTTAAGCTTGAAGACAGCACCTACAGTAAGATGGCTAACTCTTTAATCCAGAACAGACACCTTAATCAGGCAATTAATACAACTAACGAATATCAGGAAAAAATTCAAAAAGCTTTAGCCGAAGGCGACACCCAAAAAGCTGAAAAGCTTAAAGAAAAAGCCGCAAAAGAACTTATTAAAGCTAAAAAAGAAGAAACTAAAGAAGTTGAAGATAACAGAGAAGAATTAATTAACTACATGGCCGAGGCAAAACTTAACCGTGAACTTGCCGAAGAACGTGTAAAAAACCGTGTTATCCACTGGGATAAAGACGGAACCTGGAAAGAAGACGATAATAACAAAGCATTAACAAAAGAAATGCGCGAATTTGTTGCCGAAAACGCAGATTTGTTCGGTGATGAAGTAAAACCGGGTGAAAAAGGTGATTTCAGCCAAAACGGAAAATCTTATAAATTCAACAGTCAAAAGTTTAAAGATTATTTCGTCGGAATATCAAATGAAAATCAAATTGACACATCTGACGAGCAGAATCCCTATAATGATGCCGACTACATGACAAGTATCAAAAACCGCAGACGCGGTATGGATCATGCAAAACTTCAGGAATATGAAAACGAACTTATTAAGCAATACCCTGAATACGCGAACCCCGAAACAAGAGCGGAATTTTTGAGAAAAAATCCCGACATCGAGGCAGCGCTCGGTCATATGACGGCAAAAGATAAGCAAAAAGACCGTTTTTTCCAGGGCAAATGTGCAAAAATCTGCGGTCTTGATAAAGAATATGACAAAACAAATCTTATGCGCGCAGGTCACGTATTTAAGCAGTCGTTTAAAGGCGCCCTCGCAGGCTTTGCAGGAGGCTGCTTAATGGAAGGATTTGCCTGCACAAAAGTCGTAAACGGCAAATATGCAGATATCATAAAATATTCGCAAGATGTAGCATATCAGTACAAACAGGCTTATTCGCAGCCCGTAACCGTAAGCGGAACTGTCGGTTATGAACAGCCGGTAAAAGTTGAAGGATAACAGCCGGTAACAGTTGAAGGATATGCCAAGTACAAAGATGCAGTTGTAATCGACGAAGATATACCTTATCATACGGAAGTGACGGTTGATGGTTATACACCGTATGAGGGCGATGTAAACTGGAGTGCCAGCGGAACAGTCCAGTCAACTGATAAATTTGTATCACAACACTGGGACGGCGACTATCTTATGGGTGAACAAACAACCAACGTAGTAAAAGATATTCCATGGGAAACAAGCGGAACATCTCACTATTCCGGTGAAGCATACTTCAAAAAAACCGTAGGAGTTGACGGAAAGGTTCACTTTGAAAGAACAGTTCCTGTTGAAGGCGAAGTTTATTATAAGCAGACAGTAAACGCCAAAGGAGAAGTACAATTTGAAAAAACCGTAGTCGTTGAAGGCGAAGTCGAAGGCGGAGGAACAGTAACAGCCGAAGGCGAAGTTGAAGCTAAAGGAACCACAAGTGCAAGACATAAATTTGACATGAGCGTTCCTGTGGGAATGGCAATATCAGGAGGTATTACAGGCGCAATTCAAGGTTTGTTTACAATGAAAAACGTAAAATACCACGGCGGCACACCTGAAGTTGCGGCAAGACAAAAAATTCTCGAACGTAATACAAAACCTGCCCCGCCGCTTCCAAATCCCGCGCCTATTCCCATACCGGAACCGGATTTGGATATAGACATTCAGCCTGTACCCATTCAACCCAGATATAAAGGGACAACACAGCATAAAGTCGAAATGTGGGATTTGAATAAACACGGTCAGTACTGGAACCAGATGGCAGCATTATATGAAACAAAAGACGGTAAACCGCTTAATTATAAACAGGCAATGGAATTGGTTCACTTCTATAACGATGCCTACGCTAAAGCACATACCTTAAACGGTCTGCCAAACGGCGGAAAAATAGACTTAGGTTTGTTTGATATGAATGAAGACTTAAGTGCAAAATACCAGAGAAGAAAAGAAGTCGGACAGTTCCAAAAGATAGCAAGAAAAGAAAAAACATTTGTTCAAACAAAATTTAATCCGCTAACAGGCAAGTGGGAAGCAATTGTAAGAACAATCGACGGCAAAGAAGTCGGCAGAAGCGAAAACGTCGATAAAACAAAAGCACAGAGCAATGCAATAACACAAGCCGGTGTTGAACCGAGAAACGTTGAATGGGAAGACATTTAAAAAAAACAGCACACATAATAATATAATCCATAGTTATTAAGGGTTCAGTAAAATGAGCCCTTATTTTTTGTACTATAATGTTGGCGGAGGGCAAATGGATAATATATTTGAACGTCTTAAAAAATCCGATTTCAGAAGTAAATTTAAACTCAAACAAAAAGACAAAGATTATATTGAGCAAAAAGGTCTTGAAACAATAAGACAGCATGCCTGCGGCTTTATCTCAAAAAGGCTTGCCCCCGCGGTTATTCCGAATGACGGCAAGCAAACTCCCATGAAAGGTCATCCTGTTTTTACTGCACAGCATGCAACAGCAACTTGCTGCAGAGGATGTTTGTACAAATGGCATAAAATCGAAAAAGGCACTCAGCTTACGGAAAAACAACAGGACTATGTTGTTAATATTATTATGGAATGGATTAACAGACAGCTAAAACCTTAAAGGAATTTTTGATCGGTTAACTGTTTTCTTCTCATAGCCGAAGTTTGAAAGCATCCTGCACGTGCTTGTATAAAAAATACTTTCCTCTAAGGTGGGTCCGATATTGATTGAACTCACGGTTTTCTTTAAAAATTTGTATTCAATATAAGGTATAAATAAACCATTTTTTTCACAAATTTTTGTTTGTTTAGCAAAATTTGCGCCGGAGTTGTTAATAAAAATTATTCTGTATTCTTTTTCATCTTTAAAATGAGGATTTTTAAAGAATAAACTTATTACGCTGAGTATATCAATAAGCTCAAATAAAGTATCTGCTAATTTATCCTGATTTTTTGTATTTTTAAGTGCTTTTTCATACTGTTTATTCCACTTTTCAAATATAATCTTTAAAACAGTAATCTGTTTTTTCTTATCGTAAATAATATTTCCGTAAACGGAATTAAAACCGATTTTAACCATATCGGCAATCAAATCTTTTTTGCAAAAACCTATATTATATCCGGTATAATTCTGCCCTTTAGCATAATTGTTCCATAATGTAAGGTTATCGCTTTCGGTAGAAAATGAAATTGTGTAATATTCATATTTGTAACCAAAATCGTCAGAACCGTTAATTATATTTGTGTATTTCGTATAAAAGTGATTTTTAATCTTTGAAAACAACTTTTGGTTAAGTTCAGGCATCTCATCAATAAGGTTAAAAATTAATTTATAAGAATAAGTTACCTCCTCTTTATCATTAAGATATAAAGCATTTGAAAATCTTATTGTACCTGATTCCAAAATGCTTAAAAGTTTTTCCGGCTTTGTATAATGATACAGAATACTGTTCGTGCCGTCATCAAGAATTCTTCTTACCTTTGGAATTTTCTCAAGCAGACTGTCATAATTAATCATTTTCAAACCCCGTTATAATCCACAATTTAATTATAACATACTTTTGCCGAATTTCCTTTATTTTTTTTATTTTTTCAGGTAAAATAAAATTTGCAGATTTGGAATTATTAAAATAGAAGGGACGATATGAATAAGAGATTTCTTAATGCGCTGATTTTGGCGGGTTTGCTGTCTGTAATTACCTTACCCCAGGTAAAAGCCGACGAAAGGTTGATAATGACCGGCAGCACAGATTTAAACAATGGTCTGACAGGTATTACAACAACAAATAACGGTAATGGCGGAGCTGTACAAAATAACGGCTATGTATTGAATATTTTGCAGGGGGAATTCTCAAATAATACCCTGTCAAATGATACGGGTGCAGTATTTGGCGGTGCAATTTATCAAATAAACGGTGAATTAAATATAAGTAACGGTGTAACATTTAACGGGAACTCCGTTAAGAGCCGAAATCAGACATATCCCGGTTGGGAAGGGGCTGACAGCGCATCGGGCGGTGCTATATATATTTCAGGTGCTGATGCGGTATTGAACACAACAGGAACGGTAACTTTTTCGAACAACAAAGCTTTAGCAATAGGGGAAAATGATCAATCAAACGGCGGTGCTTTATACATAGAAAGTATAAAAAGCGCAGTATTTGAAAATGTAAATTTCACAGGCAACTCTTCAAAAACACGAGGAGGAGCAATCTATAACGGAGACACACAACTTGCGATAAACGGCAAGGCAGTATTCGAAGGAAATTCCTCTGCAAGAGGCGGGGCAATCTATAATTACGAGTACAATAACGCTGCAACAGTAAGCACAGGTACAGGCTCTGAATTTTCGAGAAATGAAGCTCTAGAAAACGGCGGAGCAATCGCAAACTTTGACGGAACAATTAACGTCGGCAAAAATAACAGTTTTACGGAAAATAAAGCGACAAATAACGGCGGGGCAATATATAACGCAAATTATTCAAAAACCGCTGAAACAAATATTGCGGGCGGAACAACTTTCAACAAGAACGAAGCCGGCAAAGGCGGTGCAATTTACAATTCCGGAACTGTTAAATTAAACACATCTGAAGGTAATATCACTTTCTCTGAAAATACTGCAAATTCAGGGAAAGATATTTATTTAGACGGAGAAACTTCTCAGGTATTGATTGAAGGTTCAAATGAAACAAATAAAGTTTCTTTCGGTTCGGGTGACAGCTCAATTGCAGGTAACGGAACAATTACAAACTCTTCAAGCGGTATTGTTGAATTTATCAATAATAATGATGTCAGCGGTTTTACAGGCAAATACATACAAACAAACGGTACAACATCTTTAAATAATTCAACCATATTTAATAACTTTGATATCCAGTCAGGTGCATTAGAATTACTCAACGGCTCAACCGCAGCAATCGACGGTGTAAACCACAAATTCAACGGTTCTTCACTTTTAATTTCGGGAAGTACATTGAATTTGTCTGCTGATATTAATAAAGATGTCAGTATTAATCTTGGCACAGACGGTACAATCAATATTAATAACGGTTCATTAACCCTAAATACCGATAATACACGGGGAACAGTCAACGGCAGCGATACCTGGGAAGGTGATATTAATACAACAGGAAACGGAAGTCTTATTCTTGATGATTTCACTCATGATACGGCAGCAGGCGGTAATTACACCCAGGACGGCGGGAATTTAGTACTGCAAAACGGTTCAGACTTAACCCTTGGAAATAACGAAAGCACTGTCAGCGGAGGAAATATTTCAATAGGAAATGACAGCACACTTACTGTTGAAAACGGTTCTTCAATAAGCGGCGATACTGCAACTAACGTTTCGGGCGAAATGAATGTGGGAAACGGCGGTACTGTTACAGGCGGGACAACAACAGTTGAAAACGGCGGAAATTTAAATGTTAATCAAAACGGTCAAATAAGCGGAAACGCTAATACAACAATAGAAGCAGGCGGTAAAGTTACCGTTGACGGCGGAACAATTAATTCGGACGGAAAAACAGATATTCAGGCAGGGTCTGAGCTTGAGATTAAAAACGACGGAGATGTAACTTTACATAAAGGCGACAACTGGGAAGGAACAATTACCAATAATGACAGCAGCCTTACACTTGATAATATAACGCATAACACTGAAAACGGAGCTTACGTCCAAAACGGCGGGGAATTAAATTTAAACAACGGTTCTGATTTGACACTTGGCGAAAACGGTTCAATAACAGACGGCAATGTTAATATTAACAACTCCGATTTTACAATTGCTGACGGCGGGCAAGTAACAGGCGGACAGATAAATGTAAACGACGGCTCAAACTTCCAAATCGAACAGGGCGGTATAATGTCAGGCGGAAATGTATCATTCGGTGATAACGTCAATATAGGGGTAGACGGAACCGTTCTTGCCGATGCCGTATTTGACGTAACAAAAAATACCGTTGAAATTACCGAAAACGGAAGCATAACTCTTAACAAAGATGAAGTAACAGGCGATCAGTGGACTGACGGAACTATTCATCTCAACGGCGGTGAGCTGAACTTTAAAGGCATAAATAATGATAAAAACGGAACTTTTTTAGGAGATAAAGGCGGTCTTACAATCGGTGATAAATTCTATATAGAAGGTGACAGCTATATTTCTTCCGATGTAACAACAACTATTACGTCAGACGGAATTTTAAGCCAATCGGGCGGAAACGTAAGCTTAAACCAAAATACAAGCTGGGAAGGCAAAGTTGATGTATCAGGAGGAGAGCTTAACCTTGATAATGTAAATAAAGATGGTGTACTCGCACAATCAGACGGCACAACAAACATTACGGGCAGTTTTAATATGAATAAAGCCGATGATAACATATCAGGAGGAAAACTGAATATCGGGACTGCAGAAGGAGCCGGGAACCTTAATCAAACTGCCGGTACAATCGGATCAGATGCAAAAGTTACAATACAAAATGACAGTTCTTTAAATATATCGGGCGGTGAAACAACTCTTAACGGTTCCGGCGAAGGTGCCGATAACTGGTATGGTACCGTAGAGCTCGCCTCCCCCCAGACACGCGG
>FR900472.1:21534-31801 GCA_000438175.1 Fusobacterium sp. CAG:439 | reverse complement strand
AGCTCCCCCCCCCCCCCGACAGGCGGAACAGAGGGTACGTTAAATCTTAATAATATTACAAGTAACGGAACTTTAATTACCACGGGCGGTAACCTTAATATAAACGACAGTACTTTAACAATCGGAAATTCAAGCAGTATCGGTAAAGATACAAATGTTGACTTCGGTCAGTCAAGTACAATTAACCTTACGGGCGGTAAAGTTTCATTTGACGGCGGCGAATGGAAAGGCACCGTTAATCTAAAAGACGGAACACTTGATTACAGCGGCACTCAAAACGGCACATTGCACGGTACGGGCGGAAATCTGAATACCGAAGACGGAAGCACTCTTACAATAGGAGCAGGAAGCTATATAGAAAATGCCGTAAATGCCGATATAAAAGGCAATCTTGTAATAAGCGGCACCGACAGTGAAAATATCGGACATGTTGATTTGAACAACGGTGATAAAATCACAGGTGATATTACAATTGAAAACAATGGTGTTCTAAATCTCGGCGATAATGTTGCAATGGCAGAAGACGGGCAGACAATCACTCTAAACGGCGCCAATGCTGAAATGAACCTTACAGGTAATAACAATCTTGATATTAAAGCAGAAATTACGGGATCTTCAGGCGAAATAAACAAAGAAGGCAGCGGCAACGTAACCTTTACGGGAACAACAAGTAACTATGAAGGTAATTTAACCGTAAATAATTCAGGTAATTTGACATTTACTGACGCTGACGGTTTCGGCGGAAATCTTATATTCGGTGATATCGAAGGAGAAAGTATCGGTATTATTGCAGATACCGTAAAAGGTTCTACAACACTCGACAAAGATGCAGAAATAACTTATTCGACCTACAGAGATGTAGATTTGAAATTCGGTAATACCGTATCTGTTTCTCAAGGAACAATTACCGCACTTGCAAAAGACGGACAAAACGTAATTTTTGAAAATGATGCAAAAGCCTCTAACGACGGAGAACTTGATGCAATAGGAACAAATGTTACGTTCACAAACGGTGCAGCTGCAGAAAACGGCGGTACAATCGGTGTTATCGCATCAGAAGACGCCGTAATGAATAATGTAACCGCGTCAAACGACTCGATTATCGGAACAATTGCAGGTAATACAATCTTTAATGATTTAAAACTTTCAAACTCCGATTTATATATAATGCAAAACGGTTTTACCGCAAATTCAACAACAATTGACGGTTCAAGCAGTTTCAATCTGATGAACGGAACAATAACCGATAATATACTCGGAAACACTCAACTTGATAATGATGGCACAGGCAGCTTCACAATTGATATTTCCGCACGAGACTGGGATTCCGATAAATTTATTGCAGACGCAATCTCAGGCGGCGGAACTTTAAACGTAAGTGATTTTCAGTTTATAGGAAAATGTCCTATAGACAGACATGTTGCCCTAAAAATATTTAATTACGACACATTAAAAGGTGAAGTATCTTTTACCGCAACGGATAAAGAAGTCTTTACTCCGATAGGTTACTACAGACTTTACTCACAAGGCGGCGGGAATTACACAGCATCTTTGACAAGATATAATCCTCAGGTATTCAGAGGACAGGTTTCAACTGTTGCAATGTACCAGAACCAGCTTGTAGTAAACAATGCACTGTTTGACCACGTTCAGGAAGTAAATATGCAGTATCTGGCACAGCAAAATGCCAATAAATACGCTGCGGCATATCCTCAATTTGCTCCGTACCAGTACAACAAAAAAGACGGAAGCTTATGGTACAAAGCGTTCGGAACATTCGAAAAACTCGGAATGACACAGGGTTTAAATGTTAATAATAACTTTTACGGTGCATTGGTAGGTGCCGACTTCCCTGCCGTTGAACTGAAACACGGCTGGACATTATTACCGACAGCCTATGTCGGCTATATGGGCGCACACCAGACATTTGCAAATATGAGCATGTACCAGAACGGCGGACAGCTTGGCGGTATGGCAACATTTATGAAAAATGACTTCATCGGATCAGTATTAGCTTACGGCGGCGGTTACGGAAACGATATGAACGTTGCGGGCTACACTGATACAACAGGAAACTGGTTTGCGGGAACGGCTGCAAAAGTAGCTTATAACTTCCACCCTGCAAAACATTTTGTAATCCAACCGACCTTATTGGCATCTTATAACGCTTTCGGCGGTCAGAGATGGCATACCGATTTCGGCGATATGAGCATGCGCGCAAATATGCTTAACGGCGTAAACGTAGCACCGGGTATCAACTTTATTTACGGGAGAGAAACATGGAGTGTTTACGCAACAGTTCAGTACTTCTATAATATACTCGGCTACTCAACAGGACGTGCAGGAAATGTTGATTTGCCGGGAGTTGAAATGCGCCACGGCTTCTTGGAATACGGCATAGGCGTTACAAAAAGCTGGAAAGACAGGTTCAGCGGCTATCTGCAAATCGTTTTAAGAAACGGAGGCAGAACGGGTATCGGCTTCCAGGGCGGTTTGATGTACAGACTGTAAAAATAAAAAAGAGAGAGTTTGTTAATTCTCTCTTTTTTTATATAATATAATAGAGGGTAGCTAAAGAAAGAGGTTATTATGTTAACAAAAAATTCAAACGTAACAGTTAAATTTACAGGGGTTGATTTCGGTGAATACTCAACAAAAGTTTCCGAATTTGTAAAAGAATTTTCATCAAGAGCCAATCAAAAAGGTCAGTTCTTAAACTGGGTAAATCTTCCTCAAGAACAAGCAAAAAGAGTAGATGAAATCTATTCATTAGCAGACAAATTAAAAGCGCAGACAGGCGCTAAAAAATTAAGCGTAATGGGTATCGGCGGTTCAAAACACACTGTTGAACATATGCTTTCTATTAACGGTTTAAACATTTGTCGTGACGTTGTTGAATTCTATTCAGACGTTGATTCTTCAAGCTGGGAAAGATTTTTATACAGATTAGGAAATGATGTAACATCTTCAAACTTTTTAATCGCATCAAAATCAGGTTCAACTTTTGAAACTAAAGACGGTTTCTTAAGAATTCTTGATATGCTTGTTGACGCTTACAAAGCTCAAGGAAAATCAGAAGAAGAAGCTGAAAAAGCAGCTAATAAACACTTCATCGCAGTTACTGACGGAAACGCAGAAAAAAGCGAATTAAGAAGAACTTCAAACGAAAACGGCTGGGTAGGCGACTTATTTATCCACGATGATGTAGGCGGACGTTTCTCGGCATTTGATGATCACGCTTTATTCACACTTGCTTATGCAGGAATGAAAAAAGAAGATATGGTAAAAATGTTAAATGCCGCTCAGGAAGTTTCAACAGAATCTTTAACAGCTGATTTAAGCGTAAATGATGCATTAAAAGAAGGTATCTTCTGGGCACATGCTAAAATGAACGGAATTTCAGCATCAGTTCATCAATATATGGGTTCAATCTTTGAAAACACAGTTTACTGGCACGCTCAAATGCAAAATGAATCTGTAAAAGACACCCTAAAACAAGTAGCAAAAGTTCCGGATGCAATGCACCATTCGGCAGAAGCTCACTTTAACCCTGCAAATAAATTTGCATTCGCATTAACAGTTCCCGAAGATAACGGCGTTTGCAGAGAAAATGCCGAAAGCTATATTGATGCCCTGACAAAATCTTATGAAGTAACAGGCGCATTCTTCCTTGAAACTGCTAAAACTTTAAAAATGGGCTTAACTCCCGAAGCAGCTGGTGCTTTAACACAATTAAGAGCATTCGCAACCGTTTATCAGGAAATTGTTGAAAAAATTACTGAAAACAAATCATTCCCCGAAGTTCTTGACAGCGTATTGCAGCCGCATGTAGAATTCTACAAAAAGAATTTAAAAGGCGGAGTTGTAGTTCCGGGAAGAATTTCCACAGGAGCGTAGCCGCTCCGTCCGCCGCTTTGGTTATAAATAAAAAGCGAGAGCATAAAAAGCTCCCGCTTTTTTAATTAATGTGATATTATTTATTATATGAGCACAAATTTCGACTTTTTAAAAAATGTTGATAAAGATTTGTTTGAAATAATTACCGAAGCCGAAAAGCTTTACAGGGATGAATATTTTGAACAATGCATGGGGCAGACCAGAAGGTTTGGTGAACAGGTCTGCAAAAAAGTTCTGGGGACTGCAAGAAGCACAGAAAATACTTTCGATGACATGCTTGCAACATTAAAAGACTGTTCAACAGGCGGCGAACAGGAAAAAGAATTTATAGATGATTTGTATTTTCTGAAAAAACACGGTAATAATGCGGTTCATTCATCAAGCGTTAAAAAAGACGGCATGACAGCTTTAGAATGCCTTCAAAGAGCATTTGAAGCTGCGATAAGTTATTCGGTTTACAACCGCGGAGCAAGTGCAAATATTTTAAAACTCCGCTATGATACAGAACTTCTTGTAACAGGCAAAAAGAAACAAAAAAGTCTTTCTGAAAAATACACTGAAGCCAAACAAAAAACCGTCACAAAATCCAAAAAAAATAAAACACCCAAAAAGCAGTCATCAGTAATGGTTTGCAAAAAGCCAAAAAAGAAAGTCTCACTATACTGGATATTTGTCGGAATATCTTCTGTCATATCTTTAATATTAATCTCAGGTTTAATCATCGCACTTCATGTGAAATAATTTTAGTGTATAATCAGATTATGGATATGAAAAGATTTATTTTAATTTTCTTCTTTTTTATGTGTTTCTGTACGGCAGTATCAGCGGAAGATGAAATATATTTACAGCAGGATAATAACTCTTTTTCTCCATACACTAAAAATCTTCCTGCAGCAAAAAGCTACGACTTAAAAAAAGAAAACGATTTTCATATTTCACCGCAAAACGCTTACGAATATATGAATAAAAATCCGTATTCCAAACAATCAAAATCATTCAAAAGAGAAAAGAAACGCGGAAATTTTTCATACGGAACAAAATACGACAGCACAATAGCGCCCGACAAGTATTCGCAAACAAACACATTGTTTACAACATATCAAAAAAACAAATTTTCAATAAATACTTCATATAAAAATGCAGCCTTTACACCTCTAAACCAACAGGGTAAAGGAACTTTTTCTTTCTCGCCCGAATACAAAATAAACAGTCATATTTCACTGCAAAGTATTTATTCAACAAGCTTTCTGGACAAAAACAAAAAAAATGAAGTAGTGTTCAGTCTTAAACCGTTCAAAGACGACAGAATGAATTTTGATATCGGAGCAAGTCAGATTTATTCTGAAAACACTGCTCCGACACGTTCACAGTTGAATTTTTCAACAAAATTTAAATTTTAAGGAGCAAAAATGTATTACTATACCGATTTACATATCCACTCAAAATACTCAAGAGCTACAAGCAGGAGTTTAACGCTTGAGGAGCTTGCAATCTGGGCAAAGAAAAAGGGATTAAGTCTAATAGGAACGGGAGATTTTACACATCCTGCATGGTTTGCCGAAATAAAAGAAAAACTTGTGCAGTATGATGACGGAACATTCCGTTTAAAGCCCGAAATTGAACGTGAAATCGGAGCTTCCGTGAAATTTATTTTAACCGTTGAAATTTCTACAATTTATAAAAAATGGGATAAAACAAGAAAAGTTCACCACGTTGTGTTCGTTCCGAATTTAGATGCCGCAGAGAATTTCAGAAACAAACTTGACGCAATCGGCAACATTAAATCAGACGGTCGCCCTATATTAGGTCTGGATTCGCGCGACTTGCTTGAAACAGTTCTTGAATCGGGAGAAAATTCATACATAATCCCTGCACATATATGGACTCCGTGGTTTTCGGTATTAGGTTCAAAATCAGGGTTTGACTCCATAGAAGACTGTTACGGTGATTTGTCCGAGCATATTTTTGCGGTTGAAACAGGACTTTCATCAGACCCGGAAATGAACTGGCATGTTTCCAAACTGGATAAATTCAGACTTGTTTCAAATTCAGATGCACATTCAGCATCAAAACTCGCGAGAGAAGCAACTGTTTTCAGCACAGACCCGAATTATTACTCAATTATGAATGCACTGAAAACAGGCGATGGCTATACGGGAACAGTTGAATTTTTCCCCGAAGAAGGGAAATACCATGAGGACGGTCACAGAAAATGTAATGTTTGTATGACGCCGGAAGAAACAAAAAAACACAACGGAATTTGTCCTGTCTGCGGAAAGCCGATGACTATCGGGGTTTCTTACCGTGTAAACGAACTTTCTGACAGAAAAGAAATTATCACTCCGCCTTCAACAGCAGGAAAAGTATTCAGCCTTGTACCTTTGCAGGAAATAATTTCAGAGATTAACGGCGTAGGTCCCTCAAGCAAATCCGTAGTTTATGAATATGAAAGGTTAATAAATACTTTCGGCTCGGAACTTGCAATCTTGCAGGACGTTCCCGTTGATGAAATCTCTAAATCATCAACACTTCTCGGAGAGGCTGTTTCGCGATTAAGGCAGGGCAAAGTAATTAAACATGCCGGTTATGATGGAGAATACGGCGTTATAAGATTATTTGAAGAAAATGAACTCGTAAAAAAAAATGCCATAAACCTAAAACTTGCAATTGATTTACCGAAAGAAACACCGGTAAAACAGCAAATTTTAATGCCTGTTCCGGCTTCTAAACAAAAAGAACAATCTGTTTCACCTCAAAAAAAATCAGGGCTGGACGAATACCAGCAAAGTGCCGTAAAAAATGAAAATTCTCAGCTTCTTATTGTTGCAGGTCCGGGATCGGGAAAAACAACTGTTTTAACACAACGAATTGCCCATCTTATCAAAGACAAAAGTATTCAGCCCGAAAACTGTCTTGCAATAACCTTTACCCGCAGAGCTTCACAGGAAATGCGCGAAAGGCTTAACAAGATTTTGGAAAATAAAGCAAGTCTTTTAAATATTCACACATTCCACTCGCTGTGCTTTTCAATTCTTAAAGAAAACTATGAACGCGCAGGACTTAACGAAGATTTTACGGTAATGTCAGAGCAGGAAAAAGCTTTGTGCAAAGATGAAAAACTTCTTGAAAATGCACTCGGATTTGACGATTTAATTATTTTGACAGTAAAACTGCTCACAGAAAATGAAGACATCCTCAATACTTACCGCAGCCGTTTCAAATACGTATCAGTCGATGAGTATCAGGATATTGACGAAAACCAGTATAAGTTAATCCGTCTGCTTGTCCCGCAAGATGGCAATATATTTGTAATAGGCGATCCTAATCAGGCAATTTACGGATTTAGAGGCGGTGATGCAAAATTCTTTAATAATTTCACACAGGATTATCCTGAAACACAGGTTATTAATCTTAAAAACAACTACCGCTCCACAAACAGTATTGTGGATGCCTCAAATCAGATGATTAACTGCTTTAATATTGTTTCGAAATTCGACAAACCGCATGAAAAAATTACAATCCACAAAGCTCCCACTGACAAAGCAGAAGCGGAATTTATAGCAAGCACAATCGAAAATCTTATAGGAGGTCATAGTTTCTTTTCTATTGATTCGCAAAGAACCGACGGCGGTGAATGCGATTACTCATTCTCGGATTTTGCAATCCTTTACCGTACATCCTCACAACTTCCGCCGATTATTGAGGCTCTTAAAAGAACAGGCATGCCGTTTGTTAAACTTTCAAACGATCTTCTTTGTGAACAAAAACCTGTTATGGAATTAATAAACAGCTTAAACGATGATGAACCGATTTGCGAACAGCTTAAAAACAGTAATTTGGAAATTGATGATTATATTCTGAAATACCTCATTAATATTGCCAAAACTTCAAAAGATAAAAACGAATTTATCCATGAAGTATCACTTTTGACAGAAGCCGACACACTTGATAAAAGAGCGGACAGGATTACTCTCATGACACTTCACGCATCAAAAGGGCTTGAGTTCAAATGCGTGTTCATTGCAGGGTTGGAAAACGAAATTCTGCCGCTGTACCGCGCAAAAGAAGAAAAAGAAATCGAAGAAGAACGCAGACTTTTATATGTCGGAATGACAAGAGCCAAAGAACGTTTGTTTCTAACTCATGCGGTAAAAAGGAAATGGCTCGGAATGTTTAAAAACCTTCCGATATCGCCATTCCTTATAAAAATCAAAGATGATTTACTTAAATTAAGTAAATTCGACAGAGCCTATCAAGAAAAAGATAATTCAGAACAATTAAGCTTGTTTTAACAGTTTTTCTTCATTCTGTTCAGTTGATAATTCTGTAAATCGTGAAAATCCCAATTAATTTCACGTTTTACAATTCTGGCAGGATTTCCCGCAACAATAACATTCGGTTCATCAAATTTTTTGGTAACAACGCTTGCCCAGCCGACAATACTGTCATCAGAAATCTTTGTATTCTTACCGATTTTGACATCTCTTCCTATCCAGACATGGTTTCCTATCTCAATGCTTTTACCGAAATTCAAAGGATTGCCCTCTAAATCTGTGATTGTATGAACATCTGTACACCAAATATCAATTCCCCAAGAAATCATGCAGTCATTACCGATTGAAATCGAAGAATTATCGTCCTGTAAAAACAGTCTCGCACCGCAAACTATAACGTTATCACCAATATTTATATTACAATTATTTGCATATCTGTTTACCCCGGGTTCAATAGTATCTTCAGGCGGGTTTCCGATGTTTATGGCAAGTCCCGTAAGACCCAATGCAGGATTTGTAGGACATAAAAGTTTTCCTATATTAACGGTATTATTATGTCCGAACATGTAAACCGCCAACCCCTTTTTATTTAAAAATTTTTCAATATCGTCTCTTTTGTCAACTTTAATTCTAACCATATTATTGTTTCCCTGAACCATTAAAGGGAAATTTTCCAAAAGTTCTGTTTCTTTTCCCGTAAATTCAGTGACTTCACTGCCGTCTTTCAATACAAATACAAGTTTATTATTTTCTCCAGTAATATTTTTCATAATTAAATCCTCCTTTTAAAAAAATTATAAAACCTGAGAGCAGCTATCAGTCAAGAGATAAAATATGGACTGTCATTCCTGTATATTTTAAATAAAATGTCTCATCATAAAAAAATAAAACAAAACAGCTAAAAATGTAAAAAATACAGAGATAAACTTTGTTTAAAAAAAGAAGACCTTTCACTAAAAGCAGGTTTCGATAATTCATATATTAGCAAACTTGAAAATGCTAAAATAAATGCCACTATAAATAAATTAGGCTCAATTGCAGATGCATTAAACATTAACACAAAAGACTTATTTGATTGATAATAAAAAAATCGCCTAATCTAATAATAATTTCCATTTTTCAATTGAATAATTTTCTTTTCCGCCATTTTCTATTAATGGATATAAGTAATGATAAAAGACGTCTGTATGTTGAACGCAATTATACCCATAACAACCATTTTGATTAATATTTATAAGTATTGATTCTAATAAATTTGAGATAAAATAGCCAAAAGCAAGGTCTTTTATTTTATAAAAACCACAATGTTCATTATTGGTAAAATTGCGTTGTGAATCGCGATACCAATGTCGCATAAAAATATCTTTACCAAAGCAAATATGTCCTACTCGTCCATGATTATCTATTAGAGAATTTTTAATTGAAGCAGAAAGATTGCTATCTTCAATTTTCAAATCTGATTCATACCCAAATATTCCATTAAAGATAAAACGGGAACTGCCATGAACTATCATTTCTCCATTTTTATGTGCTTTTTGATTTATTTCCCTAAATTCGTTTTTCCTTATTGTTGATTTAACTTCAATTATACCAACTACACTTTCTTTAACTACAATAACAAAATCATCAATTTGAAATAAGGGAGGAATTTTATTGTCATAAATAATTATATCAATTTGTGATGTCGATTCATGATTATCACACATTACAAAACCTGTTCCAATAGAAACAGTTTTGGGTAAATGTCTTGATAATATATTTTTCAAAATAATTTCTTTATACCTGCCGTCCTCTGGAAAATGTTGAACAAAATCCCTTACTCTATCTTTAATCGAAATAAGTTCATTTGAAATTGATTCACGATAATGTTTATAGTTTGGCATATCTAACGCTCCAAAATAATTATAAAGCAAAGAAAGGGAAAGTACACTCGCACTTTTGGGAACAACGTCATTATTGAATTTTGACGTTTGTTTATTTTTGGTGTCTATGTCTTAGAACTTCTCGTAGTGCTGCAGATCACCGAGTTTCGTAATAAAATAGACTTTCATCTGAAAGTCTATTTTATGGTGGAGCGTAGGGGATTCGAACCCCTG
>FR900472.1:0-21455 GCA_000438175.1 Fusobacterium sp. CAG:439 | reverse complement strand
GAATGTAATTATATTTTAACATAAAAAATTAAAATTATATGTTACAAGCTCAGGATTTCTATTTAAACTTGTGCATTGTACAGAAAAATGACACGGAAACTTATTAACTATAATTTTAACTTCTTTAGTCTTACACATATTTTTAATTTCTTTTATTATATTTGTCATATCTCTATTATATTTTTTCTCAACTCCCCAAGCAGGAATTACTATATTTGCTCTTTGAATAACATACTGAATTATCGCTAAATTTAATCTGCATATATCCTGATTAATTACTCCATCAAATTTTGAATTTATTAACGGATAAAGATTTAATACTTCAAAAGCTGAAATTTCATTAAATTTGTTATTAATAATGTTATATAAATTATTGATAGTATTATCAGGTGTTTCATTTTCAATATGGAAATCAGATTCGCTGGGATTTATCATTATCACTGTTACTTTTTTATTAATTTTTAAGTTTTTTAATTTATAATAGTAATAATATCTGCATTTTTTATCTTCCGAATAAAGTAAGGAACTTTTTTTATTATGTTCAATTATAAATTTATATTCAGAAAAATTTGTTTGCAATTCGTTAGCTAAATTCATATTTATACTCATATTAATAAAAATAAAAAGAGCCTTTCGGCTCTTGTCTTTAATTGGTGGACGTTGACGTACGGTTTAACACTCCAAATTCGCCAAATCGCCGCATAGCTTAGGATTTGGGCTGGTTGAAAACCTGCAATTTTGATGACCGATTTTTCTGAACTCCTGTAGGCAAAAAACTGCAAAACTGTTGAAAGTTTGAATATGACTGCAAAGCAAGTATGTTGCAACAAAATGAAAGGGATTTTTATGGCAAGGCTTAGTCCTAAAAAATTGAATGAGTTGAAAGAAGTTAATCTGCTGACAAAAGAGGAGATTTCTAAGTTGACAGGCATACCCCTGTTTACTGTTGAAAATCTTCTCTCTGAACGAAATCATCACCCTGCAATGTGGATGCTTGTTGCACTTATGGAATTGTTTAGCTGTGATATGAAAGATTTCTTCGAGTATGAGGAAGATGAATTTGACAGCAATGAGAGTTTTTCCAGTCGTTTTACAGACATTATTGCGAGTTTATTCTAAGTATTACCATTATTCATTTTTAGTTTTATTTTCTGAAATAATGCGTTCAGCTTCTGCAATACCACCTTGCATTAATACATATTTTATATTTCTGGATGTTCCTTCAGTATGTAGTTTACTACCAGCTTCTTCAAAAAAATGTCTAATTTTCCATTCAGATACATTTATTCTAAAACGCTTTCTCAATAAAGTTGCTACTTCTTCTCTAGAAAAAGATTTGTATTCAGTTTCATTCGTATACATATACATTAATACCCAGATTTGATCAGCATAATTAGGCAATTTTTCAATATCACAATATTTTTCACAGTGTAAATCATCAACCGAAACTGATAAACTTGGGTAATCTTTTGTAGCTTTAGGAGATTTAGTAGCCTTGCTAGATTTTTTATTTTTTGTGTTTTTTTCTTTTGGCTGATAATTTTGGAAGTATTCAATTCCTTTCTGCGACATCTTAAATACTCTTTTTCCGTCAAGTTTTTCTTCTAGAATATATGGTTTTTCTAATAATTTTCCTATTGTAGCACTAATATTTGTAAGTTCAGGAATTCTTGCAGACTTAAGTTCTTCCTTAATATTATCAATGGTAAAAGGTTCGACATGTTTGATTATTGCTAAGTAGTAAGCAGCCCCACCTACTCTATCCATGTCGGATGAAAATCTCATTTCACTATTATAATGTGCAAAATTATCATATTGTTGTTGAACAATATTTTCATTAACTGTAGTTGTTACATTATGATGTTTATTTTCAAGTAATGGCGTAGCATTTTGGCTTACTGGCAATAATGGAATAACTCTTGTTACAGGCAATATCATTTCACTAAATTTTTCTCGTTGATGTTCTATGAAATCGGAATCCCCGCTTGCTTCAAATTCTACACCACTTGGACCAATTTTAAACTTTACTGAATTTGATGTGTTTTCTGTCATTTTTAATCTCCTTTATTTTATTAGACCTGCTTTATGATACAGTTCTTCTAATCTTACTCTGTATATTTGTCTGATATCATCAATATCAGTATCTCTTGTATTATAATGGATTCTATGTGCAGCATAGTTTCCAAGATTTCTTATTTTTTCATAATCTTCTTTTACACCTCTAGATAAGCCCAAAATATTTTTATTTTCCACTGCTTTTTCTACAATGTTATTTAGCATTTTGTAGTCTCCGTTATTATCTCTAATACTACTTTCGAGCTTATAATTTTCAAACATAAGGATTAACATTATCTCGAAAATACGTCGGAGCAAAACTGCACAGGCATCATAACAATGATTTTTATAAGTATTATTAACCTGACTAATGAGCTTATCTAAATATGTTCTTTTCCCGGAAAATAATTTTTCATCGAGAAGTTCATTATTAGACTCAATACTATTCTTATCCTCTAATTGTTCTTTAAACTCTTCCTGAATAGATTTTGCAGTATTTGCGTTTAATATCCAATTACCTGTTTTGTTACTTTTTCTAAAATCTTTGGATTTTGTAAGATTTTGCTTTATCCTTGAATTATTAGAAACACCTGCACCAACTGTAGTAAGTCGTTCCAAAGAAGCATTTAATTCAAATTCTTTTTTGTTTTCAAATTTCATTTCAAAAAAGGCTACTAATTTTACTCTTTCAATTTCTGTTTTGCAACATAAATCTGTTTTTTCAACAAAATCTTTAAAATCCATGCTTTCTCCTCTCCAAAAGTCATTTTTATCATGATAGAGAAGGATTTCCCTTATTTCAATAATATTAACAAAAACTTAATATTTTCCTTAAAATTTGATTATAGAGGAGAATTTTTATGTACTATTTTCTGGACTTAGACGAACAAACAAGGCTGAATATGATTAGTGAGCTTGAATTCGATATACGCACCGGCTTATTTTATGAGCCGTTATCTATGACAGCGTCAGGCATGATGACTTACAAGCGGTTGCTGAAAGAGTGTTTTGAAAAAAGTACTCCAGAAACTTTGCAGCAAAAGCTTACTTCTTTTTTCTTTAGGGAAAAAGACCGAAACGGTCGCAAAATTCCCTCTAACATTCGTGAAACTATTGCTTTCTCTGACTTTAACCGTTATTATGTTCGTGCCTTGTTGCTGCGGGCACTGAGTGAGGACAAAAAGCTTTGTGTTTATCGGGCAAAGCAGGTTATGAACGAACGCAAAGAATCCAGATTAGCAGTTAACAAAGTCTATTTTGACAAAAGACGTATCGGACAAATGCTTGAATTGTTCAGGGATTATAGAAAACTATTCAGCTCAAAACATGAACTATTGCAACCGAACTCAGGACTTAGCCTTAGACTTTTTGGATAACCCTAAATTCTTATTTATGATTTTCGGTTATTACCGTTATTGATTTTTTCTGAAAGAAAAGTAAGTGTAAAGCTAAGGATATGCTTGATGATTTACTGGGAAATGGTGAGTTTTGAGGTATTTCTCGCAAAAACCTCTGTCTTTGATACTGTTTTGCTCATGCCTGCTTTGTTGAAAAGTTTTCTAAGAGATTTCGGGCTTTCTTTCCTGAAACTACATCTTTGCTACACCTTGACGACGGCAAAACTACACATTGACACATGGTTAAAATGTTTACACTGATTGATTTTCTAGCTTTTGACTACACAAACTACACTTTTTTGAGACAATCGAACAAATTTTTCTTAGAAGTTCTCAACCACTGGTTTGAAATTCGGGTTTAGTGTCATTTCGTGAAGAACTTCTCCGATTTCGTTATTTGGCAATATGGTTGAGGGGTTTTTGTAGAGGATTTGCAGAAGGATTTTGATTGACGATATGCTCATTTTATGGTCTTTAACAAGAATTCTAAGGCTTTCTAACCATTCGACATCGTACATACTGTAGAGCCTTTTCTCAACTTTACCAGTCTTTACTCTCTGGGTCTTGATTAGCTTTTCGGTGTCGTATGTTCTTAGTCTGTCAGGAGTTATCCCTAACCTTTTTGCTACAATACTTGTTGTGAACAGTAAATCGTCTTTCTCAAACTTATTCTTGAGTACCATATTTTACCCTCATATCCTTTCAATGATAATACACTAGGCAAATTATAGCTATTTGCATGCAGCTATTCGACAAAAGACTAAATTCTTAATTTATGTAAACCCTATTTACAAATTTAGGCTTAACGTGTATTATAGGTTTGGTTATGAAAGAGGTATTACAATATGGTTATTGAAAATAACAAATCAACAGAAACAAACATTGGGATAAAATGGAATTTTTTTGGAACAAGCTTGCTATCCATTTTAGCAATAGGAATAAGTATTTTTATATATCAAGCTTCTATATGTGATAAATGGTTTTACCTTGCGACTTTTGCACTTTTTATAATTTTTAGTTTAACAAGAGCTGAAGTTGAAAATCCAAACTTAAATAATATCTTGACTAACTTATATATAGTGCTGTTTAGTTGGTTTCTTGCATACCAAGGTTTTACAAAACATACTGAAATTTATACGGCTCATTGTTGGATAGGAGTACTATTCGGAATAGTTTTTCCTTTAGCTAGTTGGTGGGGATACAATGAAGATTTGTCTAAACATGAGAAAGAAAAATTTATATCAGGTAATGAACTTAACATAGATAGGGATATTAATATTGATGAGTCTAAAGAGATACTTGTGGATATCCAAAAACAAAAAATTATCTTTTGGGATAATCAAACTTGTTTTCAAAACTTAAACTATAAAATATTTGATTTTAAAGATATTTACGATTTTGATTTGATTGAAGATGGTTTTTCAAAACTCCAAGGCAGAGGTATGGTGTCAGCGGTGGGAGCTATTACTTTTGGTGTAACAGGAGCTGTAATAGGAGCTGTTGCAGGTGACAGAAAATCTAAAAATTATTCTACAAGTATATACGTAAATATTGAAGTTAATGACCTTAATGCACCTTTAGTTTCTATTGTCTTTTTAAATGAAGAAGTTGAAAAAAGTTCTTACGAATATAAACAGGCTCTCAAAAAAGCTCAGGAGTTTATTGCTATACTTACATACGTTAAAAACCATGCAAACAATAATCAAGATACTATGAAAAAAGAGGTATAATATGAAAAAAATTGTAATACTAACTTTACTTTTATCTCTCACAGCAAATTATTGCTATGCAAGCGATATGAACAGTATCTTTTATGGTATCAGGAGTGGTATTGATGTCCTCTCTGACGTGAACAGACTAAGAGGTCAGGTTAACCAGACAAACGCACAACAACAGCAACTACAAAGCCAACAGCAGGCACCTGAAATTAGGCAAAATCCACAGTCTGCAAACACAGCTAACTCCTATTATGCTCCTGAAAATACTAGCAACAGCAACTATGACACATCCGCAAGAGATGAGGGAACAGCTTTTACTGCAAAATCGAAGTTTGCAGAGGGGAATATCTACCTTAGACAGGAGAAATATAGAGAGGCGATAGACAGCTACTACGAAGCTATGAAACTTTTTGAGGCAATAGGGGATACTGAAAACGCACAAAAAGCAGGTCAAGCCTATGATGAAGCTATTGAAATGCGTTGCGAATTCGGTGATTACTGTATGTAGATTGCTGAAACCACTTTACAATTCTTAACTTATGGCTTGATTTGTATTTTTTAGCATGTAGTCTCATGCATGTTGGGTGAACAATCACCCTGTAGTACAATGAAAACAACATATGCAAAGTCGGGAATTCTTTAACTGCTGGTAGAAGCATGAATGAAAAAATATCGTAGGTAGATATAGACCATCCTGCGTTTGACGGAAAATCAGAGAAAACTTTTAAAGAACTTCCAATATCCAAAACTAGGGGCAGAGCCGAATTAGTTAAATTGCAATTGTAGCCGAATCATATGCATTATGTCTAGCGAACGCCCTAAGTAGCTCGTTGACCTCCTTTTATTTGAGATATGACCTTTAATTATTCTGCAAGTGTATTACTGTATTCAAAAACAGTATATTTGGCATTCTGCAAAGAATGTTGATTTGTGTCTTAATACGGTACAACGCAGAAGTGTGTCTAAAAGCAGAGTGCTTTTAGACGCTGAAACAAATTATTGGCATATTCAACCGAAGAAAAGGAGAAATCTTTATGCCAAAAAATACGGCGAAAATGATAGTTTCAGACTTCTCTGAAACCGAAAAACAAATGTTGCAGACACTCGTACGAATTATCGTACACAATATCGTAGAGGAGGTCTGCCATGAATAACGAAAACCAAAAACAACAGGTAACACAAGAAGTAACTACGGGAGAACAACAAACTTTACCTGCAAATCCTTCTACATCTACGATTGAGATACATCCTTGTTATCTTCTTAGAATTATTGATAATATGAGCAAACCTCAGGTCTGTTCTGAAAGATTTATTGTGCTGGTCATTATCGGTGGTAAAAATCCTGCACAGGCATTATTTGAGCTTGAACAGGAAGATTTGATTGACAGTCGAGGACTTAATCTTAAAATTGGTAAACAGTTTGTAGGTACAAAAATCTCGTTCAAAAAATACGGGTTAGAAAAGCTGCAACAGCAATTACGAGAAAAGTCTGTATGCAAGGTGCAATACGCAAATGCTGGTCATCAGGTTGAGTGTTATGTTTATAGAAATGCTTTTTTCCTATACAAAACAAACCAACTTTTTATGGCTCCCAAATATGCACCTGAAAAAGATTATGATTGTGAGGAAAATTCGTTAGTCGATGTGAAAAATCCTTGTATTCCAATGATTTATTCGAGTACAAAAACAGGTTTAGAGGTTATGCAAAAAGCAATGCCAAAATTTGCACGAACATTCTCTCGTTCAGATGTTCTGATTTGTGCAGGTGGAGCCCTCGCAATCTCTTTGCGTGATGTTTTTATGAACATTACTGGATGTATGCCGAGTATTTTCCTGTTTGGGGCGTATGAGTCTGGAAAAAGTACCATTATGGACTTTATTTCAGCTATTTATGGTTTTCCTGACAACTCTACACATACTGCAGGCAACTCTACGGTATATGCAATATCAAGAAGCATTCAAGCTCGTAGAAACATTCCTGCTTTTGTAGATGATTTAATATTGGAGATACTAAATAAGCTTGAACCTATAGTAAAAAATAGCTTTCATGGTATCTCTAGAGAACGTGGGAAAAAAGACGGTATTGACAAAATTGAAGTGCATACTAATATCGTTGCCACTGCAAATGAATTTTGGAGAAATCCAACACCGCAGCTATTATCCCGAATATTATTTGCAAATATGAAAAACGGTGATTTTGATTTATCAGGATTTGAGTATTTTCACCCTGAAAAACGCAAAGAATTATCACAAATATTGCCCTTACTTTTGCAATATCGGTCGCAAATTCCTGCTATTTACAACAGTGTATATGCAACAGTACGTACACTAACAAACCAAGGCGAAAAACGACACTTATTCAGTGTTGCAATATCCTGTACGATGTGGGTAATCATTAATCACATTCTAGGATATGAACTTGTGGATTGGCGAAAAATTGCGGTTGATTACGATGTAATGTACCAAAACTACCTGAATGTCGAGGTCAAATCCTCTGACATCATTCTGAATGACATTGCTTGTATGATTGCGGCTGACAAACTTGATTATGGAGAAGATTACAAATTGGTTAATGGTACGGTTTTGCGACTCAATCTTAACAGGTACATTCAGAAATACAATGTTGCCAATCCTCAAAATATTATTAACCCTCCACAATTCAGACTATTAGTCGCAAATGACAAACGTTTTAATACAAAATCTGTTGTCATGAAAGGTTTGAATAGAGCTATCTCTATTGATGTTTCTGGTAACGATTACTTACTAGAAGAAATACAAAAGCAGAAGAATTACTGGCTTGCAAATCCAGCAAATAGAGGTGAGGAGGAGGACTAACCTTATCGAAAATTTGAAAAACTTCCCCTGCGTAGCCTTATGCAGGGTGAGTTTTCTTGTATACATAGAAATGAATATGAAAGGAAGATATATTATGTTTAATCTTAATAACCTGTTTAGCAAATGGAATGACCTCAAAGGTCAAAACAGTCTAACTTATCGTAGGATTTCAACCCTAATTCAGGATAAAGGTACCTCTTTAAAGGACCAAAAAGAGATATGTGATACATTCTGCAATAGCTACAAAATGAATATTATCGAGGAATTTGAGGAAAAAGCAAGTGCCATGAAAGGCGGTAAAAGACAGGAATTCAACAAAATGGTACAAATGTTGAAAGAAGGCAAGGCAAAAGTACTTGTTTGTGCTTTTCCTGATAGACTTACAAGAAACTTGACCGATGCTGAAACAATTTTGGAATTGATTGAAGATTACGGAATTACTGTTGTGTTTGTCGTTCCTAATCGCATTATGCAAAGTCCCTTAGACCCTGCTGATGTTCTTATATTCTTGTTAGAGATTATTTTTGCAAACTACCGTGTACGTTTAGACAGACAAAGGTGTAATGCAGGTATTGTTGCTAAAAACAAAAGTGGTTTTCGATCTACGCAAACAACTTACGGCTATATGAATGATAGTGAACTCGGAAAAGCTGTTATTATGGAAAGTCGAGCGAAGTTTGTTCGCAAAGCTTTTGAATTGTATGCAACAGGTAATTATTCTGTTCATGAGGTTGCAAATGAACTGTTTGAACAAGGATTTGAGTATGAGAGACGACCTGATAAAAAAATTCCTACACAATCGCTAAATTCAATGTTGAGAAATCTTTTCTACACTGGAAAATATCGAATAAAACAAGAGGATAAGCCTATAATTGGCACACATGAAGCCATTATATCTGATGAACTCTTTGAGAAAGTCCAAAATCTCCTTAAATCAAATCCGAAATCTCCTCGCAAACACAATTTGCTTTATTCCAGACTTCTAACCTGTGCTAATTGCGGGCATTATATGACAGGTGATGTTAAGGTGAAACCGAATGGCAATAAGTATGTCTATTACCGCTGTATGAACCCGAAATGCAAGGAAAAAGTTTCTGTTAGTGAAGTGTCTATTGATGATGTTGTGAATACTTATCTCAAAAAGTTACGCTTGGAGCTTATTCCTGAGGATATTATAGCAGACGGTTTGAAAAATGAGATTTCTAGTATGTCGCAGAATTTATCTACCTTGAAACGCAATATTAGCCGCAAATACCACAGTGAACAGTGTGTTATGGAAAAAGCAGCCAAAAATGGTATTACTGATGAGAAATATATTAACGACAAAATGAGTGCTATTCAGGAAAAGTATGGTGATTTGAATATGCAAATACTTGCGACTGAAAAACAGATTGAAACGGTGAAATCTAAGGTAACTGAAACATTCAAAAAGCGACTTTATGATGTCTATACAGGCTTTGATACCCCCACAAAACGAAAAGTGCTTGAATTGGTGGCAAATATCTTCAATTATGGTGAAGACCGTCTAAACATGACGTTCGAATCTGCATTTTGTAAGATTAAACGGAGATAGTCGTGTGTGAAATTTAGATTTTCATACTATATTATTTGAACTTCTTACCGCACAAACCGCTTGTGCGGTTTTTCTTTGCCAAAACGACACCAAAACAACGCTCTGACGACACAAAACCTACACTTTCGCAACCCTCCAAAAGGTTTTATTTGATTGAATTTTAGTCGAAAGACAACACAAACTACACTTTTCTGACACAAACCAGCCAATTTTCTTTTCTTAAATGATTGTTTTACCATTTAGGCTTGGTATCCCTGTGTTTCGTAAATTTTTATGAACAAAAATGCAAATTTTAGTAGGTTTCTAACAGTTTCAGGGAAGTCAATTCGCCAATTTCTTATCGGGAAATCGTATGTAATCCTTACTTTACTTTTTTGGAAAATAAGTAAAAATGAAAACAGGAAGTTCAGGAAAATTCAAGGAGTTCAGATTATGGATTACAAAAAAGTAGTTATTTATGCTAGAGTTTCAAGCAGGGAACAGGAAAAAGAAGGATTTTCTATCCCTGCACAGTTAAAGTTATTAAGGGAATATGCCCGAAAAAACGGTTTTGAGATAGTTCAGGAGTATTCAGACGCTGAAACAGCAAAAAAAGCGGGCAGAACAAACTACAATGTCATGCTTGACTACCTGAAAGCTAATTCCGACACAAAAACAGTACTTGTAGAAAAGACTGACAGACTTTACCGCAACTTCAAGGACTATGTTACTCTTGAAGATTATGACCTTGAAGTCCACCTTGTAAAAGAAGGCTCAATTATTAGCAAAAATTCTAAATCTCATGACAAGTTCATACATGGGATTAAGGTGCTTATGGCAAAAAACTACATTGACAACCTATCCGAAGAAATTTCAAAAGGATTACATGAGGGGCTTGAACAGGGCTACTGGCCATTTCAACCGCCATACGGGTACAAAAGAGGTGAGAAAAAATCACTCTACATTGACCCGTTGAGGGTTTCGTTTGTTCGCAAGGCATTTGAACTCTTTGCAACCGGACGTTATTCTCTCCGCAAACTTTCTGAAAAGCTGTTTGAGGATGGCTACTATTACCAATCTGAACGTCCAAAGATTACCCAATGCGTTTTAGAGAGTATGCTCAAAAATGTTATCTACACAGGACAAATGCGTTGCAACGGAATTATCTACCAAGGGAAACACCCTGCAATAGTTGGATTTGACCTCTTTAACAAAGCACAAGAAGCGTTCAAAAAAGTCGGCAAATCCAAAGTCCGCAAAAACTTTCATTTTCTTTATCCTGGACTGGCAAAATGTGAGGTTTGCGGTTATGCTATGTGCGGTGAAGTTCAGAAAAACAATGTATATTATCGTTGTTCGCACCATGACCGAACTTGCACAAATACCTCTTACATATCTGAAAAGCAAATGACGTCAGCACTCCGCAGACATCTCACAAGAATTGCCCTAAATGACAAACTATATGAACTTGTCAAAACTTCCCTCACAGAGAGTTTGAGAGATGAACAGCATTACCACAAAACAGAAGTCAAAAGGCTGAACAAAGAGATTGAGGAATGCACCGATATTCTGAAAAAGATGTATCTCGCCAGTTGAACAAAGTTATTGACATGGATTTATGGATTACAATCAAAAATGAGTACGAAATTAAGCTGAACAGGCTAAACGCAGACCTGCAAAGACACCAAAACGCAAATATTGATTACATGGATACAGGGCTGAAAATTTTAGATGTCTGCCATAAAGCAAGTTTGCCATACACCGAACTCAAACCCGAAACTATTGCACAATTCGTATGGCAAAGTTATTCATCCGTTACGGTCAAAGAAAAAAGCGTCAAAATGAAGTTTGCCGAACCGTTTGCAACGCTTGAAAAATTGGTTAGAGTTGCAAAACAGGGAATTGCAGAATTAGGATATGACGAATTTGCTAAGGTTTAATGAGACATTTGAGTTGTAGAATAATAGCCTCAATTAGGCAGTATGTTTGAATATTAGCGGTATTTTTTAAATTAACTGTAATTACTCAAATTGGTCTTTTGCTACTCTTTTTGTCTCTCAAAATCCAACAAAAATTCAAATAAGCTACCTGAAATTTAAGCACTGATAAGGTTATAGCGATTTTAAATAAAGGACAAAAATGTCCCATTTGAAATACTAATTTTCTACTCGGAAATAAGTCGGAAGCTTAAATGTATTTTGATTTTTTGTTTGTTATGCCAAAATCAACATAACATTTTGTTAACCAATTACGGAAAAAACTAACAGTTTCAGTCAACTATTCTATAATATCAAATCCCAATTGTTGCATTTTTGTTTTAAATTCATTATAAAAACTGTCAATCTTAGAACGTTCAACAATTACCTTTAATATTTCCTTTGCTCTAGAACAGCCTACATAAAATAATTTATATGCAATTAAAGTCCCAAAAATATTATTTATTTTAACTGCATTATTAAATTTTGTTACTCCGGGGCGCGATAAATATGATGCATATGCATCTGAAAAGAAAAAATTATAATAAACATTGTTATTATATTTTTGATTTAGACTTTGCAAGAGCTCATTTAGTGAATTTACATATTGATTGTATGTATCCTTTTTTAATTCAGAAAGTTTTATATTATTCAAATATTCAAAATTTCTAATATCTTTCACATATTCATAATAAAATTTTTCAAATTCATTATAGCGAACTTCATTTTTAGCGAGTAATTCAAAAAAATCATACATTCTTACATATGGGTTTCTCGTTGAATCTTCAGCAATAAATACAACCTCATCATGTCCTTCACCTTTTACGCCATGTTGTGTTGAAATTTTTGGGTTTTCTATATATTCACAAAGTTTTCTAAACTCTTCAATACTTTGTTCTAAAACTGTTAAGTATTCATTTTCTTCAGAATCTTCAAGATAATTTTCAGTTACAGAATTTAATAAAAATTGCTTGTCATTTAGAAATTTTAAAAAATCTATAATTAAAATATCCTCATTATACTTGCTATAAATACCTTCTATTAAATTTTGAAAATTTTTCTTGTCTTCATGTTTGTTAATTTTTAATAGCTCTTTGTTATATATTTTGGATTTTTTATTGTTAATTTTTTGAACAAGCAGTCCATATTGTTTTAATTTATATTTTTTTAAAAAATCATTTATTTCAAAAAGAAGTCTAAATAATGGGTCAGGATTATCAATATCATTTGTTAATAAAACATCAACCGGACTATTCTTGCTACCAAATGAGTACTTTTCCATATCTGAAACTTTTTCATATAAATTTTTAGCACCTATTTTTTCAAAGCGATCTTTATTGTATATAAAAAGCTTAAGTATTTTGGGAGTTATATCTTCTATAGCATTTAAAGTTGAATTAACATCTTCGGCAATATAAATTTGCGGTTTATTTCCTTGTTTTTGAATATTTGAAACCTCTTGAACAAAAGAAGGATCATTATATATATTATTTAATACTGTAACAATACTTTGTGATGAACGATAGTTTGTTCTTAGTAGAAAATCTGAATTATTAAATGTAGATAATTCATTTTCAAAAGTACCATCATAGTTTTTATATATCTGTTGCATTTTATCACCGCATAAAAATAATGTTGTTTGTGAATCTTTTACAGCATTATAGAAAAATCTTAAAATATTAGCTGAAGTGTCTTGATATTCATCAATAAAAATATACTTATATAACGAGGATAATCTTTTTTTGATTATAGGATATTTGTCCAGTAATATTTCCGCAAAAGAAAGTAGTGCATCATGAGATAATCCGCCATAATATAATGAATTGAAGGGTAATTCGTTATATGAGATTGATTTAGTATTGTTTTTTAAATATTCAAAACTTAAATTTCCCTCATGTTCTTCTTTATATTTCTGATTTGCTATTTCATTTCGTTCATCATTTGATATATTATTAATTCTATCGAGAATATCCCCTTTATATGTTTCAAAATAAAGTTCTATAATATCTTTGTTAGAAAAATAAATTTTAAAAAATTCGGATACAAAAGAGTGAATAGTTGAAATTTTTACATTTTTTGAATTAATTTTTGATATTAATTCATCAGCTGCTCTATTTGTATATGTAATACACAGTATTTTGCAATCTTTGTCATTGCTGACAATTTCATTAATTTTATCTTTTATAAAAGTCGTTTTTCCGCTTCCGGCAGGAGCATTTACTAAAAACATATTATTGTTTATTGCATTAGCCAATTTAATCCCTCCTTAATATAGTCTGGAATAAAATCGACTATTTTATCATCATTTTGCAAAATAATTGAATACATAAAATCCGTCTTGTTATCACTTGTCGCCCTAACTATATCTCTTGATGTTATTTCATTGTCAATATTTTGACCTTCCGCATTCTTATTTGGTATGCTAAAAATTAAATTGTTAGTTTCTTTGTTTGTTTTCCAATAGTTTTTGTCGTTTACATCCTCAACATTAATACCCAATTTTTTATTTAATATAGCTTCTTCTAACGTTCTTCCATAACCATCTCTTTCTGTTTGATAAAACAGCCTGATATTAGGATTATTCTGCTGCCATTCGTATAAATCTTTAACTTTTAATGCCTCTTTAGAGCCGTTATAATACGATTTCAAACCGTTGTTTGTTGTTTCAGAATTCAATATATCTGAAATTATTATACATGATTTTTCATAATCAATATCAGTAAATATCAAAGTCTTTATTTCTAAAAAGTCTAATAATGGTTTATATTTATGTGAATATGCACCTCCAACTTGAACAAAGGAAAGGTATTGTTCTCTCAAATTTTTATAACTATCAAGATTCAAGATTCTTTCCAAAAACATTTTCTCAGTATCACCTTCATACATAATAATTTTGTTTGCAAAAATAAGGTCAGAATAATTTATTCTAAATAATAGAGAATAAAACTGAACGGCATCTTCATTTGATAAATTATTTATGAATTGATTTAAATCAAAAATTTTATTTGATAATAGTGTTTCACTAGAACGAATAACTCTTACTTTTTGCATTTCACTAACTTTTATTATTTCATTTGAGTGTGTTGTTATTAACCCTTGAATTTTCTGATTACCAAAATAATCATTTAAGTATTTAATTAACACCCTCTGCATTTGTGGATGCATGTGTGCTTCCGGCTCTTCGATAACAAAAAAATTTATTACTTTATTATTAAATTCATTTTTGAATTTTTCTAGTTGTATATGCATATATATTAAATTGCTTATACCAAGACCTTGTACTTGTTCTTCGAAGACATAATTATCATATTTATATTTTGCTATAGTTGAATTTTTTATAAATTTAATTATATTTTCGTCTGTTAAGCTCAATTCGAGATGTGGCAATCCAATAATACAATCTTTTGTGTGCTCTAGTTCTGCCATTATTGGATTTAAAGAGTCTGTTGATTTTTTTATTATTTCACTCTCAATATTTGTCGCTTTAAATAAACTTAGCATATCATTTGGAACTGTTTTAATTAAATTTTGCCAATTTTCATCATTTGAAATTATGTCTAAAAGATTTTGGCTAATTAAATAATTATTATTTGACTTTTCATCCGATAAATTTCTATCTGCATTTATTCTTATAAAATGAAATAGGCTTTTAAACTCAGAGCTGTCCATTTTAATCTCATTTTTATATTCTTTATCGCAGAAATAAAATTTATTTTCAAAACTTTCATTAAAATATCTATCTATTATACAATTTTTTGCAGACTGTTGTTTTTCTTCAATTTTATTTTTTTCTTCCTCTTTTGTTGAAGAATTGTACAGAGATGTTAATTCATTATAATGAAGGATATCTTTTGAGAATTTTTCAAAATTTTCTACTATTTGTTTTATAAAAATTTTTTTATTAAATTCATACCTGTATATAAAATAAAAACTATTATTTGCAATATCAAGCTCCATCATATAATTTGCAAAATTTACAATATCTTCCTGCTCATTATAATCAATTTGAATTTGCACCTCAATTGAATTTACAACATATTCTAAGAATATTTTTTCCAAATCATCAGAAAAAATATTCTTAGAATTGTTCTTCTGATAGATATCAATAATTTTTTCAATAAGTTCTAATTTGTTTTTATAATAACTATGTACATTAATATCTGAATAATTTATACTATAAAAGTTTTGTTCAAAAAGGTTTCGGCAAAGCTCAACTAAAGATGTTTTACCACTATTATTAGGTCCTGCTAAAATTGAAATTATATTATCGAAACAGATGTCAGTATTATGGAATTGACGATAGTTTTTAATAGCTATTTTATTTAATTTCACTTTATATCTCCTTGAGTTATATTTTCAATCGTATATAAAGGCAAATCAATTAAATTATCCGTTTTTTTATAATCTGCCATTGACGTTCTTATTGCATAATTGGGTTTAAATTTTTCCATATAAACCTTCAAACTTTTAGCTTGTAAGTTCCTTTCCGCCTTTACTTCAACAGGAACAACATCAGATTTTATTTGGATAACAAAATCAATTTCAGCCCTGCTGGTTTCATTAGACCAATAATAGACTGGTAAATCTTTAATTGTCTTAAATTGTTGTAAAACATATTGTTCGGCGATGGCACCTTTAAATTCTTCAAATATACGATTACCATCAATAATCGTATCTGCTTGTAAATCTGTCATTGCACCTAATAGACCAACATCCAGCACAAATAACTTAAATGAGTTGAAATCTTCATAAGCAGTAATTGGTAAATCAGGTTTTGTAATTTTATTTACTCTGTATACTAAGCCACTATTAATTAACCAAGACAAAGCAGCTTCAAAATCTCTTGCACGAGCTCCTTCCTTTGCTGCTCCATATATAAATTTCTTATTTTCCTTACTTAACTGTGCCGGAATAGATTTCCATAATAACCTTATTTTAGCAACTGTATTAGCGGAAATATGTTTTGTGAAATCTTCTTCATAAGCAGAGAGAATTTCTTTTTGCAGATTTCTAACACTTTCAAAATCTTTATTTTCAACAAAATCTTGTACAATTTCAGGCATTCCTCCAACATAACAATATTGTTTTAAGAGCTTTTCATACTTATTATTAAATAGTTTTATTGTTTTAAAATCTTTTTTGTTTAAAAGTTCAACAAACCTTTCTTCTCCCATTGCTAATAAAAATTCTTCAAAACTTAATGGGAAAAGATTCATAAATGAGACCTTACCAACAGGGAAACCCGTCCCTTCATGACAAGCAACACCTAACAAGCTTCCTGCAACTATAATATCGTATTGAGGAGCATTTTCTCTAAAATACTTAAGTGAAGTTAAGGCTCTTGGGCATTCTTGAATTTCATCAAAGATTATCAAAGTATTTTCCGCATTAATTTTTGTCTTTGTTGCAAGACCTATATCCATAATTAAACGTTCAGTATCATAGTCGATATCAAAAATCTCTCTGCTTTTTACATCTACATCAAAGTTAATATATGCAACTTGCTCATAATATTTTTCCCCAAATTCTTGCATTAACCAAGTTTTACCAACTTGCCTTGCACCTTGTATAACCAAAGGTTTATGATTTTTTTTGTTTTTCCAATCAATCAGATGTTTTAGTGCGTATCTTTGCATGCTTAAATCCCTCATTATAACACAAATATTCTACTACAAACTTCACATTTTTTACAGCACTTTTGATATATAATTACACATTTTTTACATGACTTTTAAAGCTTATTTACACATTTTTGACAGAACCTTAAATCATTAATGATGTAATTTTCTAGTCCTAGTTGTTGTTTTACCTTATAAAAATCTTTTCTAATTCTTCGTTTCAGGATTTCTTTTTTATTTTCATCACCTGTTAAAATACTGTTTAAGGGCTGTTTTGTTATAATCATTTTCTCAACCAATGGTAAAAGATAAGGATAACGCTTCTTTAAAACCCGAAATAATTGCTTCTGCTGTTTATTTGATAGTATTTGGACTTCTCTTTTTGATATATTTTTCACTCTTTTGACTTCAAAACAACAAGTTTTATCAATAACACCTTCTTTTTGAAAGTGTTTAATTATTTGATTAAGTAATGTCAAAACATTTTTAATTCTTCTCTCTGTTATCCCGTTTTCTTTCATACTCAATTTAAACTGTTCAATATCTTGTATTGTTATATCTTTTAATTTGTATTTCCTGAAAAATGGAAGTATTTGAGAATTAATAAATGATTTATAAGTTTTTTTAGACCAAGACGATAGTTTACAATTTTTTATTTCCATAAATAAATTTATGGCATCAATTAAAGTTATATCAGAATTTTGGGATAAAATATTTTTATCAATTATTTTAAATGTTTCTTCCTTTTGTATTATTTCAACATATTTAAATTTGTTTTTGAATTTTTGAATATTATCAGACTGATCTAAAAAATTTCTAACTGCATTAATTTCAAGTCCTGTAAACATAACAATATCTTCAAGAGTAAATGTTTTGAGTCTTTTGGCTATTTTTAAAATTTTATCAGTCATCTAAAAACCTCCTGAATTATATTTTTATCAATCAATTTTATTCCATTTACTAGAGCTATATTTTCTAATGTGTTAATCATTTCAACAATCTTTCTAAAGCTTTTTGCTTTTTGATGAATAACGCTTATTACTTCTTTTGTCATATCAACTTCTGAAACTTCGTCTACAATTTGCTTTATATCTGAATATTCAAATCCTATATATTGATAAATCTCTGAAATTCTATCAAATAAATGTGTATGCTTTTTTAACTTGTGTTTAGCTAAACTCATTCCAACCAGAACAATTGGAATTCCAGTCTCATCGTGCAAGTCTCTTAATGTTTCTATTGTCTTAAAGTCACTTAAAAGATAATCAATTTCATCTACTATAATCATTTGAGGCTTATTTTTTAGCACATTTACACATTGTCTAAAAATATCAGCAGTAAAAAATCTTGGAATTTCGTCAAGTTCTTTTGCAAGTTCTTCTAAAAACCATTTTGTGGTCATTTTATTAGTTGCTCTGATATAAATTGAATCAAATTGAAAAGATAAATACAAAGCTGTTTTTGTTTTGCCTAATCCAGCATTACCATATACCAAACCAATTTTTGTAATATTTTCCGGTTTATTTTTTAAATCTTGAATCAGGTTTATAAATCCTTTAACATTCTTAGTATGTACAAATTTGGGTTTCATATTCCAAATACTCCTTAGATTTCTTATAGCTTGCAAGCCAAGCTCTATCCTTATTACAAGTGCACCCATATTTCATCAGATATTCATATTTTTCTCTGCTAGTTCTAAATAATGGTTTAACTTTTGGATTGTACTTTTGAGGTTTTTCTTTTGTTTTCTTAATTTTTAAAGATACTATTGCTGTATGAACTTCTTCTTTTTCTTCTGCATGTTTGCTCTCAATAAGGTTGCACGTAGCCTTTTCGCCCCTCTGGTCATAATCCCCAATATCACACTTTAAAATTTCTAAATCTTCAATCTTTAAAAATTCCTTGCAGGCTTTTATTGTCTTATTTTTAAGCTGTTTTTGCTTTTGTATTTTTTGTTTGTAATCTTCTATGTCTTCTATTTCACCTGTATAATGGGCTAATGGGTGTGCTAAAGTAATTCTATCCGCACGGCACAAAAATTTGCCTGACATCGTATAAATATTGATATAGCTTAAATCAAAAAGACTGTATTTTATTATTACTTTTTGTCTTATTCCGTACAAAGCATCATTAAAATACCAACTGTTTAAGAATCGTATTCCCTGACTTGAAATTGTTTTTATTTCTTGAGCTAACATCAAATCATCTAATTCGTTGTTATTTATTGTATCTTTATTAACACCGTTAAACATTTCTTGAATAGTTTTTGATTTGTCATTTGGGCAAGGCAAAGAATTTTTATACAAAAGCCAACTATTAATCATTTGAATTGTTTGTTGAATTGTAGGGATAAATTCTGTATGAATGGCACAATGAAATTTCTCATTCCTTTTTAGTCTTGCAGGCTTATTTTCTATACTTGTTCCAATGTAACTTGGTAACAGCTTTTCAAAACTTTCCTGCATTTCAAGAAAGAATCTTTCAATAACTTTAGTCCTTGCATTATATGGGTTTGCAAAAATTGTTGTTATTCCAAGTTTTTCATAAATTCCTTTTAACCCTATTTCACAGAATGCAGGACTACCCATAAAATATTTACCCCTGAAGGCTCTGCCATTGTCTAAATAAACAAATTTTGGTATTTTACCTAAATTTAAAATTGCGTTGCGAAGTGCTGAAGCAATATTTTGAGTATTTTCTTCAAGCATAATTTCATAGCCTACCAATGCAGTTGATTTCCAATCCAGAAAACCGATTAAAGTCGCTCGACAAGGCTTGCCGGTAAAAGGATTAATTACTTGAAAATTCAATCGTTTGCCATCAGCTACTAAAATTTCACCGACTTCTATTTTTGAAATATCTCTTTTAATATGAGGAATAACCTGTTCTTTTAAAGCTTTTTCACCATCACGTAAAAGAGTCCATCTGTCAAAATAATTTGACTTATACCAATTAGCAAATCTTCTAAATGTCGCAGGAGCAGGGATATATTCTCTATTGTGCGTTTTTAGGACATATTGGGTAAGTGATATTGCTTTTCCTATACTGAATTTATTAGGATTAAGTAAAAATTTTAGAAAAATTTGTTTTTCATATTCATCAAGTTTAGTTCTTGAATAATCCTCATAATGATACCCTGGAATTAAAAGCTCATAATTTTTACTGTTGCCTAAAACTCTTTTCCATCTTTGAAGGGTGCCTATTGAGACTTTTCCAATTTTTGCGTAAATTTCGGGATAAAGAGTATTAGAATTGTAAGCACTTAAAAAATCTGAATCAAATTGTTTTTTGCATACCTGAAGTTTTCTTTGATCTTTCCATAAATTAACCAAATCAAACCTTGCAAGAGCAATTATTTTTGCTTTATCCGGTTTATGAAAATCAGCTATAATCGGTAATTGTTTTATTGGCGTGATTGAAACAAGTTTAGAATAATATTTTTCCTGTAAATCCTCTTCTATACTCGATAAAAGAATTTCAAAACTTTTTCCGCCTTTAACTGTAACTCCTCTGGTTGTATACTTGCATTTTGATAGTCTAACGGCACGAGTGCTAACGCCTTTGAGTTCTGCTAATTCTTTAATTGTAATATATTTTTCTTCATTCATTGTATAAACATCTATCACTCTAAACTCGGAAGAATGGAACTGTTTTCAATTAAAATTGCATCATTCAGACACATATGATTAAAATCCATGATAAAATTATTTTATGGAAAAGTTAATTTTAAATACTATTAAAGAATATTTCAATATTAACTTGGAAGAAAATGAACAGATAATTTCTGACAGTTTCTCTAAATACCCAGGAGAAAAGAAAAAGAAAATTAATGTTTGTGGATATGGAATTTTTAAAGATAATATTGCAAAACGTGGTAGCCACAGATATTTTTTAGAGATTCAAATAAACAACATTGGCAATAAAACATTAACAGCATTTATGTTAAACCCATCAAACTCATTACCTAATGAGGGATTTGATCAAACCGTAAGAAATGTTATCAGAATTGCATATGATTAACTCCTATTAGGAAAACACACTGTCAAAAGGGTTTTTGCTTTGGCGGGGGTCAGCCCGCCTCGGCGGTATCGGTGGTGTTGATTTCAATGTACTCGGCAATCTTGCGGAACTCGTCCGCGAACTTGAAATGAACGCTGATATTGCCGTTTTCGTAAACCTTGATATGGTCTACCAAGTCCGTGAGGATTTCACGGGTGAGCGTTTCGATGCTTTGATACTTTGCAAAGGCTACCAGCGCGGGGTGTTCCTTGTCAACGCCATTCAAGAGCTCCGCCCGTTCTGCG
>FR900471.1:117383-135230 GCA_000438175.1 Fusobacterium sp. CAG:439 | reverse complement strand
TTGAGCGTTCGCCGCAAAAAGATACCTATGTTTCTACTCATAAAAATGTTGAAACAAAAAAAGTTGATACAAAAAATTATCTGGGAAATTTTTTGGTAGATAAAAACCGAAAACTTGCCGAGATTTATAAAAATGATTTGGAACAAATTGCACAGGGTATTCCCGAAGTATCTTTTTACAGAGAGCTTAATGAAAGCTCTACTAAAGAACTTCCCTCTATTCTTGATAAGCTTGCAAACAGAACGGATCAGTATTCCGAACGCGGTTACAGCGGTGTAGTCAGAGATGGTGTGCGTGCAACTATCTTTATGCCTGATGCTAATAAGGGTTATACAAAAATTGTTAAGTCCATGGAGAAAAAAGGATATAAGGTTGCTAAAACTTTTGCCGAAGACAAGGATGGAAAAATTATTTTAGGCAAGGACGGTATGCCTAAAATGGTAGATGATATTGATGTCAGATTTGGTGACAATGCAGTACCTTCAGGGTATGAAGATATACAAATGCGCTTTGAAAAGGGCGGTAATCTTTATGAGCTTTTAATATTGCCGGGACCTAATTACCTTGCTTTTAAAAATAAAGAGCATAAACTTGTATTTGAAAATTTCAGGAAATATAAATCATTAGGTCTGACTAATGATGATGGTGCCAAACAAATTGTTAAGGCTATTCAAAAAGAATTTCACGGTTTGACAAAACGTCTTTATGCCGATGCTTTCCAAAGAGATATAGCAGGAAGTAAAAATGTTTCGTCTGTTATAACTTTTTCAAGTGAAAGTATTGAAGTGCTTAATAATCTGTTTAAATCGTTGAAAAATTTGTATTTAGGCAAATTTAATTCTTTGCCGCCAAGCAGACGTTCGAAGCCTGATTTTAAACTTACAAAAAATTATAAAAATTTAGATATGCTTGAACAAAACTTGCGTCAGGTTATGGAATTATATAAACCTATAGAGAAATAACGGCAACATTTTCTATGTGATATGTATGGCAGAACATGTCGAAAGGCTGTATACTTTCTATAATACATCCTTTTTCACGCAGATATTTTAAATCGCGTGCAAGTGTTGCTGGATTGCAGCTTACATAGATGATTTTAGATTTGGTATGCCGCAAAGTTTCATCTAAGGCTTCTTTTGTACAGCCTTTACGGGGAGGATCAAGAATTGTTATATCAAATTTTCTTTTTATTGATTTTAAATATTTCGTTGTATCTTCAGCGCAAAGTTCTACATTCGTAATTTTATTCAGCTGCAGAACCTCTTGAGCTTTTTCTACGGATGCATTGTTTTCTTCAACACTGATTACTTTTTCTGCAGCATCACTTACAGTTATTCCGAATGCTGCAATTCCTGCATAGGCATCCAGTACTGTCGGATTGTTCAGCTTTAAAACTTCTTCTTTCACATATTTAAAAATATTTTCTGCACTTTGTGGATTTACCTGAAAGAATGTGGATGCTCCTATTTTAAAAGTTTTATCTAAGATTGTTTCATACACAAAATCCTGCCCGATCAGGCATTCTGTTTTATTTCCCAGTATAATGTTTGTTTTTTTTGTATTATAGCTTACGCATACGCCTGTAACTGCATCAAATTCATTAAAGATTGTTTTCGCAAAATCATTCAGCCTTTCAAAAGTTTTTGATGCATTAATAACAAGCGTAACAAGAAGTTTACCTGTTGATACGGAACTTCTGATTACGATATGACGCAAATCACCTGTATGTTTTTTCTCGTTATATCCTGAAATGTTAAATTCTTCGGCTTTACATCTTACAAAATCAATTATTTTATCACAAATTTCAGGCTGTATAGGGCAATATTTTATATTAACGATTTCATGCGACTGAGGTTTATAGTATCCTGCAAGAATTCTTTTTGAAACTTTTGTCTGCGAAACGGGACATTGTATTTTATGTCTGAACGCTTTTGTTTGAGGACTTCGTATCGGACTATTTACAGGAGTATCTATGTTTCCGATTGACCTCATTGCATCTTCGACAATCTGTTTTTTCAAGATAAGTTGATAATCATAATCTATAAATTGCAGCTGGCATGCTCCGCAGACTTTTTGCATAGGACAGACAGGTTTAACTCTGTGCGGTGAAGGCTTAACTACCTCAATAGTTTTTGCATAGGCAAAATTTTTGTTAACCTTTGTAATCTTTATTTTAACTTCATCTTGAGGGCAAGCATTTTCTACAAATACGACTTGACCGTCAACTCTGGCAATTCCTGTTCCGAGATTTGATAATTTTTCTATATTTACTGTTAGTTCATCATTTATTTTCATTTTTGTCTTTTTACATAAATTCTCAGTGCCGGAAATAATTCGCTGTCATCTCCGTAATGTGAGAATGTAATTTTTCCGAATTTGTTAATATCGAGCAATGCCGTTATATAAGTTTTTTTTACATTTTGCGGCGAATATGAGTATTTATAAAATCCTTTTTTAGTATCATTGAGTATTAAATATTTCTTTTTTTCAAACGGCTTTTTATAAATTGTAATTTCGTTGTTTTTAAACTGTGATATTTTAATTATTTGTGCATCTGGAAAAAGTGTTTGTATATATTTTTCATTCAGCGGGACAATATTAAAATATCCGTCGTTATAAACGTATTTTACAAATTTTAGGTTAGCGTTATCAACGCCTATGAAATCACCGTTATTGATAAATTCCATATTTGTAAAAGGTCCGATTGCAAGTTTGCCTTTGTTGTTGTAGTACTCCGAAAATCCGCCGGAACCTACAAACATTTTATACATAAGTCTTATGTCTTTAGGTGATGTTTGTTCAAGGCTCCATTTTTCGGTTTGGGGATTATAAAAAACGTATTGTTTTTCTTTAATGTAATCAAACGAATAAGCACTCAGGCAGGTAGAAAACAGAAGTAAAAATATTATTAATATCTTTTTCATACAACATATCTCCTTACTAAAAAAGACCTCTGTCAGAGGTCTTATATAAATGGTGGGCGTTAGAAGACTCGAACTTCTGACATCCTCCTTGTAAGGGAGGCGCTCTACCAACTGAGCTAAACGCCCTCAGCAAGATTTATATTAACTGAAACAAATTTCATTGTCAACCATTTTTTTATAATGTTTTTTCCAATGTTTCTACTGCATTGTTAATTTCTTGGAAAATTCTTGTAAATTCAGCTCGCTGGTTATCATCTTTGGCTTTGTCAGGATGATATTTTATTGCAAATTTACGCTTAATATTTTTCAAAGCTGTTTTGTCTAGTTTATTGTTTTCTATGATTTCTACAAATTCTTGCAAACTTTTATCTTTTTTCAAGAATTCTGATAATGTTGATTTTGCTTCTTTTACTTTATCATTGATAAAATCGTTAAAATTAAATTTACTTCCCTGTGAATTTGAACTGCCTGATTTTTTATAATATTTATTTTCGCTTGTGTTAAAGTGTTTTTTTGCGAATGTGCTGATTTTTTCAAATATATCGTTAAGTTGTTTACTTCCTTGTATATCTGATTTTGATAACAGTTCAAGATCTTTTTTCATTATCATTATACATACATCAAATCGAAAGTTTAAGAAGCGTTGAGACAAAATGATTTCATCTAATTCCTCAAAAATGCCACCCTTGATAAAGTGTCCTTTAGCTTCTTCATAACCGTTAAGCATATCATCTATAAATTTATCGAAATCATTTAATGATGTTTCAGCATTGAATTTTTCAAAGAAGTTTTTGCTTCTTAAATCTAATTCTTTGCTGTATATTTCATTTATATAGTGTGCATTACCGCCAAGTGTTGATGTATTAACTTTAACTTTTTTAGATGCTTCTTTTAAAGATTGAGCTATTTTTAATTTTTCTTCTGTAGTAAATACTCCGAAGTTATCATAAGTGTTAACACGGCTGAATAATCTGGAACCGAGACTAAATTTATCATGTTCAAATGATATTATTGAATTTGGGGTTTTATATGTATCGACTTTGTTATTTTCAAAAGATTTAAGCATTTCTTTTATAAGTGCAATGCCTGTTTTATTATCATTTTTATTATCTATAAATTTTGAATAATAAATATCATCCATTAGCTGCAATTTTATATCGTCGGGTAATGTATTACCGTTCAGGATATTTTTTATATCAGCTAAATATTTTTCATCAATTGCCGCTTCGGTAAACAGTTTTTTGTTATAGTAATATCTCAGCCCTGAGGTGCTGTAATCTTTATAGTGCGTAATATCACTTGTATAATAATCAAATTTTTCTTGTTTTACATTGTTTAACATATCAAGAACTTTTTTTGTTTGTTCTGTACTTAATGTGTTCTTTGAATAAGTAGAGGAAATGAATTTCTGGCTGAGGTTAAGTTTAATTTCATCAGATACTTCAGGAAGTTTTGCGATAATTTTATCTAAAACCTCAGAAGTTACAATATTTTTTTGTGCTAAAATATTGTATAATTCACTTGCTCTTGATGTAATTTTTTCGGATTTTATATTTTCTGAAGGTTTCATACTGACTAATGTATTAAAGATATCTTCCCAATTGTTTGCATTTATGTGTTTTCCGTTTTCTTTTAACAAAAATTCTATTGTTTGCATTTTAAGAACCGGATTGTTTTCTGCTAAAATTGGTTTAATAATATCTGTAGCATCATCTTTTTCGCCTAACTCGCTGAGTTTTTTTTCAAATTCATCAAATGTTTTTTGACCTTTTTTAGTTATTTTATCAGACGCTTCTTCTGTTACATTTTTCAAATTGCGGTTTTTAATATAATGATGTGTACCTATGGCAATAGCTGCTGCACCTATAGCACTTAGGGCAATTAGAGCATTTTTATTACGTTCATAAAAAGACTTTTCTTTTTCTGACTCTTGAGGTTTATTCTCTTTTGTTTCTTGATGCGGTTCTGATTTAAAATTAATTTTTTTATTCAACGAATTTGTGTCATTTACCTTTAAAGACATAAAAGTTTCCCCTATATTTTAGTAATCATTTATATATTGATCAAAACTTTTTTTTTAAAAAAGTATATCTTGTGTCAGACGGGGGGGGGGGGCTTTTTTGCGCTTTATACAAGTATTATGAAGAAATCGTTACAATTAATTTTAATCGTTTTTTTCATTCTGTTGTTCAAGAAGCTGTTTTTCATATTCTATTCTTTGTTTAACTTTTATTTCATGTTTTTCGCCATGGCTCGGGTCTTCATGTTTATAGCTTTGTTCAGTCCACCATTTTGCCATATGATAAATCGGTCCGCGTTTGTAGGATTTATTTTCGGATTTAACTTTTTTTTCTCTGTGTTTTTTTATTTTTTGCGGTTTATCAGCCGATGTAACATCAGGTTTTGGCGGCGGCGGAACATCCGTATAATCAAGTAAATCAGCTTCATTAACAGCATAGGTTTCGGGGCTGATATAGCCTTCTTCCGCAAATGCAAGCGGTGCTGTGAGTAATAATATAAACAGTAATAATTTTTTAATCATGTTTACCTCTTCGCTTTAAGAATACGGACATCTTGAAATAATGTTTTTTCCGTGTGAATCAAGTCCGCCTGTTTTTATAAGGTTAAATTTTGCAGCGGCTTCGTCAATTTTGCTCTGCCATTTTTGATAATATTCTCCTTCATAAGATTGGTAGCAGCCTTCATAAAATAAAGCTTTATCTTTTCCATGCTTTTTAAAATGTTCAAACAGGAATGAATAAAATTCGGGACAATAAGCTTTTGTTCTTGCGGGATGTGCAATGGACATTACACCTGAATTAAGCCCTGATACAAATTCTACGGCATCTTCAAAAGATGAAAATGGTTCGAGCATGTTTCCGATTGAAGGGTGAGCCTGCATATAAATTTCTCTTGCTATTTGAATTCTTTTTTCAATATTTTCGGGAATATCAGGCAGCTCTTGACCTGTATACATTTCCAGTGCTTTTTTATAAATTTTATAATACGGTTCGTTTCCTTTAAAAAGATATTTGAATTTTTTTATAGGCATGTCATATGAAAATTCAGCATCAGGTATGTAGTAATCGAGCAGGATTTTCCCTGCTGTGTATTTTTTCAGCGGGTGTGCAACTTCATCCTGACCTTTTGCAATCATAATATGACATTTTGAAGCTTCCTCAATATTAAAATCATAATCCGGAAGTGCTTTATTAAGCCTGTATATAGTATCTTTTGCCAGTTGTAATTTTAATTCCCGTTTTATTTTAAGATAGCTGTCAAGCTTTTGATCATGCGGATTTATTCCGTACACAAGAAGATGAACTTGAGCGGGCTTTGTCTGGTTGGGAAAATTTATTCCTATTGTTGAAATTTCAACTCCAAAGCAAATATTTACATGATTATAGTTTTCTATAAGCTTTTCGGCTTCTTTAGCGCCGTCAATTGTGTCATGGTCTGTTATTGCAATAAGAAAATCATTCGTTTTTTCGGACAATTTTTCTGCATTGTCTAACAGTTCGCTAACAGTCATTGTACCGTCAGAGTATTGTGTGTGAATATGAAGATTTGCCTTGAAATCTCCCGAATTCAGATATCTTAAATCATGCGTATCTAACATATTTAAATCTTTTCGTTCTCCCGGTTTAAACGAGATTTCAGAAAAGTTTTTTACGCGTTTTATAAAATCTTTTTCATTTACAATTCCCATAATTCATATTTTACACAAAACAAAGATTGAAACAAAATTACTAACCTTACGTCAAAAATAATAAAAGTGTGACAATTTGTAGAAGATGAGGGATTTTAATGGCTGTAACAAAATACTTGGAAGAAGATTTGTATAAGGATTTTAAAACCGAATATCAGGATGACGCTGAATTTATTGAGCTGGAAGATGACGATATTGAAGAACCCAGAACTTTTAATTCGATTTCAAATGATGATGATATTTTGCAAATGTACTTAAAAGATATAGGAAAAGTGAGGTTATTAAATTCAAAAGAAGAAAAGGCTTTAGGCAGACAGATTAAGGAAGGCAAAAAATCTCAGGCTGAAATCGCAAAAAGAAAACTTGTACAGGCAAATTTACGTCTTGTTGTAAGTATTGCAAAAAAATACATAGGACAGGGAGTATTGTTTATGGATCTTGTTCAGGAAGGTTCACTCGGACTTATAAAAGCTGCGGAAAAATTTGATTATTCAAAGAATTTTAAATTTTCAACCTATGCAACCTGGTGGATAAAACAGACTATTATAAGAGCAATATCGAATAATTCCAGAACAATAAGAATACCTGTACACATGACAGACAAAATCAGAAAATATAAAAGGATGTATACTACATTATCTTTTGAACTCGGTCGTGAACCTACGGATTTGGAAATTGCGGAGGGACTGGGGATTACTCCTAAACAACTCATGACAATTAAAAAATCAATTATAAAAGAGCCTATAAGCCTGGAAACTCCTGTAACGGATGATTTGAACGTCGGAGATTATATTGAGGATAAGTCATATCGTTCACCTGAAGTTCAAACAAAGAATAATGCATTAAAAGGAAGTATAGAAGATTTACTGGCGGCTTTATCTGAGAGAGAAAAAAAGATTATAACCTGCCGTTTCGGGATTAACGGTGAGATGCCGAAAACGCTCGAACAGTTAGGTGAGATAATGGGATATTCAAAAGAAAGAATAAGGCAGCTTGAGGATTCCGCATTATCAAAAATCAGAGAGAAGAAGGAATTACAGCATTTTAGAGATTTTATTGAAGATTAGGAGCGTAACCGCTCCTTTTTTATTGTAAAATTAATGATTTTGCAAATTCCATCGACTGTTCGTTAATCTCCCCGCCTGCAAGTTCCGCAAGTGCTTTAATCCTGTTTTCTCCTGTCAAAACATAAACTTCTACTTTTGTTTCATCACTCTGGGATTTTCTTACATAGAAATGTTTATTTGCTTTTGACGCAATTATCGGCTGGTGAGTGATTAATATAATCTGATGGTATTTGGAAAGTTCAACTATTTCATCCGCAACGCTTTGTGATGCTTTACCGGAAATTCCTGTATCAATTTCATCAAATATAACCGTATTAATGTCATCACTCTGTGCAAAGATAGATTTTATGGCAAGCATTACCCGTGAAATTTCCCCGCCTGATGCTGTTTTTGCAAGCGGTTTTAAATCTTCCGAAACGTTTGTGGAAATTAAAAATTCCACGTTATCTATACCGTCAGAGCTTAACTCTTTTGCCTGTACGGAAATTTCAAATCTTGCTTTGGGAAGTTCTAATTTTTCAAGTTTTTCCCGGATTAATACGGAAAGAACCTGTGCATAATTTTTTCTGTTTTCGCTTATATCTGTTGCTGTCTGTTCAAGTTCTTTACGGACTTTTTCAATTTCCGCTTCCAGTTCTTCTATATTTTGTGTTGAAAATTCAATTGCATTTAATTCTTTTGATAATTTTTCGAATGTTTCAAGCACTGTTTCCAATGTGCCGCCGTATTTGCGTTTTAATTTATCAAGAAGATACAATCTTTCCTGTATTTCGTTAAGTCTTTCCGTATCGTTATCAAGACTCTGGCTGTAATCTCTTAATTCGCTTCCCGCATCTTTTAATCTTTCAATCGTATCAATAAGATTACTTTCAAGTTCTTCAAGATTTTTGTCCATTGATGCTGCTTTAGAAATATTTTGTTTTATTTTTCCGAGAGCTTCCATTATCGAACCGTCATCGCCGTTGATTGCCCAGTAAGAAGTGCCTGTAAGCTCCTTTAACTTTTCGGCATTCTCAAGAACTTCCAATTCTGCATTTAAATCTTCATCTTCTGTCGGACTTTGAATATTTGCACTGTCTATTTCATTTATTTGAAACTGCAAAAATTCAATTTGGCTTTCTGTCATGTCAGATGCATTTTTTAAATTTTCAAGCTGTACCTGAAGATGCTGATATTCTTTAAATTTATCTTTGTATCCTTCGAGTTTTGTTCCGTAAGATTCTTTTGCGTAATTATCCAGAAGGTTAATATGATATTTAGGCTGCATAAATGCATAAGTCTGATGTTGTGAATGAATATCAAGAAAATATGCTTTAAGCTGTTTTATAAATTCCTGAGTAACCAGTGTCCCGTTAACTCTTGAGCGGACACCGTTCTGCGTAATCTCTTTTGTTAAAACTATTTCTTCCCCAAAGTTATCAACGCCGTTTTCTTCAAAAATTTTTGTTAAATCATGTTTTGTGTTTTCGATTACAAGTTCAATGACAGCTTTGTCCTTGTCATGTTTGATAACATCTTTTGAAACTCTCGGAGCAAAAGCTATATCTATCGCATTAATCAAAATACTTTTGCCCGCCCCCGTTTCACCTGTTATAACATTTAGACCGTTGTCAAAATTTGCGGTAAGTTCGTCAATTAATATATAATCTTTTATCCTTAGCTGTTTTATCATATTTTATGCTCTTTTTAATTCGTACACTCTGAATTCGCTTGCATCGAGCTTGTCAAAATGTAATGTTGATGTTTCTGTATCAGAAGCTGATGAAACAAATTCATCTCCGTCAATATAATATTCTTTTTGTATTACGTAATCAGACGGAAGATTTATTGTTTTATCGGTTACCGGCTGACCATGCATAATTTCTGAATAACTTTTATTGTCTTCATCAAACATTGTTACTCGTTCATTTGTATATTTATAATTAGAAACAACAAGATATGCAATTTTTTCGGGAACTTTAGATATAATCCATGCTGCAAAACCATCATCGTCCTGAACAATTATTTGAGCTTCGCCGTCGCAAATAATTCGGTTATTTTTTACAAACATATCTATTGCGTTAAATTTTTTGTAAAAGTCATAATGCTTTTCTCTCGGCATTGAAATCTCTTCACCTATAACGCTTTCAATTCCGCGTTTTGTGAAACTTTCATCTCCGTCAACATAAAGCATCGGGCGTTCTGCAAATTTCCCTCCGGGCAGGAATTTATACTTAAACCATTTAAAGAGAGCTCCATTTTCGCCTAACTGTCCGGGGTACTGGTCAATACACCTGAATTCGCCGTCTTGATTGTTATAAGTTTTTAAAATTGAAAGTTTTTCACCGCTTTTGAAGTTAATATTGTAATTTGCCAGATGCTGATTATCTTCCGTAATCTTTTCAGGAGTTTTTTCGCACTGTGAAACGATGTCATTACCCCATAAAAGATCAAAATGCATTCCTTTATGATATTCCTTCAGGAAATCATCCCATAACATATATTCGGCAAGTGTGCCGAAATAAGGAATTTTGCTTTTTAATGTCTTATTAAGTTTGTTCAGTACAACTCTCGGTGCCCTGTAACTTATAGGCCTTCCGTTTGTTTCTGAAACCTTGTCTACAATATGGTCAATATGGTCAACTCTGTAACCGTCAAAATTATATTCTTTTTGCAAATTCACCATATAATCAACAAAGTAGTCAACCACCTGAGTATTAAAGCTTCCGTCTTCAAGGCAGCAGAAGTAATATGGAGTTTGGCAGTCAAGGTTTGCAAAATTAGTAACGTCTTCTCCTTTATAATCATAATGTTTAAATGTCGGGTATCCTCCGCATTCACTCATTTTGTCATATACAGGTACTCCTGCGGAACACCATGCTCCGCCCGGGGCAGGCCATAGACCTTCTTTTATTAATTCCTGAATGGTTTCAATTTGTTTTGTAATATCATCTTCGCTAAGTTTTTGATTTACTTTAAAGCCATGTATTTTTGCAACAATATCTCTGGCATGTTTATGGATTTTTTCCTGATTTGTTTTTTTCATCATGGCGTTTGAAAGTTCTTTTTTTGCTTCGTTCATCAAACTGTCAAACGTATCGTAAATATTTTTATAATGTGAGCTTAAATCTCCCGAGGTGCCGTTTTGAGAATCTTTATAAATATTTTTAACAAGTTCGACATCTTCATCATCAAATGATTCGGGCATGTTTTTTGCAATTCTGTCAATATTTTCATTGAGTTCTTTATTTAATATATTAATATCAAACCATCTTGCAATTTCAGGGTTTGCAAGAACGGCTTTTGAAAAACGTCCTGTCTGCGGAAGAATATCATAAATTACCGGATGTCCTGCAAGCTGTGCAAGCATTATAAATGTTTGAACCTGTTCTTTTGCATTAAGACCTGTAATTTTTTCTATATTCTCATCAAAAAGCTTTTCGCTTATTTCCGAGCTTTTCGGCAGATAAGCACATCCGAATTCTCTCGGGTGAAAAGGTATTAAATATATTGTTGTATTAAAAATATTGTTTTGAAGATTACCGGTCGGAAGTATTAAAAGCTGGCGTAGCCAGTCCATAAATTTACCTGTTTCCGCTGTTTTATTTCCGTCTCCAAGTCCTGCAAGATTTATAAGTTTAATGTTATGCCCTTCTTTTTGGATCCATGATGAATTTTTTACATTATTCCTTGCAAGAACGCTTATGTTATCATTTGAAAATTCAAATTCATTATTTTTTAAAATCCCGTTGTCTTTCCATTTTAATTCAAGACCGAACAAAATTTCTTCGGGAGTAAGTTCTTCCAGTGCTTTAATATACGGATAAGGAAGATATCCGTATTTTTGTATCATACTGCTTAATTCCTGTTTTCTTTCGTCGGAAATTTTATCAGACGGATACGCTTTTTTTAAGGCGGAGTAAATCTTATTTAATTTTATATATTTAGGTTCCTGACTGCTATTCTTTTTCCCGAAGATAAATTCCAACATTTTTACACTCCCTTATACTATAATTATTATAAACATATTATAGCATGATAAATAATTTTAGTATAATTTGAATATTAATTGTATTTTTTACAATAATATTGCCCACATGGGTAATGGATTAACACTTATAGATATCATTAAATAATCTTGTCGAAAAAATGTAGAAGCAATTTGTTATGAAAGTGGGGTAAATTAATGACACAGAAAGCGGCAGAAATTCAAACAAAACCAATCAGCGTAATTATTGTAGAAGATTTTAAACTGACGAGGGTAGGTTTAAGATGCGCATTAAATGCAAATGATGATATTAACGTAGTCGCTGAAGCAGAAGATGCAGTTGAAGGTTTAAAACTTATTGAAAGACATAAACCTGATGTTATCTTAATGGATTTAGGCTTGCCGGGCATGAACGGTATTGAAGCTATGATTAAATGTAAAGAAATGATGTTTGATTCAAAAATTATTGCCTTGACCTCACATGACAGATGCGAAGAAGTTATTGCCGCTTTAAGCTCAGGTGCCAGTGCTTATTGCCTTAAAGACATTGATCCGAATAAATTGGCGGATGTCGTAAGGGATGTTTCAACGGGTGTGTGCTGGATTGATCCTATGGTTGCACAAATGACTTTAAATTCTTTGCCGAAAATTGATAATATCGGAATACTCCCGAGCAAATCAAATGCAGATGGTCGTGTTCCTTTGACTGAAAGAGAATTTGAGGTATTAAAACATCTTGTTTCCGGAAAAAGCAACACTGAAATTGCTAAGGAACTTATTGTTAGTGTTCATACTGCAAAAGCTCATGTTTGCTCAATTTTGCAGAAGATGTGCGTAAATGACAGAGTTCAGGCTGCTGTAAAAGCCGTTAAGGAGGGAATGGTTTAATTTTAACTTTCAATAAAAAAGCCTCTCTTTTTAGAGAGGCTTTTTTATTTGATTACTTTTCAATCTTTTTTAACTCTATTTTGTATTTGAGAATATTAAGTATCAAAATGAATTCTTCATATTTAAGAGTTTTTCTTGCAAGTTTATCCGAAATAGATTTCATTGTATATTTTCTGCCTGATATTTTAGTCATTTCAACTGCTAATTTGGTCATTGTAAAAGCTTCACGGGCAAGCAAAGTTTTTACCTCTTCTTTCACTGACATATTTACCTCCCTTTAATAAAAATAAATAATAATATTGACTTATGGGAATATATGTGTAAAAATAAGGATATATGACTATAAATAAGGAGTAAAATTTAGATATGTTAAGATGCTGTTTTAAACCCGCATTTACACTTGCCGAAGTTTTGATAACATTAGGCATTTTAGGTGTAGTGTCAGCAATGACAATGCCTGTTTTAATTCAAAAACATAACCGTAGAGTAGTTGAGACAAGATTAAAGAAGTTTTATTCATCGATTAATCAGGCAATATTGATGGCAGAAAATGATTTTGGGGACAAGCGAGATTGGTATCAGGATTTAAAAAATTCTGAAATTGACGGTGAGGGAAATCCGATAGAAGGAACAAATGAAGCAGAAAAATGGTTTAATAAGTATATTGCTCCTTATATGGTAATAATTAAAAAAGAAACTTTATCAGACGGAGCGTTTCTAGTATATTTCCCGGATGGAAGTGCATTAAGACCTGCAACCGATTTTACAAGGGACTGGTATTTTTATCCGTCTAACCCTAAAAAATGTATGGATATGTATGGTATAGGTTATAGTCCTGAGGGGCTTGGTGTATGTTTATTTGCCTTTAATTTTTATCCCATTTCTGATAGCGATACATGGAAATATCATTATAACAAAGGTATGGAACCTTATAAATGCTCTTGGACAGGTGATAAAAATCAGCTTTATAAAGGTTCTGCATATTCCTGTGATACAGGCAACGGACTTTATTGTACTGCAATTATTCAGTTAAATAACTGGACTATTCCTGATGATTACCCGAGGAGAATTAGAAATTAAGTTCTTTTATAACTTTATTGACTTCATTTACTAATGTATCATAGTCAGAATTATTTTCTATTACATAATCCCAGTCTTTGATATTGTCTAATCCCGTTTCTGTTATATCATTTTCTCCTATAAGTTCTCCTCTCGAAGCCCTTGTTTCTCTTGATGCCTCAACTCTTATTGATACTGCTCCCGCATTTTTAAATACTTCATATTCATGCGGGACGCGAACATCAGTTACCATAATATTTCCGTCCTGCTCAATAATTTTTTTCAGCCAGTAATCAGGATCTTGCGCACGTCCCCAATTACCGAGATTTATTAAATCCTGTCTGTATAAAGGTTTATTTTTTTCTATTTCTTCGTAGGTCAATCCTTTTTGAGAACCGTAAGTTAATTTTATTATGTCACCCATTGCACATCTTTTATAATTCTGCATTTGTGCAAGCATTATTTTCGCAACGGTGTCTTTACCTGAGTACTGTTTACCTGAAAATATTATAATTTTATCTGCCATAATTTTATTCTCCTTAGATTAAAATTACCACAATATGATGAGTTTGTATATAATTTATATTAAAATTTACCAAAATATGATGAGTTTTTATATAATTTATAAAATTATTTATTAATTTTATCGCCGATGTTATATGGAGTATAATACAATTTGTCATCAGACAAAGTTTTAGTAATGTAACTTCCCTGATCTATTTTGCCGTTACTTCTGATATCTATTCTATAAACATCTGCCCCAAACTGATTAGGTCCTTTTAAACCGTTTGCATCAAAATATATAATGGCACAAAGATCAACTGTTGTTGTCACTGTATCAGGTTTACCGTCACCATCTTCATCCACAGTAAATCCATTTTCATCTTTTTTTACGTACGTTGCCTCTCTTATGCAGCTGCTGTATTGTCTTGCTTTATATGTTGCTCCGTCCCGGGAAATGAAAAACGGTTTGGTAAAAGAATCTGTATAATCTGCTGTCCCGGAATCATTGCTTGTCGGAGTATTTGACTTTATTCCGTAATTTTTACATTCTTTGTTATTTGAACTGTTATTACAATAAAGTCCGCCATTGAATGATTCAAAAAGTTTTTTGGTAATGTCTTCATCTGTTCCGTTTGTATCAGATATACAAGCAGCTTCAGAACATTCATTTTTTGCGGCATATAACTTAAGGGCATTTTGCATCTGTGAATATGATTTTTTTACCTGTGAAACAAGAACTTTTTCCTTATAGTTTGCAATAAATGCCGGCATGGTCGTTGCCGCAACAATACCGATAATTCCCAGAGTAATTAATACTTCTGCCAGAGTAAAACCCCTTAACCCATTAAATGATAGTAGTCTCTCGGGGGGGGGGCAATCCTTAATGCTTTAATATCAAACATTTTAACCTCCTTTTTTTATTAATTATAATTTATCCGCCGTAATTATGCAATATGTTGTCAGCTTAATATTTTTAACATAATAATTGCTTTTTAAATATGTTAGACGTAGTATGAAAAAAGCACGTCTGAGCGGAGCGGCTCTATGTGTATAAATGAGTGTAATTAGTACAATATATGGAATATGTTATGGCTTTAAACTTTCAGGAACTTGTTTTTAATTTACAGAAATTTTGGTCGGATTATGGCTGTATAATCCAACAGCCCTATGATATTGAAAAAGGTGCTTCTACGATGAACCCCGCAACTTTCTTGCGTTCATTGGGCCCTGAACCCTGGAATACTGCAATGATTGAACCTTGCAGAAGACCGACTGATGCAAGATACGGAGAAAATCCGAACAGACTTGGACATTATTATCAATTTCAGGTTATTTTAAAGCCTTCACCCGACAATGCTCAGGAACTTTATTTGAAAAGTTTGGAGGCTATGGGAATAGATTTAAAAGAACATGATGTAAGGTTTGTTGAAGATAACTGGGAATCTCCGACTTTAGGTGCTGCCGGTGTGGGCTGGGAAGTTTGGCTTGACGGCATGGAAATTACACAATTTACCTATTTTCAGCAGGTAGGCGGCGTAGAAGTTAAACCGGTTGCTCTTGAATTAACATACGGGCTTGAAAGAATAGCTATGTATTTGCAAAATAAAGAGTCTGTTTATGACATTATGTGGAATGATACGCTGAAATACGGCGAAATTTTCCTTCAAAATGAAATTGAACAATCTAAATATAATTTCGAAGTAAGTGATGCAAAAGCTTTATTTACAATGTTTGATTTGTACCAGAAAGAAGTTGATAATTGTATTAATGCAAAACTTGTTTTGCCGGCTTATGATTACGTTTTGAAATGCTCTCACACATTTAACCTTTTAGATGCAAGAGGCGTAATCAGTAAAGACGAAAGAATTAATTTTATTAACAGAGTAAGAACAATGGCTTCTGCCGTTGCAAGATTATACGTAGCTCAAAGAGAAGAAATGGGATTTCCTCTTTGTAAATAACATAAGGAAAATAAATGGCTGAAAAATTTCACCGTGCGACATTTACTCGCAACTTTTTAAAGACAGTAACAAGGATTAAAAATCCTGATGAAATGCTTGCTGAGGCTAAGGCTGAAGGTTTGGAAAAAACTCTCGGAGTTTTCGATTTAATTATTTTAGGTGTAGGCGCGATTATCGGATCGGGCATTTTTGCGGTTGTCGGTATTGCCGCTGCGGGAAGTGCTGACGGGTCTGCTCTCGGTGCAGGTCCTGCGTTAGTTATCTCTATGATAATTGCCGCAATAGCTTGTATTTTTTCGGCTCTTTGCTATTCCGAATTTGCAACAATGATACCTGTTGCGGGCGGTGCTTATACATATACATTTGCCACTCTGGGTGAGTTTGCCGCGTGGATGGTTGGATGGGTATTAATGCTTGAGTACGCAATCGGTTTTATTGCTGTTGCCTGTGCATGGTCAAATCATTTTGTCCAATTTTTAAGCGGGTTTGAAAAAGTTCTTCCCGCATGGCTTGCACATCCGCCGGTATGGCTTGTAAATGACGCTTTCAGTGCAGCTAAAATTGCATCTGCTGATGCTTCCGTTCATATTCCGACTTTGTTCGGGCTTCCTTTATGTATTAATTTGCCTGCAATAGTAATTGTTTTATTGATTACGATGATTTTAGTTAAGGGAACAAAGGACTCTACTAAAATGGCAGGTTTAATGGTGTTTATAAAACTTGCTGTTATAGCTTTGTTTGTGGTTGCAGGTGCGTTTTTCGTAAAACCCGAAAACTGGACGCCTTTTGCTCCGAACGGTGCTGCGGGAATATTTGCGGGTGCATTCTTAATATTTTTTGCATATATCGGATTTGATGCTCTTGCAACTGCGGCGGAAGAATGTAAAAATCCGCAGAAAGATTTGCCTATAGGTATTATAGGTTCATTAATAATTACAACTGTTGTTTATGTTTCTGTTGCTCTCGTTTTAACTGGTTTGCAGGATACGAGTACAGCCGTTCCTATGGGATTTTTAAAAGCCCCGATGGCTTACTGCATGTCTTTGTTTAACATGAACTGGGCAGCAGGCTTGATTTCAATAGGCTCTCTGGCAGGTTTAACTTCAGTATTGCTTGTTCTTGAAATGGCTGCAACAAGAATTCTGTATGCAATGAGCAGAGATCATTTTATTTCCCAAAGATTTCAAAAATTACATCCAAAGTTTAAAACTCCTGCGCTTTTGACATGGACTGTAGGAATACTTGCTGTTGCCGGTATTCTTACTTTAAACCTTGATGTAGCTGCAGAGCTTTGTAATTACGGTACATTTACTTCTTTCATTATAGTCTGCGTTGCGGTTTTAATCTTACGTAAAACTGACCCTGAAAGGCCGAGACCTTTTAAGGTGCCATTCTCACCGGTAACTCCTGCTTTAGGTATTATTTGCTGTGGCGGGCTTATGATTTATAAATCAATGCAGCCTTCTGGTTCAGCTTTATTATTCCCTGTATGGTTAGGTGTTGGTGCAATTATTTATCTATTATATGGTTTTGTTAGAAATAGACAGAACGAAAATAGAATTCACAACGAAAAAGTAGAACTTAAAAAACAAGAAATGATGAAATAATGGAATTGAAAAATATAATATCTAATGCTTTAAAAAAGAAAAGCCCCGATGAATTAATAGCTGTAAGCAAAAAATCAGAGTTAAAAAAGACTTTGAATGTATTTGACTTAATAGTGCTTGGTATTGGTGCAGTTGTTGGAACCGGTATTTTTACGATTATC
>FR900471.1:78441-117344 GCA_000438175.1 Fusobacterium sp. CAG:439 | reverse complement strand
AGCAATTCAGGGCGGACCTGAAAGTGCGGGTGCAGGACCTGCAATTATAATATCAATGGTTTTAGCGGCCATTGCATGTGTATTTTCAGCATTGTGTTATTCGGAAATTGCTGCGATGATCCCTGTTGCAGGAAGTGCATATACTTACACATATGCAACTATGGGTGAATTTATGGCCTGGATGGTAGGCTGGATTTTAATGCTTGAATACGCAATTGGAAATATTACTGTTGCTTGTGCTTGGACAGGGTATTTTGTCCAATTTCTGAAAGGATTTAAGCATATATTACCTGACTTTGTTATAAATTTCCCGTTATGGCTCAGAACAGATTACCGCTATATGTTTGCATTCTGTGATAAATACGGACTTGATCCGCATACGCAGATGCCGTATTTGTTTGATAAAATTCCTGTTGCCGTGAATTTACCCGCAATGGTAATTGTTTTACTGCTTACGATTTTGCTTATTAAAGGCGTAAAAGAATCTACCAGATTTGCAAGTATTATGGTCGGCGTTAATATGTTTATGATATTGTCATTCATAGTTGTCGGCGCATTTTATGTAAAGCCCGAAAACTGGACGCCTTTTGCTCCGAACGGTTTTGAAGGCGTTTTTATGGGTGCATTTTTAATCTTTTTTGCATACATCGGATTTGATGCTATTTCAACAACTGCCGAAGAAACCGAAAATCCTCAAAGAGATTTACCTATTGCAATTCTCGGAACATTAATTATCTGTACAATTATGTACGTTGCCGTTGCTCTTGTTTTAACAGGGAATGTTCCTTTGGGGCATATTGATACTCAGGCGCCTATTGCACATGCTATGCGTGTGATTGGTAAAGATTGGTTTGCAGGTCTTATTTCAATCGGAGCTTTATGTGCTTTGACTTCTGTAATTCTTATTTATCAATTAGGTACAACAAGAATTTTATATGCAATGAGCAGGGACAGATTTTTGCCCAAGTCATTAAGGCTTATTCATAAAAAATACAGAACTCCGCATGTTTTAACATGGATTTCAGGTATTGTTGTTATAATCTGCACATTGTTTATGGATTTAAATATCTCTGCAGAACTTTGCAACTTTGGAACATTCACATCATTTATAATAATCTGTATAGCTGTTTTAATTTTAAGAAAAACAGATCCTGACAGACATCGTCCTTTCAAAGTCCCGTTTTCTCCGCTATTTCCTGTTTTAGGTATAGTTACATGCGGAGGTTTAATGGTTTATTCAATGAAATTTTTAACTACTTCTTCATTGTATTTCCCGTTATGGCTTTTAATGGGTGTCGCAATTTATGCCGGTTATGGGTACAGCCAAAAACGTCTTGAAGAAAAAGTTAAAGTTCAAAGACAGGCTAAATCTAAAGTTGAAGTTTAGTAGTCATCTGCTTTTCACGTAAATAATTATTAAAATATCCTTTGTATTATTGTATAAAAAACTTTAGTACATATAATAAGTGTATAAAGTGTACTTATTAAGAGAGAAAGGTTATTTTAGAGGGTTAAATAATATGATTAAATTGGACTATAGATATTCTGATGAAATGATTATAGGTCAGGAAAACGGCTTAAATCTTCAGGAAGAATTTGACAAATATAAGGATACTATAGCTCATATTATTGCCGACTTAAATAAAAGGAAAGATAAACCCGGACAATGGCTTCAATGGATGAACCTCGGATACAGTGAAGAAACTGTATGGTATGTTAAAGAATATGCCGCAATGGTACAGGGGCGTTTTGATAATATTCTTGTCTTAGGAATAGGAGGTTCTGCTCTCGGCGGTCTTGCCGTTACCGAAGCTTTATTAAAGCCTTACTGGAATCTTTTAACACCTGAACAGAGAAATGATTTGCCCAGAATTTTCTTTCTTGACAATATTGACCCTGATACAATTGCAGGGCTTTTAAAAGTTCTTGATTTAAAGAAAACTCTTGTAAATGTGATTACAAAATCAGGTTCAACTGCCGAAACAATGTCACAGTTTATGATTGTAAAAAATATTCTTGAACAGGAATTAGGCGACGAATACAGATATAATATTGTATCTACAACAGACAAAAAAACAGGTATTTTAAGACAGATTTCCGAACAGGAAGGGTATAAAACATTTGTTGTGCCTGATGATGTAGGCGGAAGATTTTCGGTTTTTTCGGCTGTCGGTTTATTGCCTTTTGCCCTCGTAGGTATTGATATTGATGAAATTATGAACGGTATTAAGGACATGGATCTTGCATTAAAAAATACCGATATAAAAGAAAATATTGCAGCGCAAAATGCATTAATTCATTATTTGATGGATACCAAAAAAGGTAAAAATTTATCTGTAATGATGCCTTATTCAAGCAGGTTAAAATACGTTTCTGACTGGTATGTACAATTGTGGGCTGAATCTTTAGGAAAAAATAAGGACAAAGATGGAAATGATGTTCATATCGGACCTACTCCGATTAAGGCTCTCGGTGCTACTGACCAGCATTCGCAAATACAACTTTACAATGAAGGACCGAATGATAAAGTTATAAACTTTATAAGGGTTGCGGAATTTGATAATACTCTTGAAATCCCTAATATTTTTGAATATACGGGTATCGGCTATCTCGGGGGAAAAACCATAAATCAGCTTATTAATGCAGAAGCTGATTCTACAAGAGTTGCTCTATCTGATTATGGAAGACCAACCGTTACAATTACTCTTGATAAGGTTGACGGTTATAATGTTGCACAACTTCTATATATGCTTGAAGTCCAAACTGCAATTGCAGGTGAATTGTATAATATTAATACATTTAATCAACCCGGTGTAGAGCAGGCAAAAAATTATACTTATGCGTTAATGGGCAGAGTAGGATATGAAGAATCAGCTCAGGCTCTTAAAGAAAAATTGTCCGCAATATAGGAATGTATCCGTATTATATGAAATTCTTTAAAAAGTTATTATTTTTATTTTTATTTTTTGTAGGTTTAACTGCATCGGCAGAAACATTAAAAGCAGGTGTTTCCATGGTTGGTGCTGTCCCAAATTCTTTTTTCGGCAGCTGGAGGGTAGTTGCAAAAATTGATAAGCAATCGGGAAGTGTTTATTTTAAACCTGTTACCGTAGATTTTTGGAACTTATCAAGAACAGGTGACGTCATAAATTTAAACAACCCGTTTACAGGTGCAAGCGCTTCTGTTAAACTGGATTATGTTGACGGGAATATTATAAGATTTTCCAAGTCAGGAGAGTATGACGGAAATAAAAAATTAACTGATACTGTTGATTTAAAGCTTAACGGAAATACTTTCACAGGCGTAAACTATCTGACACTGGAAACGTTTTCAATTCATGACAAATCTTTGATTAAAAAAGATACTGCTATATATATCTTAAAAGGAGAAAAAATTTCAGGTTCAAGTATTACAGGGAAATGAGGATAGAAAATGGAGCAATTAAATTTTGATACTATAATTTTAGGCGGCGGTCCTGCAGGCTTATCAGCCGCGATATACGCCTCAAGAGGTGCAGTTTCTACAGCTATTGTAGATATAAATATGCTTGGAGGTCAGCCTTCAAATTATCTGGAACTGGAGAATTATCCGGGATTTCAAATTGTCGGCGGATACGATTTAATGGAAAAATTCGAAGAGCATGCCGATAAATTCGGGGTTCATAAATTTCCTATGCAGGAAGTAAAAAGTATTGATTTAAAATCAAAAACTATTATAACAAATGAATATGAATTTAAGGCAAAAACTATTATCATTGCAACCGGTGCACAGCCTATGAAACTCGGTGTTCCCGGCGAAAATGAATTCTTAGGACGAGGAGTAAGCTATTGTGCGGTTTGTGATGGTGCTTTCTACAGAAATAAAGTTGTTGCTGTTATTGGCGGCGGTAATGCTGCTGTTGAAGAAGCAATGTATTTGACAAAGTTCGCTGATAAAGTATACATAATTCACAGACGTGATGAACTTCGTGCGGATAAGATTGTTCAGGAACGCGCGTTCAAAAATGAAAAAATTGAGTTTATCTGGAATTCGGTTGTAAAAGAAATTAAAGGTGATAATCTTGTAACGACAGCAGTTTTGGAAAACGTAAAAACAAAAGAAGTTTCTGATTTATCGGTAAACGGTGTTTTCCCATATATAGGGATGACGCCTAATGTTGAAAATATTAACGGGCAGCTTCAGCAGGATGCAAGAGGTTTTGTTGTAACAGACGAAACCATGGCAACATCCGTTGAAGGAGTTTTTGCGGTCGGTGATGTGAGAACAACTCCGTTAAGACAGGTGATAACAGCAGCTTCTGACGGTGCAGTAGGCGCGGTTTATGCTGTTAAATACATAGAAACACATAAGGAAGTAGCTGTATAGTGTAAAGTCTTATTGGACCGTGCAAGCGGCTTTGCCTGCAAAAAAAAAGTTGCCGTTAAGAAGGCAACATTAAATAAACACGAGGATATTAAGAGAGAGAGTATAAAAAACTTTTTTCTTTAATCTTTGTTCAAAACTTTTGAAGAACTTGATTAACCTTTGTTTAATATCCGATTATTGATTTTTCCCTTTTGAAATTTTAGATTTCCCTTACTCTTATATAAAGTAATTTTGTTTTTAAAAATTTACTTTTCCTTATTTAATGTTAAATTTTTGTTACATTAAATATATTATTGTCAGATGTCTAAAAAAATGCTATAATTTTTTTAATTGAAAGGATGACTATGGCTGAAAATTACTCAAATTCTAAATTTAATATAATCTCTTTTTTGAAAAAAGCGGTTGCAGTAGGTGCTTCCGATGTTCATTTGCAGGTAGACGAACACCCTGCTATCAGAATTGACGGTAAAATAACCAAAGTTGACATGCCCGCTTTATCCGAGGACGATATATCTATTGCTTATGATATTTTGCTTCCTACGCACTTCAAAGGAAAGGTTAATGCGGTATTTGATTTGGATTTTGCGTATGAAATTCATGGTGTATCACGTTTCAGGGTAAACCTGAGCAGACAACTTGGAAAGAGCGCTCTTGTTATAAGAACTATTCCTTATAATATTAAAAGAGTTTCCGAATTGATGCTTCCAGAATCAATCGAACAGTTTGCAACACTGAATAACGGTCTTGTATTAATTACGGGTCCTACCGGTTCTGGTAAATCAACGACAATTGCTTCATTGATTGATTATGTAAATATAAATTACCCGAAGCATATTATTACAATTGAAGACCCTGTAGAATTTATTTTTACAAATAAAAAATCTCTTGTTTCGCAGCGTCAGGTGTTGATTGATACGCCTTCTTTCCCTGATGGGATAAAATATGCTTTAAGGCAGGATCCTGATGTTATATTCATTGGTGAAATCAGAGATAAAGAAACCGTAACAGCCGCTTTAAAAGCCGCAGAAACAGGTCACCTTGTATTTGCTACAATTCACACTAATGACGCTATTCAGACAGTTAACAGAATTGTAAATATGTACGAGCCTTCGGATAGAGAATTTGTAAGAGGACAGCTTGCTTCTATTTTGAGGGGTACCGTTTCTCAAAAACTTGTTCCTATTTCAAACGGAGCAGGACGACGTCCAGCTTGTGAAGTGCTTGTTGTAACTCCTACTGTAAAAGACTTTATTGAAAAAGATAAGTTGGAAGAAATTTATGAACTTGTTAAGAAAGGTTCTTTCAACAATATGATTACGATGAATACTTCATTGTACAGATTATTTGAACAGGATTTAATTACTGAAGATGTCGCAATGACTTATTCTGATAATAAGAATGAGTTACAGCAGATGTTTAGAGGAGTATTCCACGGTACATTCGGCTCCTCTGGCAAATAAAATTTAAATTAGAGATAGTTGTATGAATAATTTCGTGACGGACGCGATTAATCTTAAAGCGTACAATCTGAGTGAAGCTGACAAGATTATTGTTATGTACTCAAGAGATAAAGGGCTTATAAGAGGGGTTGCGAAGGGAGTAAAAAAGCCAAAGAGTAAACTCGGTGCAAGAATGGACCTGCTTGTTGCCAACAAACTTATGCTTTACAAAGGTAAAAGCCTTGATCGAATTTGTCAGGCTGAGGCTTTGAATACTTTTCAAAAGACTCGCAGAAACATGGATAAAATATTTTATTCAATGTATATATCTGAGGTCGTAAGTAATTTTGGTGTAGAGGACGACCCGTGTTCTAACGAAGTTTATGATTTGCTTTATAAGGCTCTTGAAAAGATTTCTAATGCATCTGATGCAGTTGAAATTATGATTGCCGTTATTAAGTTTCAGTTGAAAATGATGCAGATTTCAGGGCTTGGTATCGAATTAGACTGCTGTTTATGCTGCGGTGAGCCTGTCAGGGATGAAAATATGCTTTTTTCTTCTCAAATGGGCGGGATAATATGTAATGAATGTAATAATAATTATAAATTACGTACAGTTATGCACCATAAGCTGAGGGATTTTTTGAATGCCTGTTTGCAGTATGATTTTGATTACAAATCCGAATATGATGAAAAAGCTAATGAAAAGGTATGTTCCGTGTGTTTTGAGCTGTTAAAAGAATATATTAATATTCATTCATCTAAAAAATTTAATTCAACAGATATTTTGCAGGAAATCAAATAAGGAGAAAAGTATTGTTTAAGAATTTATTTGATTTATCTGTAAAGCGCTCAGGCATGGAAATTTTCGGATTTTATTTATTTTATTCGATATTAGGAGCATTTGCTGCAGGGTTGATTTGCGGAGTAATAATTGCATTTTTGCATCCGGAAGCAAAAACATTTGAGGACGGGGCAAGGCTAGGTGCTATTTACGGTCCTTTATGCGCAATATTATACGGTGTTATCATCTCGCTTGCGGTAATTTCCGCAAAGGGTATTTTTAATTCTTTTCAAGCAGTGCTTCTTACAATAATAGCCGTACCGCTTTTATTCTTTGGCGGTGCTTCTTTTGGAATGATACCTGTTGCGTTTCTAACGGCTTTTGACAATAAAAAAAACAAATAATTAATTAAAAATTAATTTCAATGACTTTTGCGAAAATAACGTTAAAATAAATGTATAAGTTATTTTAAATGGAGTTATTGTTATGCCAGATTTTAACAAGTTTACGAATTACTCACAAGAATTATTAAATTCTGCAGGCGCAATCATGCAGGCGCATAAAAATTCAGAGATGCAGCCGGAGCATATTATGCTTGCCATGATTAAGGATAACGGTGCGATAAAAGATTATTTAACCGAACTAAAATTATTAAATCAAGGATTTATTGATAAAATTGTTTCGGTTGTGAATTCATTCCCGACAATTTCAGGTCCTCCTTCAGGACAGGTATTTTTGTCAGCAAAAACATATCAGCTTCTGGATTTGGCAGGGCAGCAGGCGGAGGAATTTAAGGACGAATTTATCAGTGCAGAGGCAATTTTGCTTGCTATGACAAAACTTGATAACAGTCCTATTCAGCTGTTATTGAGGAATTATAATGTCGATACAAATAAAGTTTTGAATGCAATGAAAAAAATCAGAGGTAATAAAAAAGTGGACAATAAAAATGCAGAAGAAAATATGAAAGCGTTAGAAAAGTATTCAACCGACTTAACAGCGCTTGCTAGAAAAGGGAAATTAGACCCTGTTATAGGGCGTGATGAGGAAGTCAGACGTATAATTCAGGTTCTGAACAGAAGAACAAAAAATAACCCTGTGTTAATAGGCGAGCCGGGGGTCGGGAAAACAGCTATTGTTGAAGGCTTGGCTCAGCGTATTGTCCGCGGGGATGTACCGGAAAGTTTAAAAGATGTTAAACTTGTATCTCTTGATATGGGGGCTCTTGTTGCGGGTGCTAAATTCAGGGGTGAATTTGAAGAACGTTTAAAAGCGGTATTAAAAGAAGTGGAAAATTCAAACGGCGAAATCGTAATGTTTATTGATGAACTTCATACTGTCGTCGGAGCAGGTGCAACAGAAGGTTCAATGGATGCCGGAAACCTTCTTAAACCTATGCTTGCGCGTGGAGTATTAAGAACAATAGGTGCTACAACAGTTAATGAATACAGAAAATATATAGAAAAAGATCCTGCTCTTGAAAGACGTTTTCAACCTGTGCTCGTTGGAGAACCTTCTGTCGAAGATACAATTTCTATACTAAGAGGTTTAAAAGAAAAATACGAAGTTCATCATGGTATTCGTATTTTAGACAGTGCATTAATTGCTGCTGCAAAATTGTCAGACAGATATATTACAGACAGGTTTTTGCCTGATAAAGCAATTGATCTGATTGATGAGGCCGCTTCATCATTGCGTATTGAAATAGATTCAATGCCAGAAGAAATAGATAAAATGATGCGTCAGAAAATTCAGCTTGAAATTGAACGTGAAGCCCTTAAAAAAGAAGACGATGAAGATGCAAAAAATAAAGTTGCTGATTTGTCTAAACAAATAGATGAGTTAGAATGCAAAATTTCTAAACTTAAAGCTCAATGGGAACAGGAAAAAGCTTCAATTACCGGTGAAGCAGGTATTAAAGAAGAAATAGAAAAAGTTAAAAACAAGATAGATGAAGCTGAACGTAATACCGATTTACAGACTGCTGCAGAACTTAAATACGGTAAACTTTTAGAACTTGAAAAGCAGCTGAAAGCTGTCCAAAATAAAGAAAAAGTTGATAATAAACTGCTTAAAGAAGAAATCGACGATGAGGATATTGCAAATGTCGTAAGTAAGTGGACTGGAATTCCCGTAAACAAACTTGTCGAAAGCGAAAAACAAAAATTGTTAAATATGGAAGATATTTTGCATAAACGTCTTGTCGGTCAGGAAGAAGCGGTAGATACAGTTGCTGATGCAATCCGTCGTGCCCGTTCAGGTTTGAAAGATCCAAAACGTCCTATCGGTACATTTCTGTTTTTGGGACCTACAGGGGTTGGTAAGACCGAACTTGCAAAATCTCTGGCAGAATTCATGTTTAATGATGAAGATGCTCTTATTCGTATTGATATGTCGGAATATATGGAGAAACATAATGTTTCAAGACTTGTCGGGGCACCTCCGGGATATGTCGGGTATGATGAAGGCGGTCAATTAACCGAAGCAGTTCGCCGCAAACCTTATTCCGTTGTTCTTTTCGATGAAATAGAAAAAGCACATCCTGATGTGTTTAATATAATGCTTCAAATTTTCGATGACGGCCGTTTAACGGATTCTAAAGGAAGAACTGTTGATTTTAAAAATACATTAATTATTATGACTTCTAATATCGGCAGCGATATCATTCTTGAAAATACTTTGAATTCTATGGTATCACAGCAAAATTTTGAAGAAACAAAAGATAAAGTCCTTGAGGTTTTAAGAAGCAGATTTAAACCTGAATTTTTAAACAGAATAGATGAAACAATCTTCTTCCGTGCTTTGAATATGCAAGATTTAACAAAAATTGTTGATATCCAGATGGATTATTTAAGAAAGCTCCTTAAAGATCAGGAAATTGATTTTGAAATAACACCCGATGCAAAAGAATTTCTTGCAACTCGAGGCTTTAATCCTGTATACGGTGCCCGTCCTCTAAAAAGAGTAATAAGGCAGTTGATTGAAAATCCACTGTCAAAACAAATTCTTGCACAAAAATTTCTTCGAGGGGATAAGGTTATAATCGATGTTGATAACGACGAAATAACTTTTAAAAAACAATAAGCTTAATATATCTTAAGGGAACGAATTTAATTTGTTCCCTTATTTGTATTTGGGCTAAAATTGTTATATGAAAATAACAAAAACACAAAATGATATTCATTTCGGATTTAATTATAATACACACCGCAAGATTGCTCAAAAGCTTATTGAAGAAGAATATCCGCGGCTTCAAAAATATGTTCCTATAATCAAAATGGCGGTAGAAAAACCTGATTTTGATGAATTGGGATTTCATTCAAATACTCACTTTTATTATCCTGTAAAAAGTATGTATAGACCCCGTGAGAGTTTTTTTGATTTTGACGGTTTGCATAATGCCAGAGCTAAATATCATCAACATATAGCTAAATTTTTTGCTGCTTCTAAATATAGCCGTTTTAGCGAAATGGCAGAAGAAGCAGGCAGAGCAAAACATTTTCTTGATGATATGAGCGTCGGACTTCACGTTCAGAGAGGAAACATTTTTCAAAAATGGCGTGATCAAAAAATGCATAAACGTTTTGAAGATTATATATATGACAATGAAGATACTTTTATTGCAAATTCAAAAAAATCACCTGTAGATTTTAAAACAGATGATTTTGATGATGTTTTCATGAGTGTTGTTAATTATTCAAAAAATTCGGAATTCCCGAACAATAATAATCAAGAAAGGTGGCAGATTATTGCTCAAAATACCGTTAACGTTGCAATGGATGCCTCAAGAGTTTTTCTGAATAAGATTTCCGAATTTTTACCTTAACCAGATATTAAATTGAATATTATCTTTTTCAGGTATAATTTCAACTTCTTTTCCTCTGAATGCTACTCCGCAGTAGTTAAAAAATTGTGCTATTCTTTTCCCTTTATATTGAAGAATATCAAAACCGTTTATTGATAAAGGACTGGATATTGTTATAATTTTTCCGTCTGCAGTTCTGGTTTTGAATTTTTTAAAATCAAGCTGTGCATTATCGTATGACCAGCCGTTATCACTTACATAATCAACCGTTCCGTAAATCGGAGTGTCTTTCTTAATATAAATCTTTCCGTTTTTGTAAATATCTTTTACGGTAACAAATTTAATCCTGTCACCTACTTCAATTTCATCATAGCAGGTTGAAATTTTTTGTGCAGGTTTTATTTTAATCGGTGTATCTTCGGAATTTATGTAATCACTGAAAAATACTGTAATTTTTGTTTTATCGGGCTTTAATATAACTTCTCCGCCTCTGATAATTCCGACTACAGGTACAATACCGGCATCGGCTAAGTCTTGATATTTTTTATGCTCTCCGCCTTTAATAAAGACCTGACCGTTTAAAGTTTTATTGGAATTTTTATATTTAAAATCACTTATGAGGATTGACGCCTGTTCACCTGCAAAGCCGTTTGGTGTAAGTTCTTTTATAATTGCGGTTATCAATTCCCCGCTGTTAATATCTTTAAATTCAACCGTGCTTCCTTCCTGCAGTTTTTTATCGGCTGTTGTAATTTTTTTTACGGGTGTTATTGTGACGGGAACTTCTTCCGCAAAAGAAATTCCCGTTAATAATATACAAATCAATAATAATCTTTTTAACATATTTTATAAATCTCCGTTTTGCTGCTGCTTTAACTGACGTCTTTTTTGTTTTTGCTGAAATTCTTTAATGTCTTTATTCATACTGTAAACAAAGTTTTTATAAGACGGAGTTTGTGTGTAAGGAGAATTTAAATATTGAGGGTATTTAACATAAATGTATTTGTACATGTCAAAAAGTCTTTTGGAACCTTTCGGGTGCGAGGAAGTAAAGCCCCAATCCCATACGGGTTCTCCAAATATTTTGTTGCTGATTGTTATTGCGGCAATCGGGTCATATCCTGCTTTCACCATATAGTCAATACCGTTTAAATCAGCTTTTTGTTCATATTTTTTAGAATTAGCCTGTATTGCCAGATACTTAACCATACCGCCGTATGCTTCAACAGAGTGTGCAATTTCGTGTGAAAGCACAAATGCCAGCTCGTCATCATTGTCTATGTATAGAAACATCCCCGAATTAATAGTTACAATTTTAGTATACGGGCTTGAATTTGCATTAAGCTCTTTAGGAGAGCTGTTAACAATGATTGGAACCCTTCTTGGAATTTTGTTTGATATTAAAATTCTATGCCCTACATCAAGAACTTTTTCTTCATCAATACCTTTTTTCTTCCAGAAGTTTCCGATATTAACTCCTCTTATAACATAAACATCTTCTGCAAATGAGCACATACCAATTAGTAACACTCCCAATAAAACCAAAACTTTTTTCATAATAATTCCTCTTTTTCTTAATTCCGTCTTAATAATACTACACCAAATAAAATATTGCAAGTTGATGTAAAACTTTTGTAAGGATATTTTATTTTGAAGTTTTCAATGCTATAATATTAAGTACAGTATTTAGTTTATTGGAGAGCAAAAGTATGTGCGGAATAGTAGGATATGTTGGTAATAAATCTGTTGTTGATATATTGTTAGACGGTTTAGAACAATTGGAATACAGAGGTTATGATTCTTCAGGTATTGCCGTAATGTGCGAGAATGAAATTAAAGTGTATAAAGCTATCGGTAAATTACAGAATTTGAGAGATGAACTGAAAGGTCATGAAAATGAGTATTCAGCATCAACAATGGGTATCGGACATATCAGATGGGCAACTCATGGTGCTCCGACACTTTTAAATGCACATCCTCACACATGCACCTGCGGTAATCTTGTTGTAGTACATAACGGCATTATTGAGAATTACAAAGAACTTCGTGATGAGTTATCAAAAGACGGCTGTGTATTCAGATCTCAGACAGATACTGAAGCAGTTGCTCACCTTGTCGCAAGAAAATATGCAGAATGTAAAGATTTAACCGAAGCAGTTCGTCTTGCATCGGAAGAAATTGAAGGAGCATATGCTTTGTGTGTAATGCATCATGACTGCAAAAATACCCTTGTTATTACAAAAAGAAATGCTCCTCTTCTTATCGGGATAGGTGACGGCGAATATTATGCGGCTTCCGATGTTCCCGCTATTATTAAGCATACGAATAAGGCGGTTTATCTTGAAGATAACCAGATTGCTACATTGACACCGGAAAGTATGCAAATGATTGATGCAGATGGTAATAAGCTTTCTCCAAAAATTGAAGTATTGCCGTGGGAGCCTGTAGCATTAAGCAAAATGGGCTACAAACATTTTATGCTTAAAGAAATTCATGAACAGCCTGATGTTATAAGAAATATTCTTGTCGGACGCTTGCATGCTCCTGATGAGAGTATTATTCTCAACGAAGTTAAACTGACAAAAGAAACTTTAAAAAATCTTGACAGAATTCAGATTATTGCCTGCGGAACATCTTTGCATGCCGCAATGATAGGAAAATATTTGATAGAAAGCTTTTGCGGAATTGCTGTTGATGTTGAAGCTTCAAGCGAATATATTTACAGAAAAACGGTTACTAATGAGAGAACTTTAGTAATAGGTGTTTCTCAGTCAGGCGAAACGGCTGATACTTTAACAGCTATCAAGCAGGCTAAAGCTAAAGGTTCTCATATTTTAATAATTACAAACAGACCCGATAGTGCAATGGCAAGGGAAGCTGACAGCTTAATCCCTGTAAACGCGGGAATTGAAGTATCTGTAGCAGCTACAAAATCTTATATTGCTCAGCTTATGGCATTTTATCTGTTGTCTTTATATATGGCTGAAATTAAAGACAGTATTGCAGCCTCAACACTTACATCGCTAAAAGCCGAATTAATGATTTTGCCGCAAAAAATTGAACAAATTCTTGCTCACAAAGAAAATATTCAAACCGTTGCAAAAGCTTATGCAAATACAAAAGATTTTATTTATATCGCAAGAGGCATAAATTTTGCAACTTCTCTTGAAGGTGCTTTAAAGCTTAAAGAAATAAGTTATATTAACGCAACAGGTTATCCTGCAGGCGAATTAAAACACGGACCTATAGCAATGCTTGATGAAACAATGCCGGTGTTGTCAATTTTAATGAACGGTTCTGTTTATGAAAAACTTCTTTCCAACAGCGAAGAAGCAAAGGCACGAAATGCTAGAATGATTGCTCTTACAAACTCAAAGGATGAAAAGTTAAATGACTTATTTGAACATATAATAAGAGTTCCCGATGTTCAGGAACTTTTCTCTCCGATAATTGCAGCAATTCCTTTACAGCTTCTTGCTTACTATATAGCTGAATTTCTTGGTAAAGATGTTGACCAGCCAAGAAATCTTGCAAAATCCGTTACAGTAGAATAAATAAAAAAAGAGCTTTTTAAAGCTCTTTTTTTATTTGCATCTGGTTTTCTTGCCCCAGCTTAAATCATCACAATGTAAGTAGTCCATATTCTCATTGTACAAAACCCAAGCTGCACAATTAAACATTTTTTCGCTTGTAAAACCTGTATAAGGATGGTCTTTTGATATATTACAGCCTTTTTCAAATTCTTGCATATCATCTTTTATTCCCATTGGAATGATAGCATCTTTTGTGAAATAAAAACTAAACCTGTCTTCTCCATTTTTATTAGGCTTTTTATTGCCGTTTAAGTCTATATTTATACTCCCGCATGTGTTTTGCAGTTGTTTATTAATACTTTCTCTGCTATAATTCATCGAGCAGTTAGAACTCCACGTTCTAAAAGTTACTCTTGTGCCGTCTAGCAGGATTACGCTTCTTGAAAATTTTTTCGCATCTATATCCGATGGCGGCTTACAAACTTTTGAAGCAGTTGTATCATCCATATCAATACAGTTTTGTGATAATTTTAAAAATTTTGCCATGTTGGATGCAAATATATAATGGCTTTTTTCATCGTACATACCACTCATTCCCCATTCATCAGGTGTACCATATTGTGATACAGCCATAATAAAGGCTTGACTAAGTGAAGAGTATACCTTTTTTAGTTGTGAAACTCTTTCTTTTTCTTGTTTGTTTTGAATAAGTGACGGCATAGTCAAAGCCGCAACAACCCCAATAATTCCCAAAGTAATTAAAACTTCTGCAAGCGTAAAAGCCTTAAAATTCCTTATGTTTCGCGGGGGGGGGGCACTCTCAAAGCTTCTCGAATAAACATTTTTCAACCTCCTTTTTTCTCATTATTTACTATTATTTGTATTTTGTCAACTTGTTGATATAATTCATATATGATTAAATCTGAGATTATAAAAATAAATAAAATAGAAAAATTTAGTAATAATTATATTGAAAAAAAGCTTCTAAAATATTTTAAAGAGCTTGTACGCTGGGCAGTGGTTGATGTTACAGATAGTGATATTGTTGTAAGTGTTTCATATATAATTTAATATATATTCATACTTATTTGATTTTATAAAGCTTTGGTTGTAAACTGTTTCTTAATGATGTGGCCGGGTTGGAATTAAAAAACTTACCGGCCGGTACAAAAACAAATTAAGGAGAAATTGGAAATGACACCAAGAAACTTTTTATTTACTTCTGAATCAGTAACAGAAGGACACCCCGACAAAGTTTGCGACCAGATTTCTGACGCAATTTTGGACGAATTTTTGACTAAATACCCTCAATCAAGGGTCGCTGCGGAAACAACGGTTACAACAGGCATGGCACTGGTTTGCGGTGAAATTACGTCTGATTGTTATGTTGATATTCCGGCTGTTGTCAGAAATACTATCAAAAATATCGGTTATTCAGGTGCATCAGGCGGCGGCTTTGATGCTGATACCTGCGCTGTTTTGACAAGTATTGATGAACAATCTTGTGATATTGCCGGAGGTGTTAATAAAGCTCTTGAAACCAGAGCCGATAATGCTGATACTTCTACTTCCGAAACTGAAAATATCGGTGCGGGTGACCAGGGTATTATGTTTGGTTACGCTTGTAACGAAACTCCCGAATTAATGCCGCTGCCTATCAGCCTGGCTCATAAATTATCTTACAGACTTGCTCAGGTAAGAAAACAAGGACTTGTTAATTATTTAAGACCTGACGGAAAATCTCAGGTTACTGTTGAATATGTTGACGGTAAACCGTCAAGAATTCATACTGTTTTGATTTCTACACAGCATGATCCTGAAATTAACGGAGTTTCTGATAATGCAAAAGTTCAGGAAATTATCAGAAATGATATTAAAAAATATGTAATTGATTATGTTTTTGAAAACGAAGCAATTAAAATTGACAGCGAAACAAAAATTCTTGTTAACCCGTCAGGGCGTTTCGTAGTTGGCGGACCTCAAGGAGATGCAGGTTTAACAGGTCGTAAAATTATTGTTGATACTTACGGAGGTTATTCTCGTCACGGCGGCGGAGCTTTCTCCGGAAAAGATCCAACAAAGGTTGACAGATCAGCTGCTTACGCATCAAGATATGTTGCTAAAAACATCGTAGCCGCAGGTTTGGCTGAAAAATGCGAAATCGAATTGGCGTACGCTATCGGTGTTGCGGAACCAATTTCAATCATGGTTGATACATTCGGTACAGGTAAAATTTCTGATGATGAAATTTCTAAATTAGTTTATAAAAACTTTGATTTAAGACCTGCCGCAATTATTAACAGTTTTGATTTGCGCGGTTTGCCTGCTAAAAACGGCGGTAAGTTCTATCAATTATTAGCAGCTTACGGGCATATGGGCAGAACTGATATAGATGTTCCCTGGGAAAGAACTGACAAAGCTGATGCTTTAAAGGCTGAAGCTTGCTGCGGATGTTCTTGTTCTAAGTAAATACACTTATACTGAATAAAAAAAGAGACGAATTGTTTAGTTCGTCTCTTTTTTAGTATCAAAATTAAAATGAATTTTTTCTTTTTGTTTTTTTATTAAATACGCCGCGATTATAGCAGTAACAGGAACGCAGAATAATATTGCTATACTTCCGATAAGAGCTGAAAGTATTTCTGTGGCTACCTGATTAAGGTTAAAGAACTTATTCATGTCTATGTTGCTTGATAAAAGAACAAGAGGTAATGAACTTCCCAGATAAACCAAAATCAAAGTATTTGACATTGTTCCTATAATGTCGCGTCCTACATTCATTCCTGATTTAAACAGTTTTTTTACGGATAATTTTTTGTCTGTTTCGTAGATTTCATTAACCGTACTTGCTATTGATACTGCAGTATCCATTAAGGCGCCCAGTGCACCTATAATCATAGAGGCTGACAATATTCCGGTAAAACTTAAGTCCGGTCTTGCCGTATACAGAAACATGTTTTCTTCTCCCGCAAACCCGGTAAGGTGTGCAAAATAAATTGCAAGCATTGAAAGAGCTCCGGAAAAAATTAGGCTCATTGCTGTTCCTATAATTGCCGCAGAACTTTTGGAATTAAACCCGCCTACAAGATAAATGGTTATTACAGTTGAAATTATACCTGTTAAAACTGCTGATGCTATCGGACAAAAGCCGTTTAATATCATTGGCATAAGCATAAAAAAGATTAATGCAATTGTTGAAATTATAGAGATTATGCTTGTTAGCCCTTTCTTTTTGCCTATTAAAAGGAGCAGCACAAAAAATAGTCCCGTAAAAATGAATATCTGGTTATCTCTTTTAATGTCGGCAATGAAAAAATCCACGTCATCGGGAGTTGAAACAGTGTCTGAAGTTGGTTCAACATGTAAAACAACCTTGTCACCTTTTGATAACTGAATGTCATATGCGGGATTTCCTGTGAGCATGTTATCAATCATGCGTTCTGTTCCCTTAAAATTTCCTGTTAAAACTTTTACGGTTACAACCTGTTTTGTAGTTTGTTCTCCTTGATTTAAATCTTCAGCGTCCTCGTATTTAATACTTTCAACAATACCTGTTTCAGATGGTAAAATTGTTTTTGTATCATCTTCTGCAAAAGCAGGCAGTAATACTCCGAAAATCAAGAATACAATTATAATCAATTTTTTCATGAAGATATCTCCTAACCAAACCTACTGTAGCATAAAAACAATATTGATAACATTAAAAAATATGTTATAATGAGTAATGGAAAAAGAAATCAGGAAAGGAGCAATTATGAAAAGTTCTGAAACAAAACAGATGCCATTACATGAAAAGTTTCACAATTTTTGTGTTGAATTGTCTACGCACGCAGTGCTCGGGGGGGGGGCAGCCTAAAAGCTCCTAATCCGGCATTTACTTTAGCCGAGGTTCTTGTAACATTAGGTATTATCGGAGTAGTATCTGCTATGACTGTTCCGACTTTAATGCAAAATCACCAGCGTAAAACTTATGTAACTCAGCTGCATAAAGTTTACAATGAACTTTCTCAAGCACTAATGCAATATCAGACAGATAAGAATGCTGTTAATTTGACCGAAGCAGGTTTAAATTCCGAGGCTGCTTTTGGGGTCTTTTTGAAAAAATATTTCAATGTTGTACAGGATTGCGGGCAAGAAATGACACCTTGTTTTTCAAATGAATACAAAAAAATTTCTGGTGTAAATGTTGCTTTTAGTTGTACTGCTAATTGTTCAGTTCTGGCAAGCGGAGCTGCTATTGGTACATATCATGAAATAGAAGCGTATGGTAAAAAGTCAATTATTGCAATTCCTGTCGATATTAACGGGCAAAAAGGTCCTAATATACTTGGCAGAGATGCTTTTTTTATGCTTTTGTTTAAAAATGGTGTTATTGATGATATGAATGTAGATCCTGATGTTCCTCCTTCAAAAGAAGCGAGAGAGAAAATTGCAGCTGGATGTTTTACAGATAACAGCTCTGAGTGGCATGGATGTTTATCAAAGATTTTGAATGATAATTGGGAAATGACTTATTAATTAAAAATACAACAAAGCCCTGAATAATCAGGGCTTTTTATATATTTATTGGTTTTCGGGCAAGAGTATTAATTGTTGCTTAAAACTAATCTCAAAGTGGCAAGATTTTTGATTGAAAGCATTGCATGTTTATTATGCTGGCTTTCAGCGATATTAAAAATTCTTATGATACGCTGAATTTCTTCCAGATCTTTTCTTGATTCAATCTTATAAACATTCTTAATAGGGTCTGAAACTACAGACATTAAAGTATTTAATTCCTGTTCTTTCATAAAATCTTATCCTCTTTCCTGTATATTTATATAAAGGATTTTTTTATTTAGGAATTGCTTTTTTAGGGTAACGATAGTTTACATTTGTTAACAATTAAAAGATATGCATTCCTTTGCCCGCTTCCATAATATATCATATTCCCTGAAATCATATTCTTCTAACGGTTTTTCAGCAAGTTCTTCCATTTTACGGAAACGTGCCATGAATTTTTTATTTGCCTTTAAAAGAGCCTGCTCAGCATCAATTTTATTCCAGCGGGCAAGGTTTACAATTGCAAACAGGATATCTCCCATTTCTTCTTCCATATGTTCTTTGTCATTTTCCTGAACTGCTTCTTTAAATTCATCCAGTTCCGAATAAACACATTCATACAATGTTTTTTCATCAGGCCATTCAAACCCCTGCTTTACTGCGCGCTTACTGATTTTTTGCGCGCTCATTAACGCTGACTGAGATTTTGATATTCCGTCCATTGCGGATTTCCTGTGAGGTTTTTCCTCCTGTTTTAACTTATCCCAATTATTGATTATATCGTCAGTAGAATTAACTTTAACATTCCCGAACACATGCGGGTGTCGGTGAATAAGTTTTTCGTTTAATCCTTTTGCAACATCATCAAGATTAAATTCGCCTTCATCATCCGCGATCTGAGAGTGAAGAAGTACCTGCAAGAGAACATCCCCAAGTTCTTCTTTAAGATGTTTTATATCTCCCGAAACAATTGCATCAACTGCCTCATATGCTTCTTCAAGCATGTTCGGGCGTAAAGATTTATGTGTTTGAGCTCTGTCCCACTCACAGCCTTCCGGAGAACGGAGTATGCGAACGGTTTCTATAAGTTTATCTAAATTTTCATATCCCATGTTAATAACCTCTTGAGTTAATTTTACAACTAAAGTATAAGAAATTCAAATAATAATACTCCAAAAGGTTGAGCCATTAAAATTTTTATAATGATATTCTATTAGGGTCGATAATAAAGTTATACGAAAGGATATTACAATGGCAAATTTATCAATCCCATCAATTCGTGAAAGACTTTTTAATACAAGCAAACACGAACAAACTACTCAAAGAAATTCAAACTCAACAAATCCTTTTGCAGCATCTTCTTTTAAAGGAAACGTTTTGACTGCAGATGTTTTTGAATCTTCTTCTAAGAAAGCAGATCAACCGAGCTTTACAGGAAAATTAAAAGCAAGCGCATTAGTTGGCTCTATTTCCGGAATAGGTGAAAAATTCCACAATATGATTGAATCTGCTATTGCATTCGGTAACAGAATGAAAGATAGCATTGTAAATGGCTGGAACAGATTAAACGAAGTTGAAATCTCTTTTGCTCCCGCTAAAGAAAAAGCGGTTTCTATGTTCAATTCAATGAAAGAAAAGTTGTCAACTCCGGTTTCTGATTTAATATCTCAAGGTATCTCGGCTAAATCAGTATCAAAAATGGATGACATGGCTGCTGCAAGACAGCTTGCAACTGATAAAATAGCTATGTGGGAAGCTGCAGAAATTTAGTAGGAGGAGATTAGACAAATGGTAGATAAAAAAATAGTTAAAGATGTAACAAACGTAATTGAAGGCTTAGGTTTAAATCCTAACCCTGAAACAATTTCAATTTTGGAAGATGTTGGAACAAATTCTAAAATTGATGCTATTAGAGAAATGACTGCACGTGCATTAGTTAAGAAAAATATGCATGATGCTTTAAAAGTTGTAATAACAAATAAAGGTAAAGGCATTAATGATATGTCAACAGTTGTTGCAATGAGCACTATCAATGAACTTTTGTCATTGGAAGATAAGTCTGAAGCAATGAAAATTTTGGAAGATACTGTTGAAATGCATTCTGATGAAGAAGTCAGAGATAATGCTCGTTCTGTGAAAGCTTTAATGGCACTTTCATAAAATAATATATTAAATTTGCCAGATTTTATATACATAAAAATCGCCTTATAAAGGCGATTTTTTATTGAAAAAATATGTGAAAAATGTTATAATCAAAATGAATACTTGAATAGAAAGGAGCGGTTATGGAAAATTTGTTTAATTCAGCAATTCGGGGGGGGGGCGTTTCTTAGCTTCTTCCAGAAGTTTTGAAGTTTTGTTCAAACCTGTTGTGTCGGGTCAAGCGGCACGCTTGGGTTTTACTCTTGCTGAAGTTCTGGTAACATTGGGTATTATCGGTGTAGTATCTGCAAAGACTGTGCCTACATTGATGCAGAATTACCAGCGCCAGAGTTATGTAACCCAATTGCATAAGGTCTATAATGAGTTATCTCAAGCACTTATTCAATATCAAACAGATAAAAATGCATTAAATTTAAAAGAGGCGGGGTTAACAAGTCAGGCGGAACTAAATTCATTTTTTAAGACATATTTTAATGTCGTAAATGACTGCGGAGATACCCAAACACCGTGTCTTGCTTCTTCATATAAAACTATTTCCGGAAGAACTATCGGTACTCCATTTAACGAACCAATTTATATGACTTTAGCCAGCGGAGCTTCTTTTTCAGCTCGCTATAGCGGAGGTACAAGTGTAATATTTTATCTTTATCTTGATACTAACGGTCAAAAAGGTCCGAATATAGCAGGGAGAGATATATTTGCGGTTTATATATATAATAACGGACTGATAGATGATAACGGACCGGCTGCTCCTTTGACAAAAGAACAAAGGGATAATGCTTTTAATGATAATTGTATTGCAGGTGAAACAACCTGGTTTGGCTGTTTCGGTAAAATTTTAAATGATAACTGGGAGATGACATATTAAAAAAGGCTCCACAAGGAGCCTTTTTTAATTAAATGTAAAACCGTCGGCTTTAAATCTGTCTATAACCTCTTGAAGCTGTTCATCAGAACATACAAAAGACAGTCTGAAATAACCTTCTCCGTGCTTCCCGAATGCATTTCCAGGAACAAGAACAACACCCGATGTTCTTAAAACGTCTTCACAAAATTTAAAAGCCGAAGTATACCTTTTCGGTATCGGAAGCCATAAGTAGAAAGTAGTGTGAGGCACTGTTTTTTCATCGATAGGCCAGCCGAGTTCTTTAAAGCCTTTTACCATTATTGCCTGTTTTCTTGCATAGCCCTTATTTTTTTCTTCAATATATTTATCGCCTTCTTCTGAATTTAATATTTCTGCGCAAGCCTTCTGCAGAGCTTTAAATATTCCGTTGTCAATTGTGGATTTGCCCTTGCCGAAACGCTGAACAACATCTTTATTCCCGCATACCCAGCCTAATCGCCATCCTGTAACTGCATAAGGTTTAGAAAAACTGTAAAACTCTATACCAATGTCTTTTGCTCCTTCAAGTTCAAATATGCTGAACGGCTTTTCGTCTTCCGTAAAGTACATATCGCAGTATGCCGCATCAGAAACAAGCAGAATATCATATTTTTTACAGAAATTGATTACCGACTGAACATATTCCCTTGTTGTAGAGCTTCCAAGCGGATTATTTGGATAGTTTATAAACAGAGCTTTAATATTTTCAGGTTTATATCCGTCTTTGATTATTTGATTATAGATTTTTTCAACATCCGGTATGTAGTCGTTTTCTTTTGTTAAAGGCATTGGATAGGCTTTTGCTCCGGAACATTGAATAAACTGTAAATATGAAGCATAGCAGGGGTCGGGAACCATTAATACATCTTTTTCAAGTTCTTCGTGTTTCGGGGTTGTAATAAATCTTACGAGGTTTGCGATGCCTTCTTTAGAGCCTACAAGCGAAAATATTTCAGTTTCCGGATCTAATTCTACACCAAAGCGATTTTTCATTCTCAGTGCAATTGCTTTTCTGAAGTAAGGTTCGCCTTTTGGCGTTGAATACGTATGAATACCGTCTTCATCAAGAATTTCTTTTAATCTTTTTATAAGAGTTTCAGGCGGATTTGCCGTAGGAGCTCCCATTGAAAGTGATATAGGTGCTCTGTTTTTTGCCGTAAGCTCGTCTTTTAATCTTGCGGTTTCTTCTTTAAGCTTAAACATAATATAAGTATCAAGAGACATAACCTCTTTATTAAATAATTTTTCAGTATTCATATTTTCCCTTTCTTAATTCTCGGAAATCATTTTCATTGGTCCTTCAAGCGAAGCCGTAACAAACTGCCTTGTGTAGTCGTTGTCCTGTTTTATCATTTGTTCGGGTGTTCCTGCAAAAACCACTTTCCCTTCATAAAGCATAATAACTTTATCAGCTGTTCTTTTAATAGTTGACATCTGGTGTGTAACAACAACCGATGCTGCGTTTGTTTCATCTTTCAACCTGACAATATAGTCTTCTATGAGGGTCGAAGAAATAGGATCTAAGCCTGCTGTCGGTTCGTCGTAAAGTATTGAATTGGGTTCTGTTACGATTGCGCGTGCAAAACTTACACGTTTCTGCATACCGCCTGAAAGCTCAGAAGGAAATTTATTTTCAATTCCTTTTAAACCTACAAGTTCAAGCTTTTCTGCTACAATGCTTTTTATCTCTTTTTCGGAATATTTATTTCTTAAATCTTTTCTTTCATGCAGTGCAAACGCAATATTGTCCGCGACATTCAGAGAATCAAACAGTGCAGAATACTGAAATACCATAGCAATATCACCTTCTGACGTAATAATTTCCCCGCTGTCTGGAGTTAAAAGCCCGCATATCAGTTTTAGTATCGTACTTTTGCCTGAACCTGAAAATCCTACTATTGCAAGTGTTTCTCCATTTTCAACCTTGAATGAAACGTCATCTATAACACGTTTTTCATCAAATATTTTTATTAAATTTTTTACTTCAATACTCATTATTTAAGATTTTACCTCTTTAAAAGAAAAATGCCATAGCAAATATCATGTCCCAGATTACTATTGCAACAAAAGACCAGACTACAGCTTTTGTTGTTGCTTCTCCAACTCCTTTTGCCCCGCCTTTTGCATAATATCCGCAAGAACAGCTTATAAGGGCTATAGTACCTCCGAAAAATAATGCTTTTAATAGACAAACTCCGAGATCTTTCATGTAAATCCCAAGCCACGCGGAATCAAAAAATGCTCTGTAACCTAAACCTGATGTCAAATTCGCTGTAACTGCACCTGCAATAACCCCGACGGCAGAAGCTATTACAACAACCGGCGGCATCATGATAATTCCCGAAAGAACACGCGGAACAAATAAATAATTTACGGGGTTAACTTTTAACACCTTAATAGCATCAATCTGTTCCGTAACCCTCATTGTTGCAATTTCAGACGCAAGCGAAGAACCAATCATCGATATAATTGCAAACCCTGACATAATAACTCCGACTTCTCTGACAATAAGCATAGTCATTAAAAGCCCGACGAAATTACTCCCGCCCTGTTTAACCATTTCCAGTGCAACTTGTGATGCAACAATGATTGAAGTCATTCCTACAATAGACAGCGTGATAGGCAGTGAAGTTACTCCAAATCTATAACACTGTTCGGCAACTTCTTTTTTATCAATCTGCCATTTAAAAATGCATTTTATTACTTCAACACCGTTAATGGTTATTTTCCCGAGTGTATCAAGAAATTCTTCGAGTTCTGAAAATATTCCCGAAAAAATTTTGTAAGTAGCCGATTGTTTGTAATATTTTTGTAAACTGCCCATTCTTGAATTATACAAAAAATCTTTATTTAATGCAATTTATATTGCAAAAAGTCTGAGAATAATTTATAATAATAAATAATAATGAAAGGAGCCATTATGAAAAATTTATTTAAAATTGCAACTCGGGGGGGGGGCGTTTCTTAGCTTCTTCCGGAAGTTTTGAAGGTTTGTTCAAACCTGTTGTGTCGGGTCAAGCGGCACGCTTGGGTTTTACTTTGGCAGAAGTACTTGTAACTTTAGGAATAATCGGTGTAGTATCTGCAATGACTGTGCCTACATTGATGCAAAATCATCAGCGTAAAACTTATGTAACACAACTGCATAAATTCTATAATGAGTTATCTCAGGCACTTATTCAATATCAAACAGATAAAAATGCATTAAATTTAAAAGAGGCAGGGTTAACTGATGATAATGCATTAAAATCTTTTTTTCAATCTTATTTTAAAGTTGTAAATGATTGCGGTTCTGAACAAGAACCATGTTTTGCCCCAAATAATGTGTATAGAAAAATAAATGATTCAGAGCAAATCGGAACTTACTTAACCGGAGGTTACTTTTCCATTACTAGCGGTGCATCTGTTGGATTTGCTTCTACTATTACCGGTGATAGGGTTGCCTCTGTATATGTAGATATCAATGGTTCAAAAGGTCCGAATATAGCTGGACGTGATATATTTGCAATTTATATTTATAATGACGGAACTGTAGATGATTGGTCTGCTGATGGGAGTAAACCTGATAAAGATGTTAGAGATACAAACTATGCTGCAGATTGTGATTCTGCTTCTAATGATTGGACAGGCTGTTTCGGTAAAATTTTGAATGATAATTGGGAAATGACTTATTAAAAAGACCGCTTTATAGCGGTCTTTTTTTTAATTATATATTTTTTTAGTTAAGTCTGCCTTTCTTATTCTGACGTTTTCAGGAGTTATTTCAACAAGTTCATCATCTCCGATGTATTCCATACATTCTTCCAGAGACATTTCTTTGTGAGCCTGAAGTGTAACCATTACGTCAGCTGTTGCACTTCTCATATTTGTTAATTTTTTCGTTTTGCAAATATTAACTACGATATCTTGAGGTTTGTTGCATTCTCCGATAATCATTCCGCGGTAAACTTTTGTTTTCGGGGTTACAAAGAATGTTCCTCTGTCCTCATATTGAGCCAATGCGTAAGGAATAGCCTCTCCCTGTTCATGGGCAATAATAGAACCGTTTCTCTGGCGCGGAATATCTCCCGCAAAAGGTCTGTAATGTAAGAATGTATGATACATAATACCTTCACCGCGCGTCATTCTGATAAATTCGCTTCTGAAACCTATCAGACCGCGGGCGGGAATATGGAATACCATTGTTGTTCTTCCTTTGTTGTTCTGCATTTCTTTCATTTCTGCTTTTCTTCCTGAAAGCCTGTCAATGCAGCTTCCCGCATAACCTTCGGGAACATCAACAATTAAGTTTTCATAAGGTTCGCACTGTTTGCCGTCAATGTTTTTATAAATAACTTCCGGTTTAGAAACCTGGAATTCATAACCTTCGCGGCGCATTGTTTCTATTAAAATTCCGAGGTGAAGTTCTCCTCTTCCTGATACTCTGAATACATCAGTACTTTCTGTATCTTCTACACGTAAACTTACATTTTTTTCAAGTTCATCGTAAAGTCTTTTTCTAAGCTGGCGTGATGTTACAAATTTCCCCTCAGTGCCTGCAAACGGGCTGTCGTTTACTGAGAAGTTCATTTGTAATGTCGGTTCGTCAACTTTAATAAGCGGAAGCGGCTGAGGATCCGAAATTGAGCAGATACTTTCTCCGATTTGAATGTCTGAGAAACCTGCAATTCCTACAATATCTCCTGCAAGAGCTTCTTCGATTTCAACTCTGCCCAAGTCATGAAAACCGAATAATTTTGTAATTTTTCCTTTTTCCTGACTGCCGTCTGCATGGATAACACAAACTTGTTCTTGAGATTTAACTTTTCCGTTTTCAATTCTACCTATTACAATTCTTCCGACATATTCATTGTAATCAAGCGTTGTTGCTCTGAATTGGAAAGGCTTTGACGAGTCGCCTTTTGGAGGCTGAATGTTTTCTAAAATACAATCCAATAAAGGTATCATATCTTTTCTTTCATCATCTAAATCTTTTATGGCAAATCCGTTTAAACTGCTTGAGAAAATGAAAGGAAAATCAATCAAATCTTCTCTGTCGGTTAACTCGGTAAATAGATCAAAAACTTTATCAAGTGCTGTTAAAGGCTCTGCAGCTGGTTTATCAATTTTGTTAATTACAACAATAATTTTTAAGCCTAATTCCAGCGCCTTTGATAAAACAAATCTGGTTTGAGGCATCGGACCTTCTGCCGCATCAACAATAAGTAATGCACCGTCTACCATACCGAGAACACGTTCAACTTCTCCGCCGAAGTCAGCGTGTCCGGGGGTGTCTACTACATTAATTTTTGTATTTTTATAGTTAATTGAAATGTTTTTGGAAAGGATTGTAATTCCGCGTTCTCTTTCCAAATCATTGCTGTCTAATACACGTTCCTGCACCTGCTGATTAGCTCTGAAGGCTCCTGCCTGTTTTAAAAGACAATCAACAAGGGTTGTTTTGCCGTGGTCAACGTGAGCGATAATCGCTATATTTCTAATATTTTCGTTTTGAGTTGTCATAATTCCCTGCCATTTATAAGTTGTTTAGTGTAAATATTACACTTTAATTTTATACCGCTGATAATAAATTTTCAAGTTTAATGTGTAGTTTTGTGAGGCTTGTACGCTATGTAAGCGAATGTTAAACAACAAAGCCCGAAAAATATTCCGAAACACATTGTTGTTCTGTATGAAGATAAAAACGCTAAATCATAAACTTTGCCTGTTTCAAGGAAAATATTTCTAAATGTTTCAAATAAAGTTATTGTTACTGATACTCCCAATATGTTGCCCATGTTTCTTGATAATGCCAGAATTCCCGATGCAAGCCCGAGTTCTTCCGTTTTTACACATGTCATAATCGCGTTATTTGAAGGGGACTGGAATAATCCGTTTCCTATTCCCATTATACCTGACGCTAAGACAATCTGCCACATTGCGGCATTTTTATCGTACAAAGTAAACATTAAGAGGGCTATGCAATAAACAATAGGACCGGCAATCGTTAAATATCTGCTGCCGTATTTACCCGAAAGCCTTCCTGCAATCGGAGCCATAACAGAAAGGGTTACGGAGTACGGTAAAATTAAAAGTCCTGTTTTAAGCGCGTTATATTTTAAAATTTCCTGTAAAAAGAAAGGCAGTAGAATGCTGTTTGTATACATTGCCATATATGATGTCATTACTGCAAGATTTCCGAAAGTAAACGGTTTAATTTTAAACATTGAAAAGTTAATCAGAGGATAATTTATATGGTGGTCTCTGATGTAAAACAGAACTCCAAAGATTAAAGTAATAACACCCAGTGAAATTATTTTTAATGAATTCCAGCCCCAGCTGTGTCCTTCAGAGATTGCAAGAAGAAGCGCGAAAAGGCTTATTGTAAAATAGAAAAATCCTTTATAGTCGAACTTGAAATTTTTTCTGTCGGTTTTAATGCTGTGCGGCAGCATTTTATAAGCATAGTAGGCGCCTGCAAGTGCTACAGGTATGCATGGCAAAAATACCGAATGCCAGCCGAATGAGTTTATTAAAATTCCGCCGAGTGCTGGTCCGCTCATCCCGCCGATTGCAACAATACAGCCGTTTAACCCTAAAGCTTTTCCACGTCTTTCTTTTTTGAAAATAGTTGCAATAATTGCCTGAGCATTTGAAAGCATTATGGAAGCCCCGAGAGCTTCCAGACATCTGTATGCAATTAACAGCCCGAAGCTGTCAGCTGTTGTGTTTAAAAATGCACCCAGTGCAAAAAGTGAAAAACCGACAGAATAAAGTTTATTTTTAGGGAAAATATCTCCCAATTTGCCGAAAAACGGTAAAAATACTGTCAGTACAAGCATGTAAGCAATCATTACCCATTGTATCTGGCTCATTGTAACATGCAAATCAACAGCCATAGGATAAAGAGCAAGATTAACCGTAGTTGCATCCAGCATGGCAATAAAATTGCCGACAGCCGTAATTACAAACATAGTCCACTTAATCTCTTTGGTACTCATAGTTACATTTTAGCATAAAAAGGGCAGGATTAATTTCCTGCCGTAATATTACTATTTCATTCCTTCTCCCTAAAAATGCTTAAAGCGGGATGTTTTCCATAACTGCATTATACTTTATTTTTTACCCAGTTTTCAATAATTCTTAACGGAGCACGTGTAATTGCAAGTGCCCATTCGCCTATATTTTTTGTAATTACACTGCCGGCTCCAATATTTGTTCCTTCCCCAATTTCTACTGGAGCTACAAGAACAGTATTTGATCCGATTTTAACATTATCTTTTAAGATTGTTTTGCTTTTTGTTTTTGAAATAGGATCATAATTTGCTGTAATTGTTCCTGCACCGATATTCACATGAGAACCCAGTTCTGCATCGCCTATGTAGCTTAAATGACCTGCATTTGTATTATGGTCAATTTTAGCTTTTTTTACTTCTACGAAATTTCCGATTTTGCAGTTGTCAGCGATTTCAACATCTCCTCTGAGGTGTGCACAGGGACCTATTTTACAATTTTGACCGATTTTATTTTTCCCTTCAATATAAGTTGCAGGATAAATTACTGTATCCGCTCCGATTTCAGTATCCTCCGAAATCCACGTTGATGACGGGTCAACAATTGTTACACCGTTATCCATAAGAGAATATAATTTTCTTTCGTTCATAATTTTTGCTGCCGTTGCAAGGTTTGAACGTGAATTTATTCCGTATATTTCATCGCTGTTTTCTAAAATATAAGCATTCACATTTAAATTATTCTTTTTGCCCCATGCAATAATATCTGTCAAATAATATTCTCCCTGAGCATTGTTGCTTGTCAGCTGAGAAAATGCAGGCTTAATTTTTCCCCAGTTAAGACAATAAATTCCGGCGTTAACTTCTTTTACCGCTTTTTGTTCTTCAGTAGCATCTTTTTCTTCCACAATACATTTTAGAGAATTGTCATCTTCTCTTATAATTCTTCCGTAATTTGTAGGGTTTTCAAAAATTGTACTCATAACTGTCAAATCTGAATTATTAGAATTATGATATTCGACAAACTTTTTCAGAGTAGCTTCTGTTATTAAGGGAGTATCTCCGCAAAGTATAATTACCTGACCGTCAAAGTTTTCAAGAGATGGACAAACCATTGATACTGCATGTCCTGTCCCCAATTGCGGAGATTGCAAAACTGTTTTTGCAGAGCTGTAATTTTTTTCAACATATTCTGTCACTTCTTCTGCATGGTGCCCTGCAATTACAAATGCTTCATTAACAATATTTTTTACATTATCCAAAACATAACCCAATAAAGGCTTTTCAAAAATTTTGTGTAGAACTTTAGGTGTATTTGACTTCATTCTTGTGCCTTTGCCTGCAGCAAGAATTACTGCTTTAATTTCATTATTCATACTTCTCTCCTTTGATTATTATTGTACTATAAAAATGAGCGTGCTGCTCAACACGCAAAATTAGCTTTCTTATATTTTGTGCTGATTTTCGTTGTTATGTTATAATTTGTATATGGAAAAACATAAAACAGCAGTAGTTGCAATGAGCGGCGGCGTTGACAGTTCTGTTACAGCCCTTATGTTGCAGCAGCAAGGATATAATGTCATAGGTTTAACGGGAAGAATGGTTAATTCGCCGTCCTCAGATATTGTTGCGGATAATGCAAAACGTGTTGCAGATAAACTTGGTATTGAACATCATGTTTTTGATGCCTCCAGTACATTTGAAAATAAAGTTATTGATTATTTTATAAATTCGTATAAATCGGGCAAGACGCCTAATCCCTGTATAATGTGTAATCAGTTTGTTAAATGGGGCGTACTTTTTGACTATGCTGTAGATGAATTAAAGGCAGATGTATTTGCAACGGGACATTACGCAGATATAAGATGTATTGACGGCATTTATAAACTTTATCCGGCTAAAGATGAACATAAAGACCAGTTGTATTTTCTTTACCGTTTAGGGCAAAGACAGTTATCAAAAACAATTTTTCCTTTATTTCATTATGCTAAGCCGGAAGTAAAGCGTATGGCTGTAGATTTTGACTTGCCCCCAAAGGATTCAAAAGAAAGTCAGGATATATGTTTTATACAGAAACCTCTCACAACAAAGAAATTTTTATCTGACAACTTCGGAGTGAAAAAAGGTGATTTCATTGACATTCTTACAGGGAAAAAATGGGGTGAACATCAGGGCTGTTATCAATATACTATAGGACAGAGAAAGGGTATAGGAATTGCCGCTCCTTATCCTTTGTATGTTATTGACATTGATGCTGAGAAAAATATTGTTTATGTTGGCAGGGAAGAAGATAATTATCGAAAGAATTTAAAACTTGTTAATATGAACTTTACATACAAACCTGAAAAACAAGAATTTGATGCTCTTGTTAAAATTCGCTACAACATGGAGCATAAAAAAGCTCATGTAAGAATTTTTGATGACTTTGCGGATATTGAATTTTATGAACCTGTAAATTCCATAACAAACGGTCAGTCCGGTGTGCTTTATGACATTGATGACAGGCATCTGATTGGCGGCGGATTTGTTGTAAGATAGCTATTTACTTTTATTTTTTACAGGGTTATCATGCTTTTGATAGGGAGAAGATGTGTATGTATAATCCAAAGTCGCAAAATGCAGAAGAATTTATTTCTCATGAAGAAATTCTTGATACTCTCAAATATGCTGATGAGAACAAAAATAATTCAGAATTAATTGATAAAATATTAGAGAAAGCTGGATTGGGAAACGGGCTTACTCATAGAGAAGCATCAGTCCTTCTTGCCTGTGCAATTGAAGAGAAAAATAATGAAATATTTGAACTCGCCAAAAAAATTAAGCAGGATTATTACGGCAACAGAATAGTTTTGTTTGCTCCTTTGTATTTATCAAATTATTGTGTAAACGGCTGTGTATACTGCCCTTATCATTCTAAAAACAAACATATTCCAAGACGTAAATTATCACAGGAAGAAATTAAAAATGAGGTTACTGCACTTCAGGATATGGGGCATAAAAGGCTTGCTATAGAAGCCGGTGAGGACCCTGTTAACAACCCTCTTGAATATATCTTAGAATCCATAAAGACAATTTATGGCATAAAACATAAAAACGGTTCAATAAGACGCGTAAATGTTAATATTGCCGCAACTACGGTTGAAAACTACAGAAAACTTCATGAAGCAGGAATAGGTACTTATATTCTTTTTCAGGAAACATATAACAAAGAAAGTTATGAAAAACTTCATCCTACAGGCCCGAAACACAATTATAAATATCATACCGAAGCAATGGACAGAGCAATGCAGGGCGGTATTGACGATGTCGGCTTAGGTGTTCTTTTCGGTTTGGAGTTGTACAGATATGAATTTGCCGGTTTATTGATGCATGCAGAGCACCTTGAAGCTGTATACGGAGTTGGACCTCATACTATAAGTGTTCCGAGAATTCGTAAAGCTGATGATATTGATCCTGATGTGTTTGATAACGGAATTGACGATGATACTTTTGCAAAGATTGTTGCATGCATAAGAATTTCAGTACCTTATACAGGCATGATAGTTTCAACACGAGAAAGCGCAGAATGCAGGAAACGTGTTTTGGAACTGGGTATTTCACAAATATCAGGAGGCTCAAAAACAAGTGTAGGCGGATACTTTAACCCTATGCCGGAAAAAGAAAATTCTGCTCAATTTGATGTTTCTGACAGACGTCCGCTTGATGAAGTTATAAAATGGCTTATGGAACTCGGTTATCTGCCGAGTTTCTGTACTGCTTGCTATCGCAACGGAAGAACAGGCGACAGATTTATGGAAATTTGTAAAGAAAAACAAATTCATAACTTTTGTCATCCGAATGCAATTTTAACTTTAAAAGAATACCTTGAAGACTATGCTTCCGAAGAAACAAAGAAAGTCGGCGAGGAATTGATAGAAAAAGAAGTTAAAATTCTCGAGTGTCCTCAGTGTGTAATATCTAAAGTTGCCGAAGATTTGGAAAAAATTGAAGCAGGCGGAAGGGATTATAATTTTTAAAGTATATTTTTTATAAATAATCTTGTAAACGGTTTATTAAAAAATCCGTAGAGATAAACTCCTGTCATTTTTAATGATTTCCAATCCCTGCACATTACGGTTATTGAACGGGATTTGTAATTTGTATCTATTATATCTCCAACTTTTGGAGTTGTGATTTTTCTTTTTTTAAGAATTTTTTCCGTATGTTCTTCGTCTAAAATTCTTAGTTTGTAAGGATTTGGAATAAAATATTTATTTCTATGGCTTACGTAACACGGAAGCCATGGATGAAATGCGCGTACTCTTGCATGTATTTTTTCCGCAGTTTCACTCTCAAAGTCAAGCATCATATCTTCAGCTTTAATATTCGAATAATAAGTTGCTTCTTTTTCATTCTGCGGAACAGGTATAATAAGTCCTGAACCGAGATCGGATAAAATTGATGAACAGAGCTTTCTTGCCTGGTATACCGTGCGGTCTTTAAGCTCTTTAGATGTATCATCCGGCATTATGTCAATTTCCTGCTGTGCAAGTATTGCTCCGTTATCAAATTTTTCATCGATTAAATGAAATGTAATACCTGACTTGTTTTCTCCGTGAAGAATAGTCTGCAAATAAGGGTTAGGTCCTCTATATTTGGGCAGATAAGAAGGATGTACATTAACTGATGCAATTACAGGTAAATCTGTTATTTCCTTTTTTAACTTTTCTCTCCACGTTCCGACAAGAATTACATCTGCATTTAATTTTAAAACTTCCTTTTTAAATTTTTCACAATTTGCTGATTTACATTTTATTTCATGAAGTTTATGCTGTTTTATCAAAGTTACATCCGGCGAGCTTTTAAAAAAATCTCTTAAAGAAAGCAATAATTCAGGCATAACAGTTCTTTCGTATCTGAAAACCCCTGCAATTTCACATTTTGCGTCAAGGGTTCCTTCTATGAGATTAGAAAGCATTTCTCCTTTACCTAAAATAATGACTTTCATTATTATCTCCCGATTAATATCTTATTTTGGATGCTCTGTCCATTTCGCGTTTCTGGTCTTTTCTTGCAATATCTTCACGTTTATCGTGAACTTTTTTACCTTTGGCAAGTCCTATTTCAACTTTTGCAAACCCGTGTGACAAAAATACTTCCAGCGGAACAATAGTGAAATTATCCTGTTTAACCTTAGTATGCATTTTCAGGATTTCTTTTTTATTAAGCAGCAGTTTTCTTACTCGTTCCGCTTCGTGATTAAACCTGTTTCCCTGTTCATATGGCGAAATGTGGCATTTATACAGAAAAATTTCATTGTCTTCAATCTTACAAAAACTGTCTTTCAAATTAATCGCGTTCTTACGGATAGATTTGATTTCTGTTCCGGTCAGCACAATTCCTGCTACATACTTTTCTATAATAGTGTAATCATGAAATGCTTTTCTGTTTGTTGTAATAATTTTTCTGTCCATAAATCAATTATAGCACAGATTATTCATATAGAAAACATTTTACTTTATGCGAAATCCCTTTTTCCTGCGGAATACAGTTTTTACATTTTTCCATTACGTATGGGCATCTTGTATGGAATTTACAACCCTGAGGAAGATTTGCGGGAGAAGGTAAATCTCCTTTTAAAATAATTTTCTTCCCAGAGCTATTGATTTGAGGTACAGAACTCAGCAATGCTTTAGTATAAGGATGAAGCGGGGAAGAAAAAATATCCGATGTTTTTCCTGTTTCTACGATTTCTCCGAGGTACATAATAGCAATTCTGTCTGCCAAGTATTCTATTACGCTCATATCATGAGTAATAAGGACAAATGTCAAATTATATTTTTCTTTTAACTCTTTTAAAAGGTTTATGACCTGAGCTTGAATACTGACGTCTAATGCGCTGACAGGTTCGTCGGCAAGAATAAATTCAGGATTTAAGACAAGAGCCCTTGCAATTGCTATTCTCTGTCTTTGTCCTCCGGAGAATTCATGAGGAAAAAGCTGAAGGCAATTTTCGTCCAACCCTACAAGCTTAATCTTTTCTTTTACTGTTTCAATTATTTTATCCTGACTGTAATCCGTATTTATTTCAAGAGGTTCTTTCAAAATATCAATAATTTTCATTTTAGGGTTAAGACTGGCATACGGGTTTTGAAATACCATCTGTGCGTGTTTTCTGAAATCCTTTAAATCATTTTTGCTCAAAGAAAGTGTATCTTTTCCGTTAAACAGTATTTGCCCTGATTTAGCAGGTTCAAGTTTGATAATTGCTCTGGCAAGAGTTGATTTCCCGCATCCGGATTCGCCTGCTATTGCCAGAATTTCTCCCTTATATATATCTAAAGAAACACCGTTAACAGCGTGAATTGTTTTTTCCCCGCCCAAAATACCTTTATTGGTATGATATTCAACATACAAATTTTGAATTTTTACTAACGTTTTTTCCTGCATAAAAGAATTTTAACGCAACTTTTAATCAAAGGCAATTATATAAAAGGGCTACTCAAGATTTAATAACTCATGAATTTTTATATTCAATGTTTTGGAAATTTTGAGTAAAATGTCTATCGAAGCTTTTTTTTCGCCTCTTTCAATCTCTCCAAGATAATAATCATTAATGCCTGCTATCTCTGCGAATTTTTCTCTGGAGAGCTTTTGAGATTTACGCAGGCAGAAAATTTTTTTCCCTAGCAGAGTGTAAAAATTATTTGACATTTAACCATGTTAGGCTATAATTTATATAAATAACATTGGCTGCTAGCCAATAAAAATTGGAGGCAATTATGATAAGATTAAATTTTAAATTTGCGTTTACACTTTCTGAGGTTCTGGTAACACTCGGAATTATCGGAGTTGTATCTGCAATGACTGTTCCGACTTTAATGCAGAATTATCAACGTAAAAGTTATGTAACCCAGCTGCATAAAGTATACAATGACTTTTCACAAGCTGTTATGCAATATGTTAACGATAAAAATGCTCTAAACATTAAGGAAGCGGGTTTGGTTTCTGATGATGCTATTGATTTCTGGATTAAAAATTATTTCCGCGTAGTGCAAGATTGCGGGACAGACTACTCTCCTTGTTTTGCAGATAAATACAGCAGTCTGAACGGCACTAATCTGGGTGCTTTTGCTGACAATGATTATTTACATTACGTACTTTCAAACGGTTCTTCTGTTGGAATTAAAGCAAGAGGAACTTGTATTTTGTTTGAAGTTGATGTTAACGGTCAGCAAGGTCCTAATATTTTAGGTCGTGATTTGTTCGTCGTTAAAATCTATCCTGATGGTCAGTTAGATGATGCTAATCCCTCTGTAAATGTATATTCAGAGGTTCATCCAACTCCTCACGAAAGAGAAGAAGTATTTATAAAATATTGTTCTGTTGGAATAAATGAAGGTCATAGCTGGGGCTGTTTCGGGAAGATTTTAAATGATAACTGGGAGATGACATATTAATCTCCTCTTGAAAAAATCCTGAAAAACGTTTATAATTTTAATATATTGTAAAGATTTTTAAGTTAAAGGAGCATAAAGATGAAACTATTCATTAAAAGCGTCGGGGGGGGGGCAATTTAAGGCTCTTATCTTTATTTTTTAAGGGTTGTAAAAAGTTAAAAATCTGTTACAATAGTGATGTGTATAATCACTATTGTAATGGAGTTATAAAAATGAAAAAAGGTTTTACCCTCGCAGAAGTGCTGATTACTTTGGGCATAATAGGTATAGTAGCCGCGTTGACAATTCCCGGTTTGATGTATAATCATAAAAAGCAGGTTGTTGAAAGCCGTCTGAAAAAATTTTATACAACTTTTACACAGGCTGTTATTATGTCTGAAAAAGACAACGGAGAAAAAGAATACTGGGAAGATCCGGATTTATCCGCATTAACAGGTTCCGAGGATTGGTACAACAGATATCTGGCAAAATATTTAAATACTGTTTCAGTTGAACGAGATACATATGATTATGTTGTTTGGATAAAATTTTCAGATGGAAGTGCTTTCGGAATGCGTTTTTCAACAGCGGAAATAAGAACCAGTTTTGATATATATTTTTATCCTTATGCCAAAGATGTTGAAAATTGCCGTAATGCGTCTGACCAAACTTCTTGTACAGGACAGAAATATTTTACTTTCCATTTCTCAAAAAACGGCCTGCAACCTTACGGCGGTTATGGCAGGAGCAGGACAGAACTTTTAAACGCTTGCGGAAGTGAAGATCACGGAATGCGTAATCTTTGTACAGCATTAATAATTCATGACGGATGGAAAATTAACAAGGATTATCCGTTACGTTTTTAAAGCTCACGTCTTCCTTCAATTGCTTTAGCAATAGTAATTTCGTCGGCATATTCCAAATCGGCGCCGACCGGAAGCCCGAAGGCAATACGCGAAATTTTAATTCCGAAAGGTTTAATTAGTTTGCTCAAATAAAGGCTTGTCGCTTCTCCTTCAACGGAAGGACTGAGAGCAAGTATTACTTCTTTAACTTTTTCATCTGTAAGGCGGCTTAATAATTCTTTTATTCTGATATCATCGGCGCCTATACCGTCCATAGGTGAGATTAAGCCCTGTAAAACGTGATATAAACCTTTATATTCATTTGTTTTTTCAATAGCAATCAAATCCTTTGTTTCTGCCACGACACATATCGTTGATTTATCACGTAATGTTGACTGGCAAATTTCGCAGGGACTTGATGATGAAAGATTGAAGCAAATTTCACAGGTCTTTGTGTTTTCTTTTGCTTCAATCATGCTTTGAGCAAATTTTTCCACCTCAGATTTAGGCATTCTTAATAAATAGAATGCCATACGTTGTGCGGATTTCGGTCCCACTGACGGAAATTTCTGAAAATGCTCTATTAAAGATGCTATTGATTTCGGGTAAATCATTAGAAATTTAATCCCGGAATGTTAATACCGCCTGTAACTGCTTTCATTTTTTCTTCCATTGTTTTTGAAGCTTTGTCGCTTGCCTGTTTAATTGCAGAAGAAATAATATCTTCAAGCATTTCAACAGTATCACTGTCAACAGAAGACGGATTTTCAGGGTTAACAGCTTCTGCCGTTAATTTTATAGATTTAAATTTTCCTTGACCGTCACAGATTACTTTTACTGCTCCGTTAGCGGCTTCACCTGTTATTTCAAGATTGGCAAGTTCTTCCTGCGTATCTTTTAATCTTTTTTGCAAGCCTTGAGCTTGTTTCATCATTTGCATAATGTTCATAAATGTTCTCCCCTTTATCTTATAATAATCATTTTAACATAATTGGTTTTTACCGCAATTTATTATATAATAAAAATATGAAAAAATACACCTATGTTGCTGAATCTTTAAAAAACGGGCGTATAATGAGATGGACATTTATGCCTTTAAAAGTTTATATTGCGCCTATGAAGTTTTATTCAAAGCAGGGGCAGGAATATAAATACCGTGAAATGGTTATTAGAGCTTTGAATGAGTGGCAGCAGGCAACAAAGGGAAAAGTTGCGTTTCAGGTTGTTAATAATCTGCTTGAATCTAATGTTAATGTTGATTGGAAAAGGGTTGAGCGTAAAGCTCTGGGACATTGTTATTTTAATTTTGACGGTTCAAACAGACTTTACGGAGCTGAAGTTGCAATCGGTTTGACAGAAGGACTGGTTCATGCCGATTATATGGATGAAGGCGAGGTATACCACACTATACTGCATGAAATAGGACACGCTATAGGATTAGGTCACAGCCATAACCCTGCTGATATTATGTATACACCACATCAGAGGGGTATTAACAGTATTTCGGAAGGAGACAGCTTAACCGTAAACTGGCTTTATACTCTGCCTCAGGGAGCAGATACGGCAGAAGTGGCTTCAAAGTACGGTATAGGCGGAAGCAATATAGATGAAATAATTGCAAAATTTATTAACAGAAAATCCCCGACCGAATTTGAGAAAGTAAAAGCTTCGGTAAAACTGCCTAAACGTGATTTACTCGAAGAACAGGAAGCAATTGCAAATTTAAGAAAGTATCATATGGCTTTGCAAAATGTCCAAATCTCGGAAGATATGAGAAAGTTTTTCATTAACAGGCAGAAGCCTTAATTTCATAATCTATACCGAACTTTTCAAATAATTTGTTAAAATATTCCATATTATCAATTACTTTTTCTTTCCCGAGCACCATATCAAATCCAGGATAAATTTGAAATTCTTCATCATGGTTTAACTTAAATTTGTTAACGCATTGAAGATAATTGTATAGAATTTTGTTGCCGTGTTTAAGCCTTTCAGTATCTGGTACAATACTATTTTTTCCCCATTCTTTTGCACATTTGGCAATTTGCTCAAAACGTTTATCGTTTTCTCTTGATAGAATGTCTGTACGGATATAATTTGTTAATTGATTCATATCATTGATAACAGGTT
>FR900471.1:56121-78411 GCA_000438175.1 Fusobacterium sp. CAG:439 | reverse complement strand
TCAAATTTAAATTTCGAGTGAAAATATACGGCTTGTCCGAGGGAATGGAGTTCTATTTTGTCAATGTCATTTTCAAGCATTGTTATAATTTCACCCAGACGCATAATTGTACCTGCTCCGCAATGCTTTAAATTGCTGTCTATTATATCGATATTATCATTGTATAAAGTTTTGTTGTTCTTAAAACTTAATTTACTTTCTCCTATCGGAGTAAAATTTATGTCATCGATTTTAATATAAAATTCGTCAGGCGTATAATTGTCCTCAATTCTGACAAAATAATCTCTGCGGTTTCCGTGTTCCAAAAGTTTAGCCGGTGATTGACAATGAATTTCTTCAAACAGCTTAATTCCGTTCAGGCGCCTGAAAGGCAGCTGCATGAATGATAATTGTTTTCTTTGCTGAGGGTAATTAGTATTTACTTGCATTGTGTACTTTGTAAAACCCCTGAATGTAAAAAATTGCTATAAATTTTTTTTGGAGTATAATAATCTTGTATTTATAACAATGATTTTTTAAGGGATATAATAATATGACAGTTCAAGATTGGTTTGAAAAACGAAAACAGGCTCAAATACAAAGAAGAGAGCTGGAAGGCAGAGTAGAATCCGATATGGATCCTAATTTGTGGACTAAATGTGTTCACTGCGATGCACAGCTTCTTAAAGAAGATTTGGTGAAAAATGATATGGTTTGCCCTGTGTGTGATTACCATTTCAGAATAAATGCAAGAACACGTATAAAACAGCTTTTTGATGAAAATTCTTTTGAAGAGTTATTTACGGAAATTAAACCTGATGACCCTCTTGAGTTTATTGATACCGAAAGTTATAAAGACAGATTAGCTAAGGCTCATGAAAAAACAGGTCTTAATGATGCGGTTATTACTGGAGTGGCTGAAATTGAAGGAAATAAAGTCGCCGTTGCCGTTATGGACTTTGATTTTATGGGCGGTTCAATGGGCAGCGTAGTAGGAGAAAAAGTTACAAGAATTATTGAAAAAGCTATTGAACTAAGACTTCCCGTTCTTGCAATTACTTCATCCGGCGGCGCAAGAATGCAGGAAAGCGCTTTAAGCTTAATGCAAATGGCTAAAACGTCATGCGCTGTTTCAAAACTTGATGACGAAAAACTGTTATATATAAATCTTTTAACCGAACCTACTTTTGGAGGTGTTACGGCAAGTTTCGGTATGCTCGGCGATATTATAGTAGCTGAACAGGGTGCAAGAATAGGTTTTGCGGGACGCCGTGTTATTGAACAAACCATAAGACAAAAACTGCCGTCAGATTTCCAAACGGCGGAATATCTGTTGAAGTACGGACAGGTGGATGTTGTATCCCCGCGCAAAGAGTTAAGAGATACATTGGCTAAGATTTTGGAAATGCACACAACGGCATAGTAAGAGGTATGGAATAATGACAGCAGTTTTGGATTTTGAAAAACCTATTTTGGAAATTCAAGAAAAAATTGAAGAATTAAAGAAAATAAGTTTGGAGTCAGGCATGGATCTTAATAAAGAAATTGAAACTTTTGAGCAGCAGGCGGAAGATTACAGAAAAGAACTTTATTCAAATCTGAAGCCATCACAAAAGTTACAAATCGCAAGACATCCCGAAAGACCTAACTTTTTGGATTACGTAAATCATATTTGCGAGGACTTTGTTGAGCTTCATGGTGACAGAGAAGGTATGGATGACAGGGCTATTATAGGCGGTCTTGCAAAAATTGACGGAAAACCCGTTATGATTATCGGCACTATGAAAGGGAAATCCACTAAGGAAAACCTTGAATACAATTTCGGTATGCCTCAGCCTCAAGGCTACAGAAAAGCTCTGAGATTATTCAAACACGCAAGTAAATTTAATATACCTATCGTTACTTTGATTGATACTCCGGGTGCTTATCCCGGGATAAGTGCGGAAGAAACAAATCAAGGCGGTGCTATTGCTGTTAACTTAATGCAAATGGCAAAATTAGAAGTGCCCGTAATCGCAATAATTACAGGTGAAGGATGCTCAGGCGGGGCGTTAGGTCTTGCTGTTGCAGATAGAGTATTTTTGCTTGAGCATGCTTATTATACAGTAATTTCTCCCGAAGGCTGCGCTTCTATTTTATGGCGTGATGCTTCAAAAGCATCCGAAGCCGCTGATGCTTTGAAAATTACCGCAAAAGATTTAATGCAGTTTGATATTATTGACGGAGAAATAAAAGCATTTTGATATTATTGACGGAAAAATAAAAGAACCGACAGGCGGTGCTCATACAAATTATGACGAAGTTTCTGAGAATATGAAAAAGACAATTCTTGACAGTTTGGAAGAACTTTCTAAACTCTCTGTTAAAGACTTAAAAGAACAGCGTTATCAGAAATTCAGAAAAATGGGCGTATTTTTACAATAATGAATAATTACTATGAACTCCAAATAAAAATTAATCCTGATATTGAAGATATTGTTTCGGAATTTTGTTTTGAAAATCTTCCATGCGAAGGTGTTCTTCTTGCAGAAGAAACCTACAAAGATTTGGAAATGATATCAACTACAGAAGGAACTCTCAAAGTTTTTTTGACACAAGAACCTGAAAATTTGTCATATATTTTAAAACAAGAACGTGAACTTTTGAAGTCCAGAGGTTTGTCTGATGAAGAATTAGGCAGCTGGGAATATTTAATTTCCAATAAGCCTAATGAAGATTGGTCTAAAAAATGGAAAGAAAAATGGAATATAACACGTGTCACAGATAAAATAGTTATTGTACCTGATTGGCTAGAATATATTGATAAGGCTGGCGAAGTTGTTATCAGGCTTGAACCGGGCTGTGCTTTCGGAACAGGAACTCACCAGACTACTCAGTTATGCATGAAAGCAATTGAAAAGTATTTGCCTAAAAATGCAAAAACAGCAGATATCGGAATGGGGTCAGGTATTTTAGGGATTTGCGCGAAAAAATTCGGGGCATCATACGTTTACGGTTGTGATAACGATGAAACAGTAATTGAAGTTGCAAAAGAAAATGCTTTAAAAAATAATGTTGAATGTTTATTTGAATTAAATACTGCTGATAAAATTAATGAGAAATTTGATTTCGTACTTGCAAATATATTGCATAATGTGCTTGCAGATATCATGGGTGATTTAAAAAATCTTATGAATGACGGCGGATACATGGTTTTATCAGGTATTTTGGACGAGAAAAAGCCTGTTGTATTAGATGCTGTAAAAAAATATAGTCTCGAGTTAATAGAAGAAACTCATCAAGAGCAATGGGTTGCTTTGATAGTCAGAAAGGTTGATTAATATGGGAAAAACAGCAATAATAATACCTGCAAGATACGGTTCCTCAAGATTGGAAGGAAAACCGCTTATTATAGTTCAGGGAAAACCTATTATTCAGTGGGTTTATGAAAAAGCTCAGCAAGCAAAACTTGCCGATATTATTATTGTTGCTACTGATGATGAAAGAATTTTTTATGCGGTAAAGGCGTTTGGCGGCAATGTAGAAATGACTTCAGTTAACCATAAGTGCGGCTCTGACAGAATAAAAGAAGTTGTTATGCGTCATTCCGAAATTTCCTATATTGTTAATCTTCAAGGTGATGAGCCTTTAATTAAACCGGAAAGTATTGATGAAGTTGCAAAAAATGTGAAAGAGGATATAAGTGCAGATATTTCAACATTAATCCGTAAAATTACGTCTGAAGAAGCTGATAATCCAAATCTTGTAAAATGTGTGATTGATAATTCAGGCTATGCGATGTATTTTTCCCGCTCTAAAATTCCATTTGAGAGAAATGAAGGCAAAGCGGATTTCTACGGACATCTCGGTATTTACGGATATAAAAGAGATGCTCTTATTCGCATGACAGAACTTCCTCAAAGTTCTTATGAGCAGGCTGAAAGTCTTGAACAATTACGTGCATTACAAAACGGAATGAAAATCAAAACGTCAATAGTTGACTTTATTCCTGTCGGAATTGACACTGCAGAAGATTTGGAAAAATTTAAAAATATCATATCTGCTAATACTGTATAAACAGATTACTCGGGTTTACGTTGAACAAGTTAGCTATTTTTAAAAGCATATTTAAACTTACTTTTTCTTTTCTGTTTTCAACTCTGCTGATAAATTCTCTTGAACAACTTAGTTTTTCTGCCATAGATTCCTGAGAAAGTTTAGCTGTAGTTCTTAATCTCTTAATATTTCTTGAGATTATTTCATAGTATTTTACTTCTTCATTTTCCATAGTTATATTTAAACCGTATCTTACTATTAATACTATGAAGTTGTACATCACTCCTATGGCTATTTTTTGTAATTCAGTGAAATAAAAAATTTTTTTTATAAAAGTACTTGCAATTTTTTGAAAATTAAATTAATATATATATACAAATATTAAAGAAAATTTAAAAAAGTCAATATTTTGTAATATTTTATATTTGTGTTATATTAAAGGTGTTAGATTATTGTAACAAAGGAAATGAAGACTATGACTGAAAATGCTGAAATGCCTAATGAAACGGAAGATCGTCAAAGAATACTTCTGGCTGATGATGAAGCCAGTATCAGACGAATATTAGAAACAAGATTAAAAATGGTCGGATATGATGTTTATACAGCTCAAGACGGAGAAGAAGCTGTAAACGCATTCAATAAATATAATCCGGATTTAGTTGTTCTAGACGTAATGATGCCTAAAATGGATGGTTACGGAGTTACAAGAGAAATTAGACGAACTTCCGATGTTCCTATTATTATTCTTACTGCATTAGGTGATGTTTCAGAAAGAATTACCGGTTTGGAACTAGGTGCAGATGATTATGTTATTAAACCTTTTAGTCCGAAAGAACTTGAAGCAAGAGTTAAGGCTGTATTAAGAAGAACAAATAACAGAGAAACTGTCACTCCGACAGGTAAAGTAACTAAAAATGTAATAACAACAGGTAATATTAAAATAGATACCGCACGCCGTCAGGTATTCAGAAAAAATGAAAGAATTCGTCTAACCGGTATGGAATTCAGCTTATTAGAATTATTGGTAAATAACTCCGGTCAAGCTTTTTCAAGAAACGAAATCTTACAGCATGTATGGGCATACCCGCCTGACCATCGAATTGATACACGCGTAGTAGATGTTCATATTTCAAGACTTCGTTCAAAACTTGAATCTGATCCTGCTAATCCTGAATTAATTTTGACAGCCCGCGGAATTGGTTATATGTTTCAACGAATAAGTTAGTTAATAGTTAAATAAAATAAATAAAAAAGTTCCGTAAATTGCGGAACTTTTTTTATAAAAAGTCTTGATTTCAATAATGTTTATGATATTATAAAAAAGTAACGAATGGCGTCTGTCGTCAAGCGGTTAAGACCTCGGATTGTGGTTCCGATATGCATGGGTTCGAATCCCATCAGACGCCCCATTTTCAAAAAGAGGTGAGTTCGGTTCAAAATCGAATATATCACAATTAAATACAAAGGTTCGAAAGAGTGTCATAAAGGCACTTTTCACTTTTATATCTAATTTCGAATCCTGATAAAAAAAGTTCGAACACAATAATTTCAGCAATTCCCGTTTTTTGCTGTTTGAAAGCTGAAAATAGTGCCCTGTTAAGTTTTTACAGAGTTCGAACGCTTGTTCCAAACGCTCAAATAATATCTGGTTAGTTTTACTTAACGCGCTGTGTTCAATTGTTAGTTCGTTTAATTCGGATGTGTACTTTTCTTTTTTTTCTGTATATGTTTCGAGGTCTATCAACCCATCAAGTTTATCTTCATATAATTGATTTAATCTGTTACGCAATTTTTTTAATTTTACAGCAATTTGTTCTTTCCTGCTTTCATCATATTGGGTTTGAATATTAAAGAACATTTTGAAATTTTCTTTTATTTCATTCAATTGTTTAGGTGTGATTTCTATTTCTTTTAAAACATCTACAATTGCGTTATCTATAATTGTTGATTTAAGACACTTTTTACATTGTTTACAACCTTCATCTCCTAGAATAGGCTTGTGACAGCGCCAATATTCGTATTCACCGCTTTTATTTTTGCCGTTTTGTAATTCACCTGTTAAATATTTATTATTTTTAGGGCATTTAATTAATCCCTTATAAAGCAAATCATGTTTTGTTGTTTTTGAAGCATAAATAACATGTTCGTTATGAAGCTTTTTTATTTTTTCATATAATTCAAGGCTTATTAAAGGTTCGTGCTTGCCTTGATACTCTTTGCTTGTTTTGATGCCGTTGTAATCTTTTAAACTAAAATCAAATTTCCCTGTATAAAATTTTAAATTATTTCTTGTGATGTTTTCTACCATTTTTTTTGTGCATTTTGTAAAGCCTTCTATGCGCATCAAGCTTGCAAGCATTCTGTCACTGTATATACCTGTTGAATGTAGTTTTAAAATTTTCTGAACGTAAAAGCTTGTTTCTGGATCCGGAACGATTAATTTTTTCTTATTTTGGATAATTCGTTTATATCCGATAGGCGGTCTTGCAACAGGGGAATAACCTTGTTCACATTTTTCTCTTAGGTTTGCAATCGTCCTTATTGAATTAATATCAGACTCAAGTTCGGCGTTGTTTATCTGCATATTACGCATATATTTGCCGTATGGATTATTCATATCGTTATTTTCTGTTGCAGATAAAATTGCAACATCTGCTTTATCAAACATTGGCTTTATAACACTATGATAGTAGTCATTATTTCGTATTAATCTGTCACAACGCCATACAATAACGGCATCAAAATCCTTCTTTTTGTTTTTAATATCAGCAAGTAATTGCTTGAGCTGCGGACGGTTCATGTTTTTACCGGTAAAACCGGGGTCAACATATTTTCCTGTAATAAGAAATCTATGACGTTTTGCAAAGCCTGAATCTTCTTTTTCCTGCATAGCAATACTATGACCAAGAACTTGTTCTTCAGCAGAAACTCTGATATATAATCTCACTCTCGATATAGGACGTCCTGAAGGTGTAAAAAATTGCTCTGTAAAATTAAACATGAATAACCTCGCTTATTAGGTAAAAATTAAGGCGTAATAAATTTATATTTATTTTGTAATTCTGAAAAATTATCAGTTCGGGTTACAAGAAGCTGCCCTTTTTCAAGTGTATCAAGTAAGGCAAGGGCATTATTTAAGCTTTTTTTATTTTTATCAGTGTCAGAGAAGTAACCAACAACTTCCAGTTTTTTTGTTTTAGCAAAATTAATCAGTGTTTCACGCTGTTTTTGTGCTGCTTTTAAATCCTCTCCCATTGTATAAATAATTGTTTTTGTCATTGCTATTCCTGTAAAATTTATACTGATAGTAAAAGAATATCAAATACATGTAACAAATAAAGCGTTCATGAATTTTTGTTAAGTAATTCCTAGAAATCCTAAAATAATTGTTTTAATTTTCTTATATTTTATTATAATATGTTTTCTTTCGTTGAAATTTCACAATTTGGACAACTTGTATTATTTTTGTGGTATCTATAACCGCAATATTTACATTTAATAAGTTTTCCTGAATTTATTTGTTTTTTCAAATCTCCTTCATAAAAATTTTTTTTAGAAGGATTTTCTAGTAAATACTTAATTAGCTGTTTTGTTTTGCTGTCAGTAAAATCTATTCTGCATTTTTTTGAAAATGTTTTATTTTTTTCTATTTTAAAATAATATTTATTTTTTTCTTCATCAAAGGTAAAGTAACACCAGTTATCACCAAGTAAAAAATATTCTCGTTCTCCAGAGCAATAGTTTTGGTATGATTTTTCAAAATAATTATTGCCTTCTTCATATATTGAATATTTAAAATTTTTAAAATCTATTTCTCCTTCATCTTTAATATTAAATTCTTCTAGCATATATTCTTTTTTTAATTTTTTTATGTTTTTTTCTCTTTTAATTTTATTTTCTTTTTGTTTTTCGGTTAATTCTTTTTTTAATGATGCGCAAAAAGTTTCATGCAAAGTTACATTATTTTTTAAATGCAAGTTTATTGTGTTATTCTCATTTTGATTAGTATTTATTGCAAATTTTCTAGATGAGATTATGATACATATGATTATGCCTAAAATAAAAGGAAATGCAGAACTTGAGCTTATAGACATTATAATTGATATAAATATAATTAATCCGTTTAAACAACCTCTGAATAATTCTTTATTGATTTCTTTATTAATTGTATAATTGCAGGTAGGGCACTTATCAAAAGAATTGTCATAAACGCATCCACACTTTTTGCAGGTTTTCATAAAAATGCTCCTTGAAATAGGGTTAACAAAACTTGATATAAAAATAAAGTAAAAATATAGTTTTGTAAAGAATTTATTTAAAATCCTCTAAACAGCCATTCGAGAGATATGTTTAAGGCTTTTGTTATTCTTAATAGTGTGTCAATACTTGCATGTTTTTCACCGCGTTCAATATATCCTATATAATTTCTGTGAAGGTTTGTAATTTCAGCCAGATATTCCTGACTTAAGTTTTTTCTTAGTCGTTCTTCAGCTATTCTTTTCCCGATTATTACATATAATTCCTGCATAATATTATTTTAAAAATTTTTATGCAGTATTTACACACCCGTAGTATGTAGAACGTTGTTAAACTTTATGGCTAACTTAAAATTATTAATAAGCCATTCGGGTATAAAATAAGAAGGGAGTTTTTATGAAAGAGATTATAATAAATTTGTCGCGCCGTTTAAGTCTTATGTTGAAAGAAAAATCAAATGTAATAATTTTGCTTCTGGTTTTGAACATTTGGCTGGTTCTGTACGTTTACGTTGAAACTCTGGATGCACAATATCACTATTACATGAATATGAAAACCACAGTAGAACAAGTTCATAATATCAAAATTGATAAATATAACGGACAGATTGAAAAAGAGCTTTCAACTGAAGAGCAGCTTATTAGAAAAAATAACAGAAAATTTCATTTATATTATTTTGTAAAAAGTTTTATGTAAATTTCTTTGCCAGTTTTTTTAATGCTGCAATTTCATCGGAGCTGAGTTCATCATCAGCGTTTGAATTATTGTGGCAAAATTCTTTATTAAATAACAGCCAATTTGCGTCAAACATATATTTTGAACGCAATTTGATGAATTCTTCCATACTAATTACAGCATCACCAAGTCCGATTTTTTCAAGTCTGCTTTCTGATATACCGGTTCTTTTTGAAACTTTATAATCTGTTGTGTTTAAGTCAGCAAGCATTTTAGTGTAACGCTCATGGAAACTTTTAAAGTTCTCTAAAATGCTGTTGTCGTCGCATTCTTCAAATTGGTTTATTCCCGGAGTTATAAACATTGAACCTTCTCCGGTATATAAATAATGAAGATTTACATTTAAGATGTCAGAAAGTTTTAATAAAAAGTCTGTAGGATAAATCTTTGCTTTATATTCATATCCCATATATGTCCTTAATGGAATATCCAATTCATCAGCCATTTTTTGCTGATTGTAACCTAATGTTAAGCGTATTTTTTTGAGGTTTTCTTTCACGATTTTCGCGCTTTCTGCTATATTTAGATGATTTTATTTATCTAATTTTGATAAAAAGCTTGACAATTTATCTAAAATAGATAATAATAAAATCGAAGAGCATTTAAATTTAATTACATAATAACACAAGACAATATTTTAATTGTCTGTTTAACGGCGTTTGTTTACAAAATGTAATTGACGTTTCACTGTGTTGCGGTGAGTTGAATTTTTATGCGCAAAAAGAGGCATCATGGGACAAACAATTTTAAAAAAGAAAACAGACGGAATAGAAATCGAAATAAGTTTTGATGATGAGAGTTATTCGCAAGAAGAAGCAAGAACCATGATTGCTGAATTTATTTATATGTTAACAAGTAATTCGTAAAAGGAGAGTAAGATGTTTAAATTTATTGAGAGAGCAATGCGGGAACACAGGTTAAAAAGTACACCTTATAATGTGAAACTTAATGCTGTGTCAAAATCTGTCGAAAATATAATCCGTGAAAATCCTGATGCGCTAATGCCGGTAATAACAAGGATAGGTATTGTAATGAATTATATTTTAAATAAGCGGCTTGTTAATTATTATTTCGCAAACAGGGGGTTAATCCCTTCATTATGTGCGGATTTGAAATGCTTGTAATTCGTAATCATAAGCTCCTAGCATGATTATTGCGGCTCTGGTCGTTGCTAGAGCCTTTTTATTAAAAATTTATCTTAAAGGAGATAGCCATAATGAAATCCAGAAAAGAATTATATGCACAGCTCCAAGACTTAAAAGAAGAACTTCCGAAAAGGGAAGCCATAGCTGGCTTATTGGAAACGGAAGGGTTTAGCCTTGCAATAGAGGAATATAAAGAAAAATTCAAAGAGGCAATTGACACAGAATGCAAAAAAGAAATTTCTGCCTGTAAAAAAATATTGGATTTATTAATCGATTTTCGCTGGTTTCTAAATCAACAGCATGAGCGTGCCGAGAAGCTGCCCGAATTAATAAATAATATTGAGTGGAACTTAAGTCAGGGAAATCTGTTTGAATGAAAAATGTAACCATAACTTATAACGGCCGCGAATATCCGGCACTTGAAACAAGAAATATAACTGCCGGAAGGGCTGTAAGTAAAAGATACGATGAATATAAAATAAAAGCTTGTCATAACGGTCTTATATCTAAATTCACCTTAAAACCGAATTCATATTGGGATGATGCTATTTATGCCGGTTCGTTTCATTACGATTTGAGTAATGACAGGATTACATGGTTTTTGTGGTCTGATTATGATCCGGCTTTTATTTTTATTTTTGTTGAGCTGGTTAAGGTTTTGGATGACGACGACATTGTTATAGTTTCAGTCAAACGCGGCAGGATAATTGACAGATTTAAAATAAAGGTTTCGGATTTACGGCCGTTAATCGGGGTCGGACAGACAAAATACGGGTTGTACCCCGTTAATAAAGACGGATTTGATAAGCTTAAACCAAAGGTGTGGCGGGGTAATTATGCGAAAAGATGAGCTTATAGAGGAAAACCGCCGGTTAAAAAAAGATTTATCCGATGTCTGTGAGCATCACAAACGGCTAACAAAAATTCTTTATCAAAAAATAGATGAGAATTCTGAATTAAGGAAACAGTTAAAAAATGTCAAAAAACTATAACAAGAATATAGAAAATTTAACGAATACTGACAGAGAGGGTAGAAAAAACTATAACGAGAATATGAAAAAGTTGAGCCCGAGAGAAAAAGAAGTATATGAGCTTATGATAAGCGGTAAAACGAACAGAGAAATCTGTGCGGATTTATGTATTTGCAGGGGAACGCTTGAGAAGTACATAACAAAAATCTATCGAAAAAAAGGTGTAAAAAACAGGATTGAATTAATTAATAAATATTATGAGAGGAGTAATAAATGCTAAAAATAATACTTGAAATTACGGCAGTTGTTCTTGTTACAGGTATATTGTTTTTATTTGTATTTATAGACTTAATTCACGACTATTGCAAAAAGCATGTTGACAAAATTGAGGGCAGGCAAGTTGAAATCGAATGATAATCTGCCGGATGATAAGAGTTTTTCAAGCGGCTGGGGTTATAACTATATTCTATCCTGGATAAGCGATGTAACCAGAATGAATAAACAAGAGTTTGAGAACTGGCGTGAGATAAAAGGATTACAAAGACTGGATCCTAATTTTATAAACAGATACCTGGGTATATTAAAAAGCGAGGAAAAGGTGCAAAAAATGGAAATGCAGAATATTAATAAAAAACGAGAGCTTTTAAATCTTTTGAATGATACAGAAAAGAAAATTATAGCGGAAATTGTAAAAGGCACTGATTTTGACAAAATTTATCAAAAAGTCGGGATATCTGCAAAAACTTTTCCTTGCTGCATGTCTGATATTTACAGAAAAACAAGGAATTTAATCTGCTACGGAAAGAAATTAAAAAAGACCGTATTAATTGAATATTTGTTTAATCAATGCGGGTTTAAACGTGGTGATGTTATTGATGTTCCAAAGAATAACCCGCAATCACAATTTGTCAGGCCTCTTGGGGGTAATGTTGTTTCTCAAACTGAGAAAACTCTTAATGAAACAACTATTCAGGAAGATAAAAATGTTTCAGAACAAAATTTAAAAGTTTTGGAAAATGCACTTGTAAATTGTGGTATTGAGCATATCCAAGACAGTTTAATAACTGTACGGGATTTTTTGAGGGGTAAATATAAAGAATGCTGTGAAAGGCTTGGCGACACATTAGTTCAAGGGACACCTCAAATGGCATTGGAAAGCACTGATTATGCTCAGGCAAAAGATTATGATAATGCAATATGGGTGTTAAACTGTTCGCTTGCGGAACTGAAAACAAAGGCTGTAACAAAACAAGGAGAATAATTATGGTTGAAGAAGTCTATGCTGAACAAAAACTTGAGGAATTTGAGAATAGATTGCATCAGATTAAATGCGATTTGGAATGCGGTATCCCAAAGATAGTAAATAGTTACACTACAAAATCTATTGTGGATGAATTATGGCAAATTTTAAAAAATTAGAGGTAAAACATGCAGATAAAAGTAAAAGTTTGTGAATTTTTAGAGATACTCAATAAAGTAAAACATATTGCAAAACCCGAAAAGAGTTGTCCGGCATTAACTAACGCAATATTTGAAACAACCGGTAACGGTGTTCAGGTCGCTGTTTCCAGTCTGACAAATTATGCTGTGGTGAGCGCACCGGCAGAAATTATCGAACCCGGAAAATGCCTGATAGAAATCGGCAAACTTTCAACAATACTGTCAACCTTAAGCGGCGAAGCGCTAATAGAAGAAAAAGACAGCGTAATATGGATAAAGTGCGGGAATACTAAATGCCGCCTTGAAAAGAAAACTTTGTCGGAATATCCTGAAAATCTTTTTAACATGAAAGAAACTCAATGCAGCTTTAGAATCACATCTTCAGCATTAGCCGAAGGATTTAAAAAGGCGGAAAAGTTTACTTCTGATTTGGCAAACGGAATTTTGAATTCTGTAAATATAAAAGTTGAAAATAATATGGTTAAATTTGCTGCAACAGACGGAAGCCGGCTGGCCTCCGTTATAAAAGCAACAGAAACTCCTGATGTGCATTGTGATATTATCATTCCGCTTGATGCTGTTTTTAGTTTACTTCCGCTTCTTTTGTCAGGCGGAGATGTTGAAATCAGTACAAATGAGAGTATCTGCAAATTTGAGATAAACACAGAGCGGGGAGACATCATTTTTTATGCAAGGCTTATTGAAGGGCAATACCCGAATTTTGAGCGGCTTATTCCAAAAGAAAGCGCCATTAGCTTTAGTTTAAATAAAGAAGAGCTCAAAAACGTCCTTGACAGAATCGGTGTAGTAGAAACCAAAGAAGACAAATGCAGAGTTATGTTTTCAGTCAAGGGTGCAATGGCTGTTGTTGAAGCTAAAGACTATAAATGCAATGACATACTGACATTGTCGGAAAAGTCCGGAGAAGATATTTCATTTGTCTTAAATCGTGTGTTTTTAGCGGCGGTTTTAAATGTACTAAATACCGATACTGTTAAATTTAACATGAATACACCAAGGTCAGCAGTTCTGTTTCCGGATATGGAACATAATTATCTGATTATGCCAATGGTGTAAAAAGTTGTTAGAAAGGATAAAAAGAATTTTTGAAGCTTTCAGATCCAAAGCCAAGAGAGGAGGTTTTTAATGGCTAATGTAATAAAATTTGACTGTAATTATCCAAAGCTTTGTAATCAGGCCAAAGCAAAGCTTGTGTGGATAGATGAAATACGCGACTGCGACTTTGTGCTTAAGTATCCGGCTTTGAAGGCATTGTTTGAATATGACACAAAAGGGTCTGACGGGTCATGTTTCAACATAAACCGCGGTGATTATTTACTGCTGTTTTTTGCCGGAGATAAAGGAATAATGTTTTCAACAATAAGGCGTGATAATCCTTCAAACCGGTCAAAGTATATAAATAAAATCGGTAAATGGTTTGATGTTGAGGTAAAACAATGACAGGTAAGCAGGAAATCATAATAGACGGCGTTGATGTGAGCGGGTGCGTAAATCTAATGGATGATAAAACTTGTAACTTATGCACCACACAAGAAAGTGGAATGTTTTGTATTGATAATACAAACTGCTACTTCAAACAACTCCAACGCACACAGATACAGTACAATAAAATAGTTGAACAGAACAAAAGCATACAACAGGAACTCCAGCGCAAGATAGAAGAGTGCGAGGAGCTGAAAAAAATTCTTTCATATCCAAAATATACAAATGAATTTGCTTATGATGAACTTTTAAAATTATCTAAAGAAGAATTAATCAAAAATTTAATTGAAAGTCATCAACATGGCGAAAGCGTTACACAGTGCATTTATAAGCCATTAAAAGAAGAAAATACCAACTACAAGCAAGCCCTTGATGAGATTGAAAAACTTGCAAGTAAAAATATACGTGAATTTCATTTTAATAATCTAATTCAAACAGTACAAGTAATGAGTGATTTTACAAAAGATTTTAAACAAATCCTCGACATCATCAGCGAGGCGAAAGGTGCATTATAATGACGCAAAAATATATAGCAAGCGTATCATTTGGCAAAGATAGTTTAGCGATGTTGTTAAAATGTTTGGAACTTAACTACCCATTAGATGAAGTAGTTTTTGTAGATACAGGTATGGAGTTTCAGGCTATATATGACATAGAGACTAGAGTAAAAAGTTTGCTTAAAGAAAAACAGATTAAGTATACACGGCTGACTTTTGATAAACCATTTGAGTATTATATGTTTGAGCATATAAAAAAGAACGGTAAAAAAGGCTATTCTTGGTGCGGTGGAGTATGCCGCTGGGGAACAACTAAGAAGCTGCAATGTCTAAACCAATACTGTAACGATGCAATACAATATGTAGGTATAGCTTATGATGAACCGCATAGGGTAAAAACGTGCAAAAACAAAGCCTATCCTTTGATAGACTTTAAAATGACTGAACAAGACTGCTTAGAATACTGCTACAACAAGGGGTTCTATTGGGAAGAGAACAGCGTACGCTTGTACGATATATTAGATAGAGTATCTTGTTGGTGCTGCTCTAATAAAAACCTTAAAGAATTAAGAAATTACCAAAAATTTTTACCGCAATATTGGCAAAAAATTCTTAAATTACAAAGTAAAACAGATAGATTAATGAATAAAGCTAAAACATACAAACAATGGCTTATCATTGAAAATGTATGTAAGACCGACATCATAAGCAAGGCGAAAGGAGAAAAATGTTAGAAAAATTATGTAAACTATCGGCAAAACTTATTATATTGCAGGAAATTATCAGCTCGACAATTTTAATATTATTTTTTGGCATTACAGATTGTATTACTTTGTTAATATTTTATCCTTTGACGTATCTGCTCAAGTGTTTATCTGCAATATCTGTTTATGTCAATGAACAAAGCGGGGTTTATAGCGAAAGACTGAAAGAGATATACGAAACATTAAGGGGAAAGGAAACAAAATAGTGACAGTAAAGATTTTAGACGAAATCCGCAATTGCAGTAATTGTATCCACAGTGAAATGGAAAGTATAGACCTGGTTTGCCACGAGTGGGGTGAAGTTATAGAGGATGGAGAATGCTTGTGTTCTGCTTTTGAAGCGCGGGAGGTAAACCAATGCTAAGCGAAGAACAAAAAATCATAAAAGAATACAGAAGTCTTTGTAACAGGATTTTGCATAATGATTGTACAGATTTAGAACACGCGCGCTGTATGATTAGACTTTTTAACCATTACACCGGAAGAGGGAAGCACAGATGGGACAGAAAGCGTGTACCTAATAAGCAACAGTGGAAAAGGATTTTAGGAGAATAACAATGCTAACCTTCAACCTTAAGAAAGAGTGGTTTGAGAAGATAAAATCAGGCGAGAAAACGCATGAGTATAGACTTGCAAATAACTATTGGAATAAAAGATTGTATAATCAATGGGATAAATAGAAGCTTAAAGGTACTGGAATTCCTTGTTGTTTCTGTCTTGGTTACCCTAATAAAGATGATACAACTAAACGATTATATGGCTATATAACAAACATAAGTCGATTATTTGATGGCTTAAACACAGATTTAAAAACAGATAGAGAAGTATTCGACATAGAATTTGAACTTATAAAGGAGAAGATATGAAAACTAAAGATTACTCACGCGAGCTGTGCGAAATTTGCGGGATTGAAGCCAAACAGTTCATTAAAGACTTTAAAACAAGAGATAGAGCTGCTAGTTTCGGAAGAAAAATAACCGGTCTTCCAAAATTTAGAGGTAATAAATTTGCTATTGGTTCATATACTGATAACCAATCAATATACCAGGTACACTGGAAAGAATTCCCCGACTTTACAAAGCCTGAAAACTTTGTGAAACTAGAAGAACTAATGCTTGCAGAATTGGCAAAACAAAGACTTACTGTTGTTAAGTGGGTACATTATTTTTCTGATAATACCTTGATGCATGAATATATTTTAATTACAAAATGCGGCCATAAAATCAAATTCAAGCACAATGGTATTGAAGTAGATAACTGGTTTGTAGAACGTGAAAACAGAACCGAATGCCTGATATTATTTATTCTCCGGAAAGTCTTACCTATTTGCGGAGATAGCTTGAAGCAGGCAATAAGAGAACAGGAGTGGTTGTATGGGTAATACAGAGTTTGAAAAAATAAAAAGATTAACGCAGTTTGATGCAAATCCGCTTCTTGAACCTTGCCCTTTTGAATTAGCAGAATCAAGGTTAAAACGTCAGGTACGAAAAATTTTATATGCGGAAACTCCGCACGGTTTAACTGTATTAAGTCATAATAAAACTTCTTCAGGCAGCGGAGCGACCGGGGTTTCTTTACCGGGAGAAAGCCGCTCTGTATATGCACAATTGGTATCTATGAGGGAAGGTCTTTTGAATGAATCTTTTACCGTCAAAAGTGCCCCTATCAAACTGCCGCGGACAGAAGGATTTATATTTAAGGAGGAAAAATAAAAATGGATGATTTTTTATCATTTTTGCAGAGGCAGAATCTGGCAGCAAAACCCAAAGCAGTATTGTTTGATTTGGATGACGTGTTATTTTACACGAACCCGATTTTTGCAAAGGCTGAGAAAATGAATTTGTCAGGTGATGATTTGTGGCGGTATTTTCATGCAGAGGTTCATAAATGCCCTGTTAACAGCTGGTGCCGTGAGTTAATTACAGCTTTGAAATATTCTGGAATTACACCGGTTTTTATTACTGCCCGGAGTGAAGAGATAAGAGAGGTTACACGTATGGCCATTATTGAATGTTTGAATACCATACATTTCGGCTTGTATATGCGCAAACTTAATGACAAGCGCTCGAGCGATATTATTAAAGAAGAAATTTTGTACGATGAGATTTTGCCGAAATATGCAGTTTTATTTGCGCTTGATGATGACATTAAAAATTGTGTAATGTACGCAAAATACGGTATTCCTGCTTTGCATGTAATTAATGCTGAAGCTAAATCATGTTCGAATGTTACAAAAGGGGCTAAAGCGCTTGCTATGTCCGGTGTTCAGAGCGATTAATAAGCGTGTAAGGATTACAGAAAGAAAGGAAAAAACAATGTCAGAGATGTTGAGATATGAAAATTTTTTGTCAGGTCTGGAAGAACTGTCAAGGCGATACGGAATATACATAAAGGACGGTGCCGAACTTAAATTTACTGACGGTATAAAAGGCCTGGAATATGTACATGACTTTACTAAAGATACACTTGAGGTTTGTGAAATTGAACTTATTTAAAAATACATGTCCGAATGTTACAAAAGAGGTTAAAACGCTTGCTATGTCTGGTGTTCAGAGCGATTAATGTATATGTAAGGATTACAAAACAAAGAAAGGACGGTAAAAAATGGATGCAGCATTCGGAACAAAAATCAGAAACACAAAAACAGGCGAAATCGGGTTATTAATAAAAACATACCTGAACAAATTCGCCGACAAAAGCGTAATGTACGCGGTCTGGGTTGACGTTAACGGAAAACGCAAATACGAAGAACTCGACAACCTTAGACCATTAGATGATGAGGACGATGAGGGCTAAATGGACAAAGAACTGTTAGCAGTACAAATTAACAAAGCGCAGCGGGATTTAACCGCTGCTTCTCTCTGGCTTAACGATGCGGCCGCAAATTATCATTATAAAAGAGGTCAGCTTGCAGCCCTTCAGTGGGTGCAATCGGTAATTGACGGAAAAACAGAAAAGTATATGGAAAGTAATAATTAATATGGAATACGGATTTAATATACTAATAGCGCAAAAACTCGGCGTCAATGAAGCTATCATAATAAGAAACTTTCAACATTGGATTGCCAAAAACAAGGCCAATGAAAAAAACTTTTGCGACGGCCGATATTGGACTTATAATTCAATAGGGGCATTTTGTAAAATATTCCCGTTCTGGTCGCGCGACCAGATAAGATACACATTAAAAAAACTTACTGAAAAAGGTATTCTGGTAAGCGGGAATTACAATAAAAACCCTTATGACAAGACACTCTGGTATTCTTTGAATGAGGAAAAACTCGCAGAACTTCTCAAAGACGACGGTGAAAATTTCCAAAATGCAGATGGTGAAATTCCCTCATCGGATTGTGAAAATTCCCCTGTCGATGTGGGAAATTTCCCACATCGAAGCGGTAAAATTCCCAAACCTATACCATGTGTAAACACAGATAGTAAACCATGTGAAAACACACATACACAAAGTGTGAGTAAAAAATTTTTTCAAAATGGGGATTTAGCCGCCGTGGATATTACATCAAACAGCCGGGAAGTTGAGGAATTTTGCGCGGATTACAAAGCTTTAAAAAATGCGGAATTTGAACCTTCAGCGGACGACAAAGCGGCAATAGCAAAAGTGCTGGCAAAAAACGGCGGTTACGGTTTACAAAAACGGGAATACTGGTGCGAAGTTTTTAAAAAAGCTTCGCGGGGCTGGAAGATTACGGAAAAAGACGTAACCCGTATTGTGCCCTGCCCGCTTGATAGAGTTCTGACAGACCATTCGCGGATAAAAGCGAATGAATTGGGACTTTTGCCGCCTAAAAAAGATGCGCCGAAATCTGAAATACCGCCTGAACCTGAAATTGTTGAGGATAAGTCCATAACAGATGTAGCACTGCAAAAAGTTAAGCTGGTAGTTAACGAATTAAAGCGCATGGGATTACCAATTCGATGAAAAATGATATTTTGCACATTGAAAATTCAATAAATTTTTTTTAACAAAAACGGTGAATTTTGGCATGTATCCAATAGCCTGACAGCGATACAACCGATTTTAAATTGCATGGTTTACCACGGTTTTTTTTATTAAAAAAATCGTTTATAGTGTACATGCGTTGAAAGGAAAACTGAATTGTTAACAGTACAGGCTGAATAATTTAAGTTCCCGGAGCAGTCTTTCCGGCAAATTATATTTGCCTTCTGAACCTGAATTTCGTATAAATCGAACAGGCGAGCGGGACTTCCGACATCAGAAAAAAGGGAAAACGGAAATTTGTACAACTATGCTTAAATTGTGCGAATTTTTGTTATTGACGGAAATTTGCAGTGCTATGCGCAAAAAAGAGAGAGAGAATGGCAAATATCCATTGTTTTAAACACGGCTGTAACAAGCATAAATGCGTTATAGATCAGACTTTTGTAATTGTGCCGAAAAACAAAAAATATGCTTTTGCTTTTATGAAAACGGCTCATTGTCCGATTTGTAAACAGCATTACACGCTTATTACAAATTTTGAATTTGTAAAAGAAGGTATTGATAAACAAAAACGTGCATTCGGCTGCTTTACTCCCGTTCAAAAAGTTTTTAAAGGCAATGAAGCTGATGTTATTTTTGAAAAGATTTACGAACATCAAAAAGCTGTTCTTTATGAAGTTTTAAAGACTCCGGCAAATATCAAATCGGGCTTTTATTTGAACTATTCGGAATACGGCGTTATAAAGCGCTGCTACTCCAATTTTTCAACCCTTAAGCTCGGCCGGATTAAATATAATTTCGAGGATTTGGGAAAGGGTAAATTTTTATTTAAATAATAATGATGTACGTATTTTTTTTGAGGACGGTCAAAAGCCCTCTTTTTATTCGTTAATACACTGGCTTAATAGTTGTACTTTGGGTATTTGAAATGTTTAATATTGATACAAATGATATTAAAAAACTTGTCCAAAATCTGAAAAACTGTAATAAAAGTGCTTTCCCTCTTTCAATTCGCAGTACGTTAAACAGGTTTGCTTATGAAACTTCCAATATTGCAAAAACAAAAATCTTACCTGGAGAATTTACGCTAAGGAATAAATATATTCAAGGCTCTGTCGGTTACCAGAGATGTCAAAATACTTTCAATATTTCATCAATGGAAAGTTTTGCCGGCCAGCGTTCCGAGCATCTCGGCAAACCCTCAAGCCAGCTTGCAAAACAAGAGGAAGGTAGCTTGATTGTTGCTAAAAGTGCTTATACATTTGCTGCAACTCCTTCGGCGCGCGGCGGCAGTTACAAAAAAGCAATAACAAAAGGTAATTTATTCAGCAGATTAAATGTTAAAAAATTGTCTGACTTTGTCGAAAATCCTACACACGAAACACACAAAGAAATCAGGCAATCTAAAGCTTTTGTAGCAAGACAAGGAAAAACTGTAAACGTTCTGCTTTCTAATGCAAAAGGTAAAAAAGGTATTTATACAATATCTAAAAAAAGTGTAAAACTATTATACAGATTGAATGACAAAAAAACAGCAATTAAGCGTACAGAGTGGTTAAAAATGTCTTCAGGAAGAGTACTTGCAAACGCAGAGAGCATATATATAAGTGAATCAACCAAACGTCTTGAAAAAGTTCTATCTAAGGGTTTACAGCGTTCTTGAAGTCAAAAGGTACTGCCCCGACGTTTAAAACTTTCGGGGTTGTTTTTCCGAGCCCCGAACTTTAAAAAGTCCCCCAAATTTTGAAAAAGCATGAAATCATGAAGTGAAAGCTCTGAAACCCTTGTATATTGCTGCTTTTTTGTTTTGTAACCATGAAGAAAGCATGAATAGCCATGAATATAATTACAAAAGCTGAACTTGCAAGACGTTTTAAGGTTAATCAATCAAGAATTAATGCGCTTTTGAATGAAAAAAAAGTATATGAAACAGAAGATGGATTGATTGATTTAGATGACCCAAGAAACCAAGCTTATATAGAAGAAAGAAAACTAACGGTTCCAAAATATACAGGAATACCAACAAAAGATGAGCTTCAAACGGAAGATGATATAGAGGATGAGAAATTAGTTAAAATTATAGGTGCTGCTAAAAATGACCCTTTGTATCAAGAAAAGGTGCAAAAGTATAAGAAAGAAAATATTCTTCTGGATTTAAAAATTGCCGCAGCTAAAAAAGAAGTTGTTGAAACAGAAGTCTTAAATAAAATTATTATGCAATCCTATGAAATTTTTCACAATTTACTTTTGGAAGCCCCATTACAAATTATTGATGAAATAAGAAATTTGATATTAACAGGTCAGCATCAGAGCGATTTAGATTTAAAAATTATGATTTCTAAAAATGAAGAAATTTATAAGAATGGACTTGAGCAGACCAGAAAAGCTTTAAAACGATTTTATGATAGCGGATAAACGTGATGTACAAATTGATAAGATTATTGATTTAGCTTTAAGTTTTTCAAAGAAAGATATTTTGCCGTCTGTTTCCGAGTGGGCAGAAGCTAACAGATTTTTAAGCAGTAAGGTTACCCCGAAACCCGGCAATTTTAAGTTTGATTTCGCTCCATATACACGTGAAATTGCAGATTGTTTTTCTCGAACCAGTAACGTTCGTGAAGTCGCGGTTATGAAAGGAGTACAATTAGCATTCACAACATCTGTTTTTGATAATGCAATTGGTTATCACATGTCCGAGAATCCTTCCGGCATCATGCTTGTTTCAGGAAGTAAATCTTTATTAAAAGATTATAAAAAGGTAAAAATTGACCAGTTAATAGATGACTCCGGGTTGCGAAGCCGAGTTATTGCTGATACCGGTAATAAAAACAGCCGCAGACAAGGAGATACAGTCTCACTGATTGAATTTGTAGGAGGTTTTTTAAGAATTGTCGGTGCTAAAAGTGCTGATGATTTGCGTTCTTTCCCTGTAAAAATTTTATTATTAGATGAACTTGATGCCTATCCGGAAAAACTTGGCGATGAGGGGAATCCGATTGAATTGGCGGT
>FR900471.1:53437-56086 GCA_000438175.1 Fusobacterium sp. CAG:439 | reverse complement strand
GCGTACCGACTCTTATGGAAAAGATAAAAAAATAGGGTATATCTCAACTCCGTTATTAAAGCATACCAGCCATATAAATAAATACTATGAAAAAGGCGATAAGCGGAAATATTATGTACCTTGCCCGTTTTGCGGTGAGTACCAGGAATTAATATTTTATTCAAAAAATGGCGGTTTGTATCCAGACGATAAAGGAGTTGAGTATGACGGTGTTATTTTTAAACCATACGGATTGGTTTTTAATTCAAAAGAATGTAAGCGGGGATGTTATGACTCTGTAGTTTATAAATGTAAACATTGCGGGGAATTAATTAATGAACACTATAAACCTTTTATGCTTAATAAAGGTTACTGGCAACCAACTGCTGTAAGTAAAGTACCTTATTTTCAATCATATCATATTTCGGGTTTATATTCACCCAAAAAAGAATGGTGGGAAATTGTTAAAAGATTTATAAATGCCGGTAACGACCCTGAAAAATTAAGAATATTTTATAACCTTGATTTAGGCTTGCCTTTTGAGGACACAACTGCAGGCGTTTCTTCCGTTTCAATTACAAAGTTGAGAGATGGAAAATATGACAATGATGTAATCCCGGATGAAGCTTTATTTTTAACAGCAGCCTGCGATGTTCAGGATGACAGACTGGAAGTTGAGGTAAAAGCCTGGGGCGATAGATTTAGAAACTGGGGTATAAACCATATTATTATTCCCGGAGATACTTCAAATCCAATGGATCCTTGCTGGCAGGAGCTGCTTGATATAAAAGATAAAATATGGGCAGGTAAGCAAATATTCTATATGCTGATTGACTCCGGGGACGGTGAAAAAACTAACTTAATTTATCGTTTTTGTGAGCAATTTGGAAACGGTGTTATATTCCCGTTAAAGGGGATAGGTACGATATCCAAAACAGGGGATAAATATAAAATTCGCTCACTTGATAACTATTCTGTCAAATTAGTTGAAATTTATGTTGATTCTTATAAAAATCAACTTGCAGGCTGGTTTAATCAGGAATGGCGGGAAACCGACGAGGATTATCCTGACGGATGGGCGACCATTGCAAACGGATATACTGATGAGTATTTAAGACAATTAACAACCGAGCATAAAGTTAAGAAAATTACAGATAGCGGGTTAATAAGTATAAATTGGGTTGCACATGGTCGCAATGAGGCGTTTGATTTAAATGTTTATAATCTTTGTGCAGCTGAACTTGTGATTGGTGAGATTTCAAGAAATTACTTAAAATTACAGACTTCAAATGCTTCTGAAGTGTTTGAGGTTTTAAAGGCGGCTTAGTATGACGACATTAGAAGAACTTAAACGGCTTGAACAAAATATTAGAAATCTTGATGTTGCTATAGAGCAAGCTACTTTGAATGGTGGCATTAGTAATTATTCTATAAATAGCGGTCAAGGTTCAACTACGGTGAAGCGTGCTACTTTAAAAGAGTTAATTGATATGCGTAATAACCTTGAATATTTGTACAACGAGAAAAAAGAGCATTATTCAGGTGAAAATCTCTCTATTATAAGGAATAGCAATGTTTATTCAGGACATTTTTAATAAAATTATTAATAACAATATAAAAGATATTCCAAGACAGGTTGAACCTCAGGCATATTCCGGCAGTTATTCATTATGGGACTATTTTTCAGGAGAAAAAGATTATTTCGCAATGAGTAATGGCAGGGAATACAATGTTGACTATTACACCATGGCAACTCATGCGTATAATTTGTATCAGACTAATGAATTTGTAAAATCCGGTGTTGATAGAGTTGTTCAATTTCTTGTTGGTACGGGGTTGGAATTATATCCGATGCCAAAAGAAGATTTTTTATTTCGTAAATATGGGATAAAACTTAAAGATACTTTTAAAAACGACATAAAAGATTTATGGGAACTTTATTGCACTGAAAAAGATGTTTCAGTTGATAAACAGGATAATATACACCGTTTAGCCAAAATAGTGGCATTTAATTCTGTTATTGGCGGGGATATGTTGATTATTCGGCGTATTGTAAACGGGTATAACGAATATCAGCTTATTGACGGACGTAATGTTTATTCTACTAAAACATTAAATTCTGATAACGGGAATAAGATTAAAAATGGTGTAGAAGTTGATAAATCCGGGCGTCATGTAGCCTATTATATACTTGACGATGACGGGAAAGAACAGCGTATACAGGCTTTTGATGATGCTGGCAATGTATATGCGTGGCTTGCTTATTGGAATAAAATGCGTATTGGGTCTACCCGGGGATATTCTATTCTCGGCGCAATAATGCAAAAAATGGATAAAATTGGAGAATATTCCGAAAATGAAGTTCTCGCAAGTGCTTTAAACGGAAAATTTGTTGCAACTATTGAACAGGACGCAACATCTACAGGTATTAATCCGTTAAATAACAAAACTCTAGGCGGTGCATCAAGAGTTTTACCTGAATTGTCATCTGAAAAATTTGAGGATAAATCTTTAATTAATAAACTTTATACTCAATTACGGCGTTTTACAAACGGCTTAGTCTTACACATGCCAAGAGGTCAGAAGCTTCAGGCTTATGATACAAAACGTCCGAATACAAACTACGGTGCATTTTTAGATACAAATATGAAGTATGATTATGCATCAATG
>FR900471.1:52125-53411 GCA_000438175.1 Fusobacterium sp. CAG:439 | reverse complement strand
GTTCCTGCTGAAGCGGCATTAATGACATTTCAAAATAATTTTTCATCTTCAAGGGCGGCCTTAAAAATGTTTGAAGCTGTTTTAAAGTTTTCACGCAGCGACAGTATTGTACCTTGTTTTTATAAAATTATTTATGAACAATTTTTTGATTTGGAAGTACTTAAGGGAAATATTGAGGCTCCAAGATATTTAGAATTGCGTAATAGACCCGGTTATGCAGATAATGCTTATCTGCTGGCCAAGTTTGAGGGAATGCCTATACCGCATGTTGATCCGGTTAAGGAAGTTAATGCTGTTGTTACAAAGCTGAATAACAGATTAATTGACTTTGAAGGGGCATTACAGGAATTAGGAAGTAAAACTAATTTTGAAACACTGTGCAAGGTTTATTCAGAGCAAATTAAAAGACTTGATACTGCCGGTATTAGCTTGCCGGGTATAAATGATACTCAGAATAATGATGAAGATGAGGAAAATGAGGATAAAAAAAGATGACAAATGAAACACTGTTTACTGAATTGCCACAGGAAGAACAAAAGCTGCTTATTGATGAAGTTATGAAATTAAAACTTACATGTGAACCTAAAAAAATGACAGTAGGTGAAATTTATAAACTTATAGATGAAGCTGAAAAATCAACCGCAGGAACTAACAATAATGTATTGGCTGCTAATTCAGAGGTCGAAAACAATCCTCCAGTTGAACAACCTGAAAATGTAAGTTCAGAAAATCAATCTTGTGAGCAACTTGAAAAAAAATCTGATAGTGAGCAGAAACCGGCTGCTGTTAAGAAAAATAAAAAGAGCGACGGTCTTTGCATAACCTGTTATTCACAAGTGTATAACGGTGTTTGTTCAGGATGCGGGAGGCGGTATTAATGCAAATAAAAATAAAAGGTGAGATCGGCTGGGATGTTTTTGCCAATGACATAGAACGTCAATTAAAATTTGCTGACGGAGATATTGATGTCTTTGTTGATACTCCGGGCGGCGGTGTATATGAAGGTTTTTCTATTTATAATGCATTCAAAAATTATACAAAAGGTAAAATCAGGATTATTGTAACACTTGCGGCATCAATGGGCAGCTATATTATGCTTGTAGGTAAATTACCCGGTAATGAGCTTCTTTTTGAAAAGAATGGTGTTGTAATGATACACAATCCGTCGGGGCTTGCTTGGGGTGATTACAGGGAAATTCAGAGTTACGGAATACTTTTGGAAAAACTCGCAAATCATTTTCGCAATAAATATGCTGAAGATACCGGCTTGAGTTATGACGAAATCA
>FR900471.1:38907-52044 GCA_000438175.1 Fusobacterium sp. CAG:439 | reverse complement strand
GGGGTAAAGTGCTTGAAGCAGATGATAATGATGATGACGCATTAACTGATGTTGATATTTTAACAGCATCTGCAAAAGAACGTATTCAGGCTTTAAATGCCAAAATGACAAAGGAATTTGTGAAAGCAGACCTTGATAAGGTGGCAAAAATGTTTGCTGCTCCAATAACAGCGTTAGATACACAGCAGCTGACAAGAAATAATTGTATAACAAATCAACAACAGGAGGGAAAAATGGATTTAAACGAATTAAAAGCAAAGTATCCTGACATTTATGCACAGGTAAAATCAGAAGGATACAAAGAAGGCGTAAAAGCCGGATGTGCAGAGGAACGTAAAAGGGTGGAAGACCATTTACGTTTTTATGATGTAGCCAAGAACGAGGCCGAAACAGCGATAAAAGAGGGGAAAAGCTTTGCGGATATGATGTCAGCATACACTCATAAACAAATATGTGCAAACACTATTCAAACAATGCAGACAAATTCTCCGGCTGCTATTAATACTGATGACCCGACAAAACCTGGCTGTGATAACCCGCAGGATGCAGCTAAGCAATCGGAAATTGAAGCAGCGCTGAAAGAACGCGGATTAATGGAGGTAGATAAATAATGATTAATGCTATTAATTGTATATATACAGATGCAACGTTAAGAATTGCTACAAAAGGCACTGTAAAGGCCGGTACTGTTTTAGGAGAGATTACAGCCGCAAATGTATTAGCTCCATATAAATCTGATGCAGAAGACGGCAGTGAAATTCCAAGCTATATTTTAGTAAATGATGTTGAGAATACTACTGATAGCAGTTTGGATGTCCAAAATGTAAGAGTAATTGCATGTGGTCAGGTTGATGGGGATGCGCTGGTATTTGCAAAAAGCGGTGATACTGTCGATGTAATAAAGACAACATTAAAGAACAACGGAATTTTAGTAATGAATGTTCAGAAAGGAATAGGTGATTAGATGCCGATTGATTTGAATACATATTTTGCAGGCGGCTTTGAAAGAAAAAAAGCTGCTCTACAATTTTTAAGCGGACTTTGTGAGGAGGAGTTAACAAATAAGGCAGCTATAAAGTTAGACAGTAGAGTTGTTAAATCTTTATATTCACTTGATTTACCGCAATGTACCGGCGGACGTTTCCATGATTTAACAGGTTATGAAAGTTTTGAATACAAAATTCCTCAGTATAATGATTATACAGCATTAACTGATAAATGGTTTTTAGAACGTCCTTTTGGAGCAGTACCTTATGGGGACAGAGTTGCTGATGCAGTGGAAGAAGTCTCAAAAAATCAGGGAATATTTTCTGCTTATCAGGCAAATGCTAAAAGTAAGCAGGTTGCAGACGGGTTATTAAATGGTGAACTTACACTACTAAATGGAGATAAAATTAAGTTTAATAAAAAAGCAACGCATGATATTTCTGTAGCGACTAAATTTACAAATGCAGCAGCTAAAATTCTTGATGATTTAGCGAAGGGTTGTAAATTAATAAAAGATGATGGCTTAGTATCAACAAATGAATTCCATTTTATTACAAATGGAACAGTTACAAATGCTATTGTAACAAACGACGAAGTTCAAAAAATTGCTAAAAAACTTGATGGAATTGATTTAGCAGCTTTGGGAATGCCGGAAGAAAAAACACCGGGTGCAACATTATCAGGCCGTATTGCTTGCGGTGCCTATATTGTTAATATTTGGAGTTATGATGGAACATTTACTATCCCTAAAGGTTTTAATTTGAAAGATGAGGGTAAGACTTCCAGTTTTATTCCAGACGGAAGAGGTATTCTGATACCTAAAAACCCGCAATTTAAAATGTTTTACGGCGGACTTGTAACATGTCTGAATATGTCGCCAAATATGCAAGATGTATTTAGTTCTATTCAAATTATTAAAGCAAAAGAATATGCATACTGCTATCCTCGTGCCAAAGCCGGTACTACAACGCTTGAACACGGGGTAAAATCAGCTCCGTTATTTGTTCCGACAAATCCTGACGGATATGTATCATATTCAAATCTTATGTAAGGTGTGATATGAACGGGTTTGAAATGCTTGAAAATGATAAACAGACCATTATTGATAATGGTCTGTTTTCTACAAAATGTATTTTATACAGTCCGGATGGTAAGATACAAGGGTACGGTTCAACTTTACCTGAAAATAATCCGGACTTTAATAAAGATGATAAATTAAACTGTTTTGCACCTTTTATCGGAATTGATATAAGCACTGATACCGGACTAGGGGTCTTTGCAGATAGAGCTGAAATCACAATAAATATGTCAAGCGTAAAAATCGGTGTAATAAAAGAAGATTGGCTTATTGATGTATATTTTCACTCAATAAAACAATGGAAAAAGTTTAAATGTGAACATGTGGCGATGGACAGAATGCTCGGTCTTTATTTAATTAAACCGGGTATTGCAAAAGAAATTCCTGATATATCGGCACTAAGAAATGGCAGGTTTTGATGAAACCAATTTTTAATGAATTAATTCAGCCTATGATGCAGACATTTGCGGTTGATTTAATTGCGGAAATAATATGTTCCGAACGTGATAACCAGCTTGAAATTGCCCGTAAAATGGGTAAGGATGAGGACTGGATAAAGAAATACATTGATTTTAAAGTAAAAAATCGTGAATTCAGAAGTCCGTCTGAACATGATATGGCTTGTATTTACATTTATTTTACCCGTTCGGATTATGACGGCAGTCAGACAATGTCAAAACTTCCGTCAACAAATCAATTAGTAATTGAAGCCTTTGCATCCGGAGAAAATGACTTATTTGATGAACACTGTGTAAAAATGCCGTCTGATACGGTTGCTGATATAAGATTAGACTATCTTTTATCACAGATTAAGCAAATTATGATGAGTGAAGCTGCTGAAAATATCCGAATTAAAGCGGGTATATCTTCAACAATTTTAAAATCAACAGAACGAACATTTTATCCGGAAAAAGAAAATATTTCAAAAAGTGTAATGTCTCAGAAGATAATATTTGAGCTTGATTTTAACGAAAAGACGAAATATTTAACAGGTACAAAAATTAAAGAGTTATATATTCAAAACCATATCCGTGATGAGTTGTTTTCAGTGCTTATTACGGATTTATAAGGAGGATAATTAATGGTTGTAAAATCGATTTCGTCTGATGCGAGGGCATCAGCGACAGGTGTTGCATTTTATCAAAGGGCACAGAATACAGGAGCATATCTCCGGCCGGAAAAATTGTTATTTTTAGGAAATTACCAAACAGGTAAAACTATCGAAAAAAATACAATTTATTCGGGTTCCGGCAATTCCGATGATGTAGGAACAATGATGGGCTTTGGCTCTCCTCTGCATAGAATGGCATTAAAAGCTTTTCCTGCTGACGGAAGCGGAGCAAATGTAGAAACGTATTTTTTGCCTGTTCCTGAAATTGAAAGCGGAACAAAGCATAAGGTGAATTTATCAGTAAGCGGTACTCCGACAACAAATGCTACATTGTATTTCAGATATAAAGAGCAGCTTTTTGAAGCTGCAGCGGACGTAGCGTCAAAGGTTGCCACATCTGCGCACAGTAATCCTGCATTGGATCCCAAAGGTATAAAGCTCAATGCGTATAATTATGAAAAAATTCCTTTTACTCTCCAAAAGGGTAAAAGTGCAAAAGAGATTTTGACGGCAATAAAGGAAGCACTGGATGAATATGTTGAAGTGCCGTTTATAGGTTTAGTTGACGATAAGGCATCCGCAACCGCGGCAAGAATACAATCATCTTCACCGGTAAATTGTACGGAATTAACTGAAGATGACTACTATGCTGCATATTCTGTTGACGGCGGGGAAAGAAAAGAGATTTCAATCGGGACTATATCCGCAGAAACTGCTGAGGATGTAATAACATCTTTAAGTAGCCATTTAACAGGTTTAACAATATCGGCCGACAGTTCAGCAGAAGCAACTTCAAAATTTACGCTTACATCACAAACAAGCGGTGCTGCTTCAAAAATCGAAATATTAACTCCTTCAACCGGTACGGATTTATTTGCTGCATTGAATATTTCAGGAACCGCAAACGGCAGTTCAACAATTGTTTTAACTTTAGAATCTAAAATTAAAGGCGAAACCGGAAAGTTTGAGGTTGATGTTGTAAATTCAGAGTATAAACCTGTAACCGAAGCTGATTACGGTGTAAGTTTTTCAACCTCTGTTACAAGTGAAGCAGCAGGTCTTGTAAAAATTGATGATTATCTGGAACTTATAACCGAAGAATTAGGAATAACAAGAGTATGTTCGCAATTCAGTGATGACAATTCCCTTGATGCGATGCGGGAATATTTTCAAGGCTGGCGTACTGATACAAAAATCGCCCAGTATGTAACCTGTTATACATCAAAAGAATTTCCTGAAAATAACCTTCTGGCAGGGACAGTTGATGTTGATAAACTTGTTGAGTTTGGCAACGGCCGCAGGGATGACCAGATAAATGTACAGATTTTCGGAGATTACGGTAAGCTCAGACCTTTGAAATGGGCGTTAAGAGATAAACTTTTAAAAGCGGGTATTCCAAATCTTGAACCGTTAGCAGACGGCGGCTACCAAATCGGGGATTTATGTACTTTTTACCATCCTCAGGGCAGTAAAAAAACTTTGTATATGTATGACAGGGATGTTTGCTGTCTTGGCAATATTGCATATAATATGTTTTATCCTTTCAAATATGATGAAAACTGGGTATCTGTAATTGTTGTAAACGATGAAGACGTAACAACAAACCCGAAAGTAAAAAGGGTTAGTGCTTTTGTTGACAAAATTAACAGCATAATTCGTTCATTAGGTGAAGCGGGGATTCTTGCAGGAGTTGAAAAAGCTATTGGATATACAATAGGTCAAATTGATAATACCAATTCTGATCGTATAAATGCGAATACATTCCCGACTTTATCAAGTGTAAATCGTATTGTTGATATTTGCAATATGGTCGGATTTAATTATGGAGGACAATAAAAATGGCAGGATATTTAAAATCATTAACAATAGACGGTTATACTTTTGCTGTCCCGAGTGATTGCGAACCGAAATTTCATTTAGGCGGCGAGCAGATTGTGGATAAAGTTACGTTTGGGAACAATAAATCCCGCGGGATAAAAGGGGTAGTTGCCGGTAAGATAGAAGGCTTACAGGTTGATGCCTCTGAATTATCCGCACTTGAAAATCTGCTCGGGCGTGAAAATTTGCCTGTCAGGGCTGAAACAGATGATACATCTTACACATGTGATGGAATGATTGTTGTTGAATCTGTAAACGTTTCTGGTAAGACAAAAATCACAGACAATTTTGATATCATATCAAATTCAGGAAAATTAAAACATAGTTAGAAGCGTTACTGAAACGGTGTTTAGCCGTTTCAGTTTTTAAAAGGAGAGAATAATGAGAATAGAAGAAAAAATGTCAAAAGATGATGCGGAACTTTATATAGATGAAATGGCCGAGAAACTTGAAATTGATTTACTTGATTTCAATGTAAGAGAGAAATCTTCAGATGAAAAAAAATCTTCGGCATTTTTATTACAGGGAGTAATGGCCGGACTAATATATTATGACGAAGAAAAGAAATGTCTTGCCCAAAAATTAACAAAAACTATTCGTTCCGGAGATTTTGAACGCAACGAACTGTATTACAAAAACAAGTTTAAAGTCAGAGATGCCAGAAAACTGAAAGAGGGCGGCTATGATGCTTCTGTAAAAATGCTTTCACGAGTTTGCGATGTTCCGGAAGCAATAATAAACGAAATGCATGGTACAAATCTTGAAATCGCGATGGCTTGTCTGGATTTTTTCTTGAAATAAGGCTTGCAAAAATACTGGCACTTGCTGATTTTTTGTGGCTTGAAAGATTTGATACATCAACCAATGTTGATAACATGCAAGCTTGTGAGGTTTTAGACAAAGCGCCTCTTGCTTACAGATACGAAACTAAGAAAAATAGTATACCGAAAGGTTAATTATGTCATTTTCTATTTTTACAAAATTCAAAGCTGTTGATGGTGTAACTCCTGCATTTAAGAGTATGATTGCCAAGGGTAACAGTTTTCAGCAGCAGGCAGGCAGAATTCAAAATGCATTTGCGAGGGCGTTCCGTTCTGTCGGCTCCGGTTTACGGTCGTTGAAAACCGGATTTAATTCTGTAACTGATAAGATATTTACTGTAAAAAATGCAATTATGGGTATTGCAGCAGGTGCAGCGATCAATACTATTGCTTCTATTGGGAAATCGTGGCTTGATATGGCATCAGATTTGACAGAAACACGCGGTAAAATTGATGTAGTCTTTGGTTCAATGAATACTAACCTGTATGAATGGGCAAAAACTTCTACAAAGACAATGGGGCTCGCTCAGCAGACGGCATTGGACAGTGCTGCTTTGTTCGGTGATATGGCTACCGGTATGGGGTTGTCGAAAAATCGTGCTGCTGAAATGTCAATGTCATTAACACAACTCGGAGCTGATTTGGCATCATTCAAAAATATCTCTAATGATGTTGCATCAACGGCATTAAAGTCAATATTTACCGGAGAAACAGAGTCGTTAAAAAATCTTGGTGTAATGATGCTGCAGGCAAACCTTGAAGAATTTGCACGTAGTAAGGGGTTACGCAAAAAAATAAAAGATATGACAGAAGCTGAAAAGGTGGAATTACGTTATGCTTATGTTATGGCAAAAACAACAAATGCTCAGGGAGATTTTTTAAGAACAGGCGGCAACGCTGCAAACCAGATGCGTATTTTTTCTGAAATGTTAAAAGAAGTTCAAACAAATTTAGGAGGTATAATGCTTCCTGTATATACAAGGCTTTTAAAGCAAGCTAACCAGCTTCTTATTGATAATGGTCCGCTTATACAAACCTCATTTGAAAGAGTATTTGGAATATTATCAAAAATCTTCAATAAAGCAGCTCAAATATTTACGCCTTTTAAAATTGTGCTAGTAGATGAAATTTTACCTGAGTTGAATTATTGGTTTAGATATTTTGGAACAACTCTTGCTCCTATTTTTATAAATGCTTTTAAAAAGAATTTACCTACAATTCTTTCTATTTTTAAAAATTTGTGGGAAGTTTTAAGACTTACAATTCCTATTGTATTAGAGGTTGCAGCAGTTGTATTTAAAAGTGTTTTTGATATTGGAACAAATATTTTAAAAGTTTTTGACGGAATCTTAAATTTTATAAACGGTGTTTTTAGCGGCAATTGGAGACAAGCTTGGAATGGTTTAACAGAAATTGTAAGTGGACTGTTTAAGGGATTAGTTGCAATTATAAAAGGGCTTTTAAATTTACTCATATCTCCTTTGAATATGATAATAGACGGATATAATGCTATTGCGGTAAAAAATGGAAAACCTGAAGTAAAACGTCTTCCAATGCTTGCATCCGGAACCAACTATTTTTCGGGCGGTCTTGCACTTGTGGGTGAGCGCGGGCCCGAAATTGTTCAATTACCCGCGGCTACAAAAGTTTATAACAACAACAGGACGGTTCGTATGATAGAGCAGATGTCACAGCCAAGAAAAGATAATGTTATTGACTTTGAAAAATATTTTAAAAGACAGTATGAAATTAAACCTCCACAAAACACATATAACAATGAAACTATACAATCTGTAGGAAAATCTAAAAACCCGAACGTGAATAACGATGGGATTTTAACTCTTGAGTTGATTGTTCCTGACGGATATGACGCAAAAGTTGTCAATGCAAAAACTCCTGACGGCAGAGAATTTAAGGTTAAACTTAGAGGAAAACGCAAACAATAATGAATTATTCAGGCAGACAAAAACAGATTATATGGACATCTCCTTCAGGTAAAAAATTTATTCTGGAAACAGACGGCAAAATAAAATATTCACGAAAACGTAAAGGCGAGGTAAAAAATAACCCTACACGCAGCTACGGAAAGAAAAATAACCGAACATCTTATAAAACTGTAAATATATCTGATGATACATTTCAAGATATGGGTGTATCAGGTCGTGATTTTTCTTTAAAAGTGTATTTTTTCGGAGATAATCATGATATAGATGCAAACAATTTTGAAGCTGCGTATTGTGAACATGGTAAAAGTAAATTACAGCTTACTTACGGAAATATAATGACCGTTCAGGCGCTGGATATAGATTTTGAGCAGGACACTGTAGAAAGAACTTCTCTTACAGAAGTTAATATTTCGTTTCACCAGTGCGGTGGTACAATATACCCGACAGCAAAATCATCCCGGTCTGCTTCTCTAAAAAAAAATATCAGCCAGGTACAGGAAACTATGTCTGAAAATTTTGCAGATACTGTAAACGCTCTTGCAGACAAGCAGACTTTTGCAGAGCGGTGGACGCAAAACCTTGATAAATTAACGCAGAAATTCAATGATATTCAAAATTCAGATTTCCTCGGTATTTTGTGGGATATTAAATCTCAAAATATATTAAATAACCCGCTTGTAATGTCAACACAGCTAGGCATGTTATTGAAAAAAGGCTTTTTGACTTATGGCTCCGTTTCGGATGTAATAAATTCTGTTTCGGATTTGATAACGGATTTTTTACCTTCTTCATCGTCAAACGTTTCAAAATCCGAATATACAGCAGATGATATATATCTTAAATCTACTATTATATCGGGCTGTGAGGTTGTAAATGACAGCGAATTTGAAACACGTAATGATGCGGTTGATGCAGCTGAAAATATACAGGGTATAAATGACGAATATGTCGAGCAATCTCAGGAAATAGAAAAGATAATCAATGAGAAACTTGAAGACATAATAATAAATGAAGTTGATACTACAGAAATTGTCAATGATACGATAGCTTCAATAATAGAGAAAATCGATGATTTAAAAATCGAAAAAACGGTTTTCTTAAAAGAGCATTCAAATCCATTAATGATTGCCTTTGAATATTATCCTGATATGTTTAAATCGGATCCGGACGCTGCAATAGAATATGTAAATAAAACAAATAATTTTACAGGCGATGATTTCTTCTTTTTGGAAAAAGGCCGAAAGATATTAATTTATGTTTAAGAAAATTTATAAAGGTGAAACCGATTATGACAACATATCCCGTAAGATTTACGGCACACCTGATAAAGCAGGTAATATCAGCAAAATTAACAATAACACTGACGGTTATATTATTGTTCCTGTTGACGATGAACTTTCTGCAGAGGGTGAGGGGGTGCGCTGCAACATAGACGGAACTGTTTATCAGAGCTTTTATTACTATTTTTTGATAAATATGCTCGGAGCGGTAAAGGGAGTAATCTTAGAATTTGACACAAATCCGGAAGAATTAACATTTAAACGCGGTCAGAGTGCAGCGGTAAATGATAATGAGGGCTTATTTTTAAATGGTTATATTTCGGACATAAAGCCTCAAAAAGGGGTATCCGGCTGGAATACATCAGTTTATATAATGTCATCAGCGGGAATTTTACTTGATACGGTTGTACCGGAGCCGTTAAATTTTTCTTATTTAAGTATACGGTCAGTGATACAGACAATATGTGACTATTTCGGTCTTGCTGTTGAATTTGAAGAGAATCAAAATCTTGATTATGTACTGCAAACAGAAATCGGGAACAGTTATGGCGCACATGAGGACGAAACCTGCTGGGAATTTATTACAAGACTTGCTTCGTCGCGCGGATTTATAGTTGATGATGACGGTACAAAGCTTTATGTAGGTACGATAAAAGACGAAGATGTAAAAATGTCTTTTATTGAGGGAGAAACTGTCGGGGTAACTGACTGGCAGGCTGATTTTTCGACAGACAGCCTTGCACGGTATTATGTTGCACTAAGCCAATATCCTGAACCTTCACAGGCTGTTGCTGAAATCCCTTATGACTTACCCGTAACAAAACGAGTACCGGCTGATGACACTTATTCCGGCAGTCTGGCGGATTTTGCAAGATGGACTGCTTGCCGTTCAATCGGTGATGCAATAAAGGTAAAATTGGCGGTTAATGATTTCTTTAACCTTAAAAAGGGTGACTTTGTTTATTTACAGGCTCCGTCCTGTTATATATTTGAAGAAACAAAAATGATAGTGGAAGAGTTTGAACAAGACGGGAATAAGGGAAATTTTATAATCTTGACGCTTCCATGCGCTTATACAGGTGTAATACCGGAAAGTTTACCGTTATGTTAAGAGTAGCAAAAATACTTGATAAAACCATTTCAGGGTTTATAAGGAAATTTAAGACAACGCTTTACGGCTCTGATGCTTTATACCTTGAACAATTCCACAGCGGCGGCGATGACTATAATCCGCCGAACAATGTTAAAGCACTGTCATCTTTTCTCGGGAACAATCCCCGTGACGGGGTTATATTTCTTTTTCGTGATGATACCGAAAGAAAATCTTCTCCCGGTGAAAAAAGAATTTATGCGACTGATGCGACAGGAAAAATTATTGCTGCTGAAATACATTTAAAAAATGATGGTACCATACAATTTAATTGTAATCGTTTTGTAATGAATTGTATTGGAGATATTGAGTTAAATTCAGGAACTACTATAATGTTAAATTCTGCATGTACGGATGTAACAGGTAATTTAAGTTCTGGTTCCGGCGGCAGCTCTATAATAATGACCGCTGGTGATACTCTAACTGTGACATGCGGCTTGATGGATAAAAAGGGGTAAGGATGGCTGAAATTAATACGACCTACATTGATAATTTAACATTACAAATACAAGGGGTAAATAATTATCTTGATAAAACTGCAGCAAGTTTTGAAGGGCTTTCGCAGGAAGAAATAAACGAAAAAAGTGTCGAACTGCAAGGGTATCTGAGTAATAAGTTAAATTCGATAAGAAATTCAGTAGTTGCTTTTCTAAAAGCACAATATTCTGCCATATTAAAAGAGCAGGAATTATTAAAGCCTTTAGTTGAAGCTAATCCGGCAAACTTGCAGGATGTCGTGAACTGGATAAAAAATGCGATTACCTATATTTCAGGGCCTTATGGAAAATTTGCTGTTATGCAGTCTGAAATATTAAGTTCATCTGCGGCTTTATCAACTGAGCTTCAAAAAGCCAGTTCTCATACTTTTGAAAATCCGAATATTCCAGAATTAAAAGTAGAAGTTGAACCAATAAATATTGAAGATATTATATCTTGAAAAAGAGGATGTATGTCAGATTTTTTAATGATAGATAACGGTGACGGCGGCGAACTTGATATAAGTATTGACGGTGATATTATACTTAATAATACCCTTTATAATGCTGCGTATTTAAGTCTTTTTGGCGGTAAATCTTTTTATGAAGGGTTTGATATTGAGAATGCGGAATCTGAAAGTGAAGATATTGAAGAGGAATTAAAGAAGCCTGTTAATATTATAAATTTGAATAATCTTGCAAGCCTTGCTGTTTCAAAATTAAACTGGATGATAAATGCCGGGCTTGTAAAAAGTATTGATGCTGATGCAAATGCAAAAGTTGATAAAATCACCGAACTTATTATCACAATAATGCGACCGGATGATATAACAGAAAAATACAGCTTTATATGGGATAGAGAACAAGCAGAATTAAAACGTTTCGGAGAGATTTATGGCAGGATATAAAAAGAAAACATTAAAAGAAATTCAAGCCGGTATTATTAGTGATTATACAACGAGGATAAAGAGAGAAACCGGAATAGATGCGCCATTGCTGCCAAAAGCGGTTGTTCGTTCTTTAGCCTGGTCTGTTGCAGGTGTAGCTTCTATGCAGCAAAATTATTTAGCGTGGGTATATCTTCAAATCCATCCAAAGACTTGTTCATTTCCTGTTTTAAAGATGTGGGGTTCTTTATTAGGGGTTGAATATAAAACCGGAGCAAAAACAACACTTCAGGTAGAAATAATTAATGTTACGGCAGCCTCTGTTATTTCGGGAACTTTGTGGAAAAGCCCGAAAAACGGTGTGGTGTACAGTTCTCTTTCAACAGTTTCACCGATTGGCGGAACAGCGGTTTTAAGTGTGGAAGCAAAGACTTCCGGTCCCGCCGGCAACTTAAACCCGGGTGAAGAGCTTGATATTACAAATCCTTATGAAGGGATACCTGATAAAGCTGTTGTAAAATCTGTTCTTGTTACCGGTAGTACTGATGAGGAGATAGAAGATTACAGAAACCGCGTGCTTATTGCATTTAAGCGAAAAGCACAAGGCGGCAGTTTAGTTGATTATTTCCTTTGGGGGACAAAAGTATCAGGGATTAGAGATGTCTTTCCTTATGTTCTGGAATCAGGGACTATTGTTCTTTATCTTGTTGCTGATGGCAGCGGCAAGGACAGAACTCCTTCGGGCAGTGTAACGCCTAACCCTTTTCCGGAATGGGAAAACGGAAACATGAAAGTTATATCCGGTTCAGGATTATTTTATCAGGCAGCAATGGCAATAAACGGAACTGAAGATATGAAAAATACCCGCCGTCCTGCAGGTGCGGTGGTGGAATTAAGAGAGCCTAATTATACCGGTTATCGTATAGAGATAACCGAATTAAGCTCTGCAACAAACGAAATAAATACCAAAATTAAAGATGCAGTTATTTCGTACCTTGATACTAAAAAACCTAATATTCTGGCTCTTGGTTATACAAAGCAGGATGCAACGATTAATTCGGGCAAATTAAATGCAGCTGTGCAAAATGCCATTGATACAGACGGCGGGACTTATACTTCGTTTGTTTTGAAAAATTCGGCAGGAGAAATAATCAACGAGGATATTTTGGGGATTGGTTCACTTGCTTATCTTGAAAAATTAAAGATTAATGGTGTGGATGTAGTGCTATGATTTTTCAGAGTTTTAAAAGCCTTCTCGGCAATGGTCGCGCGTGGCGGTTAGTAAATGTCAATATAAGTGCTCTGATTTGTGCTTTAATTAAGCCTTTTGAAGATATAAGAAGGTCTGCCTACAGAATAGTTTATGCTCCGTTTTTAACCTCAAACAGATATGCAGATGAAGATGAGCAGCTGGCTGATGTTGAAAATTATGAAGATCTTTTCGGGATTGAAGTAATTTCGGATATATTAAAAGAACGTCAGGCAAATGCTGAGGTTCAATGGTCGCTTCGGGGCGGTGAGGG
>FR900471.1:0-38895 GCA_000438175.1 Fusobacterium sp. CAG:439 | reverse complement strand
GGGCGGTCAGGGATTTGGATATATAGAGCAGGTAATGGCACGTGCGGGATTACAGGTAAAGGTTGTTGAAAATATCCCTATGAAAGACCTGACTTATCTCGGAACTTTTGAATACGGTCATACCCAATACGGTCAGACCGTAAACGATACAAAAGTTCAGTACGGGGCATCAGGCTACAAATTAATCTGCAACGGAGCTTTATATTACGGTAATGATTACGATGATCCTGCAAAAATAACCCGCTGGGATAAAGTTTTAATAATAACAGTTATAAATCCAATGACATACGGGCAGTATAAAATTTTTGTGGATTTGCTTTTAAAAACCAGACCTGCCGAATATGTATGTCTTTGTAAAATTACATTGTATTAGAGGAAATTTATGAAAAACCTATATGATTATGAAAAAACGCAATCAGCTACAACTGATTTACCATTCGGTGCACTTAAAAATGAAAGCTCACCCGGCCAGCAAGATGGCACTGACATCGTTGCAGAGCATATTCAGGATATTGTATATTGCTTATACCAGGTATTACAGCTAGCCGGAGTTGTGCCTGACGGCGAGCTTGAAGACGGTAATAATAAAACCCAGTTTATAAATGCTTTAACCAATATTGGTATTTTTAAACATTCCGATAAAGTATCTTATAATGCTTCTGTTCTAGTCTGGTCAATGAGCGGAACGGATTTTGAACTTTACCGCTCGAATAAAGCCTCAAATTCAGATGATTTAACAAATGCGGAATCCTGGACAAAAATTTTAACGATAGACAATAAAAACAAAATCAACTTTCATGTTCAAACAAATATCTCAGGCGGTTCGGGCAGCAGCTTGCCAGTATTTTGTTTTAATTCCGGCCCCGTAGATGAGAACGGTGACGCTGCATTGATAACATTATCAGACGGTACATTAACGCAGCATTCTCCGGCGGTATGTACAACAGCATCGGGGAAGACTTATACCGTAAGCGAAGATGTTTCACTTGATATATCAGACCTTGCAGACGGCACTTATAATTTGTTTTATAACCCTGACACAGGTGGTCTTGAGATATACAGTAATAAAATTTATATTCAAAAGGCTGAACCTTCCGAAATGCAGGTTAATGATGTGTGGGTAGATACCAGTGTAATGCCTTATAAATCATATAAAAAGATTTCTTCTTCCGAAAAAGAAATTGTCGAAATAGTTCCAAATGCGCACATAGAGAAGCTTTCGAGTTCGGGGGGGGGGTAACTCTTAAAGCTAATCCCTACAATATTTTACCGGAAATTGAGCAGTTAACAAACATCAAAGCTGATACTGATTTCTCCAATATAACAGATAACGCGATTAGTGTTATTCAAGACAGTTCAAGAAAAATGCTGCTTTTAACCAATAATTATATTGATATTGCTTTTGATAAAGTTCTAATAGCTGAAGCCGACGGTTATGCAATTATTGATTGTGAAAATATGCACGCAGCGGCACAAATAGCCGCTTATGTATACACTCCTGATGGTAAGGTCGGAATTGGCAATCAACACACAGCAGCTCAGGGGACCCATTGTCTGGGTGCAATGTTCATCCCGAAAGGAAACAAATACAGAGTTTGGGCAAACGGCGGCAATTTAAAATATGCAAGATTTTACTATTGCGAAACAGGAGAAAAATAAATGATTTATGTTGAAACAGAAAACAATATTCCTATAAAATCCACATCTAATTCATATATTGCAAACAAATATTTTAAAAATTTTATATTAACTGATTATGATGATTATACCCCTGCAAATACAAAGTACAAGTATGAAAACGGTCAAATTTTATTAAACCCCGATTATGCAACAGAATGTGCTGAAAACTCGCGTGTTGCCCGTATATCAGAAATAAAGCAGGAATTAAACGCGCTGGACAAAAAGCGTATCCGCGCAATGTGCGAGCCTTCAGAATATACAAAAGGCGTTTCGTGGCTGGAATATTATAACCGGCAGGCGCAATCATTACGTACAGAACTTCAGCAACTGGAAGGAGCAAAAAATAATGACAGTAACAGTAACTAACAATCCTTACAATCAGCTAAAAAGCGAATACGGTCAAAATTATGATATTTTACATATAGCTCTCTGGTCAGGAGAAACCTTGCCAAAAAATTATGCCTGGTACGGCTTAGGACAGATTGCCGAGAGAACAGAATATCCTGAACTTTACGCAATAGCTGAAAAATACGGATTTATCGTTTCAGAAGATGAATGGCAATCCGGACTGTACGGCAAATTTTCAAGCGGTGACGGTGAAACGACTTTTAGATTTCCTCTAATCCGCGACGGAGATGTTTTAAGCTTTACAAACGGCAGCACAACTCCAAACGGTAAGAATGTTGAGCCTGAATTGCCTAATATAACAGGTAAAAGTGACCGGTATCATGTTTTAAATAATAGTGTGCAAACCGGTGCATTATACCAGACTTCTGGTGGGCGTTCAAATGCTGGTGGTTCAGGTATTGCAGATTTTGGAGTAATAAATATTGACGCTTCACGCTCAAATTCAACTTACAAAAACGGTGGCAGTGTAAAGCAAAGCAGTATAGCAACAAGATTGATAATAAAATACAGATAGGAGTAATTATGAAAATCTATTTATTTGACATGAATACAAAACGTTACCAGAAAGAGGGAGAAGCGATTTATAACCCTGAAAACCCTTCAAACCCGCATATACCTGCATATGCAACAAAAATTGCACCGCCTGATTGTGGTGCTTGTGAAGCACCCTATTTTATAAATGGAAAATGGGAGATCCGCCCTTGCTATTATGGTAAAAAAGCAGTCCATATTGAAAGTAAGATAGTTGAAACGGTCTATTATGAGGGTGACTTAAAAGAAGGTTGGCAATACGTAGATGATGAAACCGCGTCAGAAATAGAAGCCGCGCCCGAACGTTTCAAGGCAGAGGATAACAAGCTTGTAAAACTGACAGACGACGAATATTCTGCCTTAATAGCAGAGCGGGAAAAAGACAAACAGGAAAATGAAATCAAAACACATCTGCAATTATTGGATGCGGAAGTAGTTCGCCCGTTGCGTGCAATTCTTGCAGGCACTCAAACTGATGAGGATTTAGAAAAACTTAAGGAAATAGAAAATCAAGCATCCGAATTGCGTGTTGCCCTTGCTACATTGCAATAACTTCAACGTTATCAAGGTTAACGCGCTGCTTAGCCTGCCACAGGTCAAAGGCTTGTTGCAAGTTAAGCCAATACTGAGCAGAAGTACCGAAAGCCTTAGCAAGTTTTAATGCCATTTCAGCAGATACGCCATTTTTGCAATTTACAAGCTCAGATGCGGTAGTTCTTGAAACTCCGAGTTTTAACGCAAAAGCTGTTACCGATAAATTGTAATCAGGTAAATATAAATCTTTTAATATTTCTCCGGGATGAGACGGGTTATACATATCCATAATGTTTTATCCTTTCTGTTAATGATAATCGGTATAATGAACAGAAAAGGCTTACGCTGTTTCTTGCAGCTTTTCTTCAACAGCTTCATCAATAAGCGCGTTGATGCTTACACCTAAAGATTTTGCGCGTTTGGCAATTCTGTAATGTTTATCCGGAGTTGTTCTGTATGGAATTTTACCTTTAAAGTCAACAGGTTTTAAAGGTTCAGGAATTTCATCGCCATATTGCAAAGAATTTGAAATATATGATTTTAAAGCGTCTTGTATCATTTCAGTCGCTTCAATAATTGTTTCACCATGAGACATACAGCCCTTTAATTCGGCAATAGAAGCTACATAGCATTCGTCTTCATCAGACCATTCAAAGCGGTATGACCAGGGTAAATTTAAGTAATATTCAAGATTTTTTTCTGACATATTAAAATCCCTCCATTTCAAGAGCTGCTACAATCATTTTCATTGCATATTTTTTTAAAGGTTTTTGAGTTGCCACGAGTGTAATTTTATCGCATCCGGCTTTTCTGAAAGTTTTGTGTGAACTGCCGCCTTGGGGGAATTCAGACTGATAACCTAAATCTGTTAATAATCTTTCAGCTTCTGCAAAGGTAATGCAGGCACCGGACATAATTTTTTGAATAAGTTTATCTCGTTTACTCATACTTATATGATATCATATTTTGATATCATTGTCAAGTGTTTTGTAAAAAAAGTTTTTAACAGCAGTTTTAACTGCTGATTTTGTATGTAGAAAAAGAAAGTGAGGAAATTATGGATGACAAAATGAAAACAGCCCTATTGCAGTGGTGCGAAAGACACGCAGATAAATTAGATGATTGGTTTATCTCCGCGTTGGATGATTTAGTCACAACGGTTGTGACAACCTCTGAAACTCCTCTTGATGATGCGATTGTTTTACCAATCAAAACTCCTATACTCGAGACATTAAATGAGTTTTTAAAAACTCAAATCGACAAAATCGACGGTGTTGAAGGTAACCTTGAGGGCGCAGAATAATGAGCTTTGATGTTCCTAAAGCTGTTGAAGCAGTCGGAAACGCTATTGACAGCGTTTCCGATTGTATAACAACACGAAAAAAGCGTCAGTCTGAAACGGAAATAATTAAGGAAAAACGGGACTTAAAGAGGGCTACTAATGCAGCAGAAAAAATGTTTAAAATATCTGCCCGTTATCTTGAAAACTTTTCTGATGAAGATAAAAAGGACTATGACGAGCTTTATAACGAGTTTATAAAATATAACTGATAACGGAGAAACAATGAATATTCCGACAGAAACAATAATAACGTTTGCAGCGTCATTTCTTGGCGGCGGAAGTGTAGGTTTTTCTATGGTTAGGGCATATATGCACTCGGAAGCTAAAAAAGCACTTAAACCCGAATTTGCACGACTTGACGGCGATATAGAAGAATTAAAAACAAAAGATGATGCACTTCATAAACGTATCAACCACGTAGAAAACGAATACGTGCAGTGCCGTTATTGCGATATGCAGCATGATAACTTGAAAACCACACTTGACGGCATAAACCATAAACTTGACATTATATTAGAACAACAAATGAGGTAGTAAAAGATGAAAATATTTTTAAACCCCGGTCATGGCGGGAACGACCCCGGAGCGGTGTCAAAGAACGGGTTAAAAGAAAAAGATGTAGTAAAACGGATTTGTGATATTTTGGCGCAGAAACTCCGTAATGCGGGGTATTCTGTAATGGTTTATCAGGAACAACACTCATTTACGGAAGTGTCAAAAGAGGAAAACAAGAGCGGCGCAGATTTGTTTGTATCTGTTCATTGTAATAGTTACAAGGATGCAGCAGCACGTGGTGTACAAGTATTTTATTATCCAGGTTCGGATAAAGGAAAGCGAATTGCAGAAACAATACAAAAATCTTTAGTGAAACATACCGGGTTATTTGATAGGGGGGCGAAATCTGAAGTATTTCACGTATTGAAGCGAACAAAATCTCCGGCTGTGCTTGTAGAAACGGCGTTTATCTCAAACCCTGAAGAAGAAAAACTATTGCGCGACAAGCCTGAAATTTTTGCAGAGGGGATTCTGGCCGGGATAAAGAATTACATAAGTTAGCTTTCTCTCTCATTTAAACGCCAGCCTTGATTTTAATTAATCAAGGCTTTTTTTATTGAAAACATCTTAAAAAAGACTAAACTGTTATTATGTATTTTGCAGTAATAACAGATAAGCTACGAAAAAAATATATAGTAGTAAAGACCTCATTTATTGAGGCATTAGAGGGTGTTTTTATACAGCAAGATAAAGAAATATATTCTATGCAGGCATTCAGTGACCGTTATAATGACCGATTGGAACGCATAGAATATATAAAATTTTTGCGTAAACGAGGGTATAGGTTTAAATATAGACTATTGTTTGATTTTTTGAAGTGATACAAATTATGCTGCTAAAAAATTATTAATACCTTCTAATAATAATATACATTCTGTATCATAAATTACTTCGAACATTGACCTACATGGCGCCCCATTTAAAATTTTAGAGCTCTGATTTTAGAGCTCTTTTTTATTTCCTGTTTTTTATCTCCACCTTTAAATCTAACTCCTATGGTGATGTACTTTTCTTTGGTATAAATAGCTTTGTCATATCAACATTTTCATGTTTAAGAAGTTTTATTTTTGTGCTGATACCGCCTGCATACCCGGTTAAACTGCCGTTGGATCCTACAACTCTGTGGCATGGAATTATTATTGATATGGGATTATGCCCTACTGCGCCGCCTACTGCACGGGCAGACATTTTTCCCTTTCCTCTTTGTTTTGCAATTTTTTTTGCAATTTCACCGTATGTTGTTACTTCTCCGTAAGGAATGTCACATAAAATTTTCCATACAGTTTGTCTAAAACTGTTACCGATTGGGGCTAAAGGTAATTGGGATATTTCAGGTCTCTGATTTTTAAAATATTTATCAAACCAGATTTTAGTATCTTGAAATACTTTAAGATTGTCATTTTGAACCATTTTCAAATCGACAGTTCCTCCAAAGTATTTTTGACCTTCCAGCCAAACTCCAATAAGACATTCTCCGTCAGAAGCTAATGTAATATTCCCCAGAGGAGATTTATAATCTGTTGTGTAATACATAAATATTTCTCCTTGTTTAATAATTTTTTTCAAAATCCGGCAAGATCGGGTTTTGCTTCAGTTTAAAAACTTTTATACTTCAATATTAGCATAAGAAAATTTCTAATCCGAGTATATTCTGTGTAATAAAATTTGTAAAAAATTTTTCTTAGCAATAAGTCTGTTGAGTAATTAATTTTAATTATTTTTCTTTTAGATTAACATTATGAATAATTTACAGATTAAAAGAATTTATGAAAAACCTTTAAAAATTGACGGCTGCAGAATACTGATAGACAGGCTCTGGCCGCGCGGAGAAACTAAAACAGATGCTCACATTGATTTATGGCTTAAAGATGCTGCTCCAAGCACAGATTTAAGAAAGTGGTTTAATCATGAACCTGAGAAGTTTAAGGACTTTTCTAAAAAATATACTGAGGAGCTAAAACATAACAGTGCTGTTAATCAAATTATTGATATTTTAAAAAATAAAAATGTTTCACTTATATACGCTGCAAAAGATGAGCATATTAACCATGCTGTAGTTCTTAGAGATTTTATTTTGAAAAAATTATGATTCCTTGAGGTGTTTAACATGTTTGTAAACATATAAGGCTCCCAAAATTCCGAAAATTATGACTATTGCAATATCAAATTTATGCCATATATGCTTAAAAGCTTCCATATTTTCGCCCATTTTAACGCCAACATATACAAGCAGGTAACTCCAAACAAGAGACCCTAAGAAGGTTAAAGTAAAGAAAATTCTTTTTTTAGCTCTTAAAATTCCGGCAGGAAGAGAAATGAATGTTCTTACCACAGGAAGCATCCTGCATAAGAAAAATGCCCAGTCTCCGTATTTTTCAACCCATTTATCCGCTTCTTCAAGGTCTTTATGTGAGATTAAAAAGTATTTACCGTATTTTTCAACAAACTTTCTGCCGCCGAAATATCCGAGATAATATGAAGGTATTGAACCTAAAACACAGCCGAATGCGCCTGCGAATGCCGCTACATGAAAATTCATTTCTCCCTTGCTGACTATATATCCCGCAAAAGGCAAAATGGCTTCACTTGGCAGCGGTATATTACAGGATTCGACAGCCATAAGCAAACTTATGCCCAACGGTCCCATAAGTGTTATTATATGTTCAATAAAATTTATTAAATGTCCTAAAATTGAATTGATAAATTCCATACTTTCTCCTCTTCCGAAAAATATTGTATCAAAAACATGTTTTCTTTTGACAATATTTAAAATTTATACTAACATAACTTTACTGAAAGGAGTTTGTTTATGAATAATTTTGAATTTTATTGTCCGACACGTATTGTGTTTGGAAAGGGTACTATTGCAAAACTTCCTGAACTTATAGATAAGTCAAAAAAGATTTTAATAACATACGGCGGCGGTTCAATTAAGAAAAACGGCGTATATGAGCAGGTAAAAAATGCTCTTCAAGGGTATGATATTTTGGAATTCGGCGGCATTGAGCCAAATCCTAAGTACGAAACATTGATGAAAGCTGTTGATATTGTAAAAAATGAAGGCATTAATTTTCTATTGGCTGTGGGCGGCGGTTCTGTTTTAGACGGTACAAAATTTATTGCCGCTGCCTCAAAATATTACGGTGAAAAAGATGCCTATGATTATTTTATGGTAGAACAAAATCCTGTAAGAGATGCATTACCTCTGGCGGATGTAATCACTTTACCTGCTACAGGGTCAGAGATGAATAACGGTGCTGTAATTTCAAGAATTTCTACCGATGAAAAACTCGCTTTTCAGTGGGAGCCGTTATATCCGCAATTTTCAATAATTGACCCTCAAGTTACCTATAGCCTGCCTTTAAGGCAAACAGTTAACGGAATTGTAGATACTTTTGTGCATGTAATGGAACAGTACTGTACTTATGATGTTAATTCTCCTCTTCAGGACGATTGGGCTCTCGGTATTTTAAGAACTCTAATAAAAGAAGCTCCGAAAGTTATTGCCGATCCTGATGATTATGACGCAAGGGCAAATGTATTCTGGTGTGCTACCTGCGGTTTAAATTACTGGATTTCTTTGGGAGTTCCGCAAGATTGGGCAACTCATATGATAGGACATGAATTGACAGCTTTTTACGGTATTGATCACGGTCAAAGTTTAGCGATTATAGAACCGCGCTTGTTAAGAAATCAAAAAGTCAGCAAATCTAAAAAATTAGCGAAACTTGCAAGAGAAGTTTTCGGAGTAAATGAACCGGTTGATTTGAAGGCTGCTGATATTGCCGTTGATAAAATCGAAACTTTCTTTAATTCATTAGGAATGAAAACAAGATTATCGGATTATGATATAAATGCAGAAGAAGCTGCTCAAAAAATTCGTGGACGATTTGCGAAACGCGGTACAGCACTAGGAGAGAAAGGTGCAATTGATGCCGAAACTGCATATGATATTGTAAAAGCTTCATAAAACTCTTGTAAAACATAATAACAGTCTCTGGAATTTGAGACTGTTTTGTGTTATAATAAAATTTAAAGAAAGGAGCAATTATGAAAAAATTGTACAATTACGGGGGGGGGGCAATTCTGTAGCTCCTGCTCATAGTTTTGAGGATTTATTCAAAATCTTTGTGTCGGGTCAAGCGGTACGCTTGGGATTTACGTTAGCAGAAGTTTTGGTCACTTTAGGCATTATCGGTGTAGTATCTGCAATGACGGTACCTACATTAATGCAAAATCATCAGCGAAAAACTTATGTAACTCAGCTGCATAAGGTTTATAATGAATTTAGTCAAGCTCTTTTGCAGTATCAAACCGATAAAAATGCGCTTAATCTTAAGGAAGCAGGTTTAAATTCTCAAGATGAGTTAAATGCATTTATAAAATCTTATTTTAAAGTTGTAAAAGAGTGTGATAATGCAGATGAATGTTTTTCAACTGCTTACAATAAACTTAACGGTGCAGTCCCGAGTTTTTCCAAAACAAAATCTTTTGTTTTATCTAATGGTACATCAATCAGACCTCTTTATGATCCTGCAGGGCAAAAACTTGTAAATCTCGGTGTTGATATTAACGGAGCTAAAGGACCTAATATTCAAGGCAGGGATTTATTCTGGCTTATGATATATAATAATGCCCTAATTGATGATTTCGGCGGAGACGCTCCTTTAACCAGGGAAGAAAGAGAGGATATGTATAATACTCATTGCGCATCTTCCAGTGTGGAGCTTTACGGCTGTTTCGGAAAAATATTGAATGATAACTGGGAAATGAACTATTAAATTTCGGCGGGTATTTTATTCCCGCCTTTGCTTATAACTTGCACAAATTCTTTTTTGCGGTATGATTAATACACATGTATTAATTAAATATAAGGATCTAGAAATGAAAGTTACTTTAGAAAAAGAAAAAGAAAATGTTGTAAAATTAGATATTACTATTCCGGCAAAAGATGCTGCAGAAGCTTATAATAAAGCTGTTCAAAAAATCTCACAATACGTTAATATTGATGGTTTTAGAAAAGGAAAAGCACCGCGTGCAGTAGTAGAAAGACATGTCGGTACTGAAAGAATTAAGCAGGAAGCTATCGAAAATCTTATGCCGAAAGCTATTAATCAGGCTGTTGTTGACAATAATTTAGATATTATTGCACAACCTTATATTACAAATTACAATTTTAATATAGGTGAAGATTTAACCGTTACGGCTAAAGCTGAATTAAGACCGGAAGTTACTCTCGGACAATATAAAGGTCTAACTCTTGAAGTTAAAGATTCTCCTGTTGAAGAAGATGCAATGCAAAAATCTATAGATAATCTTTTAAATCAACACAGTACTCAGGAAATCGTTATTGACAGACCGGCAAAAGATACTGATATCGCAGTAATTGATTTTGATGGTTATGCAAACGGTGAAAAAATTCAGGGCGGCGAAGCTAAAAATTATCCGTTGGACTTAGCTCATTCAAACTTTATTCCAGGCTTTGCCGAACAGCTTGTAGGTAAAAATCTTAATGATGAATTTGAAATTAAGGTAACTTTCCCTGAAGATTACCATGATGAAAAACTTAAAGGACAGCCTGCAACTTTTAAAATTAAAATAAATGAAATTAAAGAAAAGAAATTACCCGAGTTAAATGATGAATTTGCTCAAAAGGTAGGTCCTTTCAAAAATGTTGATGAATTAAAGGCTGATATTCAAAAATATTTGGAATCTCAAAGAGAAAGAACAAACAAACAAAATTCTGAAAATGAAGTGTTTAAGACAGTAATTGACGCTTCAAAAGTTGAAATTCCTCAATCTATGATTGACAGAGAAGCTAATTCTTTGAGAGAAGAATATAAACAAAGACTTGCAGCTCAAGGTATCAATTGGGATGCTCTTGTTAAGTCACAGGGCGAAGATCAATTATTGAAAAACCTTAATGAAGATGCTCTTGTAAGAATTAAAAATTCTCTTGTTATCGACAAAATAGCTAAAGAAGAAAATATTAAACTTGAACAAAAAGATTTAGAAACTAAGTTTGCTCAATTAGGTGCTGCTTACGGTTTAAAACCGCAAGACTTAATTAAGCAGCTCGGTCAAAATCCTGAAGTTCTTGCTTCTATTTCACAGCAGGCTATGAATGATAAAGTAAGAGACTTTTTGATGGAAAACAATAAAGTTGAAATCAAATAATAAATCAAAATTAATATATGTGCCGTATTTACAACGGCACATTTTTGATTAATATTAGTAAAAGTTATATAATGTAAATAGATATTAGTAATGTTAAAACGGAGGCACAGCCTCTGACAGAGATATATAAAGTCAGGCGAAAGCCGGCGGAAAGGGTTAAAAAAAAATGAGCTTTGTACCGGTAGTAATAGAACAATCAAGCAGAGGTGAACGTTCTTTCGATATTTTTTCAAGATTGTTGAGAGAAAGAATTATTTTCTTGGGAACTCCGATTGATGATATGGTAGCAAATTTGGTTGTTGCTCAGTTGTTGTTATTGGATAGTGAAAATCCTGAAAAAGACATTATGCTATACATCAACAGCCCTGGCGGCTCCGTAACTGCAGGGTTTGCAATATATGATACCATGCAGCATATTAGAGCTGATGTTTCAACTATTTGTTTGGGACAGGCTGCTTCTATGGGAGCTTTTCTCCTTTCTTCAGGGACTAAGGGCAAGAGAATGGCCTTACCTCATTCCCGTGTTTTAATCCATCAGCCTTTAGGCGGTGCACAGGGGCAGGCTACTGATATCGAAATTCAGGCTGCTGAAATCATAAGAATTAAGAAATCATTAAATGAAATTCTTGCTTCTAACACTGGTCAGTCTATCAAGAAGATTGAAAAAGACACTGATCGTGATTATATTATGACTCCTGCAGAAGCTCTTGAATACGGTATGATTGATAAAGTTGTTACCAGAGATGCTTTAAAGTAATTGTGATATAAGTTTGTAATAATTAAGTCTGCCGTATAAAGGCAGAAAGGGTAAAATAAAATGCCAAAACATGATGATAGCAGATTAAAATGTTCATTTTGCGGAAAATCTCAGGATCAGGTAAAAAAACTTATCGCAGGTCCTGAAGTATATATCTGTGATGAATGCGTTGATTTGTGTAATCAAATTCTCGATGAAGAATTTTTTGAGAATAAAGATAAAGAAGGTAATGATGCCGAAACTTCAACGGAAGAAAAACCTATTCCGAAGCCGCATGAAATTAAGGCTTACCTTGATGAATATATTGTAGGTCAGGATGACGCAAAAAAAGTTTTATCTGTTGCCGTTTATAACCATTATAAACGTTTGAAACATAACAAGACTGCAGATTTAAAAAATAATGTTGAAATTCAAAAATCTAATATTCTGCTTGTCGGACCTACCGGTTCAGGTAAAACTCTGTTGGCGCAGACGCTTGCAAAAATGCTTGATGTACCTTTTGCTGTTGCCGATGCCACTACTTTAACAGAAGCGGGTTATGTTGGTGATGACGTTGAAAATATTCTTTTGCGTCTTTACCAAAATGCAGAATTTGATTCTGCGAAAGCCGAACGAGGTATTATTTATATTGACGAAATTGATAAAATTTCAAGAAAATCCGAAAATACATCTATTACACGTGATGTATCAGGTGAAGGTGTTCAACAGGCTTTATTAAAAATGATTGAAGGTACTGTTGCGCATGTTCCTCCTCAGGGCGGAAGAAAGCACCCTCATCAGGAATTTATTGAAATTGACACCAGTAATATATTATTTATTGTCGGCGGTGCTTTCGTTGGCTTGGAAAAAATCGTAGAACGCAGAGCAGGAGAAGGAACTTCTGTCGGATTTGGGGCTAAAGCACCTATGACACAGGCTGAAAAAGATGCGGCAGCTGTGAGAATGCTTAAAAAATTGCAGCCTGAAGATTTGTTAAAATTCGGTTTAATTCCTGAATTCATTGGCCGTGTTCCAATTTATGCGGTTCTTGACGAATTAAACGAAAAAACGCTGAAAATGATTTTGACAGAACCTAAGAATGCTGTTTTGAAGCAGTATAAATGTCTTCTTGAAATGGACGGCGTTGAATTGGAATTTGAACCTGAAGCTATAGATTTAATTGCTCAAGAAGCTATTAAGCGTAAGACAGGTGCAAGGGCATTACGTTCAATTGTTGAGGAAATTATGCTTGATGTAATGTATGATGTTCCGACAAAGAATGATATGACAAAGTTTACCGTTACTGCTGATATGGTTAGAAATCGAAAAAATGCTCAGGTTGTTCCGCTTCCTACCACTGTAAAAGATAAAGAGATTACAGCATAAATTTAAAAAAGGCGATTTAATAATCGCCTTTTTTAGTGAAAAGATACTTAACATATTTGTAAAATACTTGTATTTATGAAAAAATATAAGTATGAGTAATAATAAAACATTAATTTTGATTGACGGTCATGCATTAGCTTTCAGACAGTACTATGCATTAGAGAGAAGTAATATGAGAACATCCGATGGTACTCCCACTTGGGCTGTATACGGATTTTTTAAGGCTGTTTTCGACTTGCTTAAAAACAGTAACTTGAACGCTGACGCCATTGCTGTCGCTTTTGATGTCAGCCATCATACATTCAGAACAGATACTTATTCTGATTATAAGTGCAACCGTGAGGCTATGCCTGACAACATGCGCTCACAGATGAATTTAATTTATGACGGGTTAAAAGCTTTTAATATTCCTGTTTATACAAAGGAAGGCTTTGAAGCAGATGATGTCATCGGAACAATTTCTAAAAAAGCTTGTGAACTCGGGCATAGGGTTTTAATATTAACAGGTGATCAGGATGCATTTCAGCTTGTTGATAAAAATGGTTGTGTAAAAGTCATTTTACCCTCTAAAGGTGAGTTAATAGAATATAACTGGGACAGAATTTTTGAAAAACTCGGTGTTTATCCTGATCAGGTTATTGATTACAAAGGTTTAAGAGGGGATGTTTCTGACTGTATTCCCGGCGTAAAAGGTATTGGTGAAAAAACGGCGCAGAAACTTCTTGCAAAATACGGAACTCTTGATGCAGTTCTTGCCGATTGTGAAAATATCCCTGAAAAGTCAGTGAGAGAAAAAATTTGCGCAGGTAAAGAGCAGGCAAAAATGAGCCAATATCTTGCGACTATTGTACGGGATGTTGATATTGACTTTGATTTTGATAAGGCAAAAGTCGATTTGCCTGAAGTCGCTGTTGTTACTGACTTTTTAAAGAAAATGCAATTTTATACTTTTATCAAGAATATTAATGAAATAATGTATTCTTTTGACAAAATTAACCGCAATGAACCTGCATATATACCTTCTGACGGATCTTTGCAGCTTGGATTTTTTGCTGATGCGGTTAATGAAGAAATTAATAAAAACTCGGATTTTAAATTTGAAAAGAAACTTATAACTGATTCTTCAGACTTATCAGAGATGATTGCTGAACTTCAAAAACATTCATTAATTGCATTTAATATCTATGCTGATGTCAGAAGTGCCGTAAGTTCTCTTGTTACGGGATTTTCGTTTGCGTGCAGCGGTGAATTATCTGCTGATGCTCATATTCATTTTTCAGGCGGCAGCTCTGTTACAAAAACCTTTTATGTTCCGATAAATCATTCAAATATTGAAAATCAGCTTCGTTTGCCGGATGTTATCTCGGAGCTTAAACCATTGTTTGAGAATGCGAGTGTATACAAGACAACTCATAATGCAAAAACAGCATTTAATATTTTAAGGTGTCTTGATGTATGTGCAAATGGTATTATATTTGATACAGCTCTTGCAAGTTATGTAAAAGACCCGCAAAGAAACCATGAATTGGACATTCAGGCTATGGAACACTTAAATCATGCTGTTGTTCAATATTCGCCGTTTGAAAAAAATAAGAAAAAACAAATTCATTTTGCTGATGCTCCGTCAGATACTATTCTAAATTATGCAGCAGATGAAATTTTCACTGTAGTAGAATTAACAAAATTTTGGATTAACAATCTTGATGAAAAAGAATTAGAGCTTACATATAATGTAGAAGTTCCACTAACCTTTGTTCTGGCTGATATGGAATACACAGGAGTTTCTGTTGATGAAAATTACCTTCACAGGCTTACTGTTTCAATGAATAATCAGCTTTCAAAAATAGAAGGAAAGATTTATGAGCTTGCGGGGCAGGTTTTCAATATTAATTCTCCGCGTCAGGTTGGGGAAGTTTTATTTGAGCGTATGGGACTGAAGGCTAAGAAAAAACGCGGTAAGACGAATTATTCAACTAATGCTGCAGTTCTGGAGGAACTTGCCGAGGACTATGAAATTGCAAAATTAATTCTGGATTACAGAAAATTTTCTAAGTTAAAATCTACTTATACAGAAGCACTTCCTGCTTTAATTGACAGAACTGACAAACGCATTCATACTACATATAATCAGACGGTTACCGCAACAGGAAGGTTATCTTCTTCAAATCCGAATTTGCAAAATATTCCTATCAGAACCGAAGAAGGCAACAAAATCAGAAATGCTTTTGTTGCAGGCGACAGAGTTAACGGATTGATTTTATCCGCCGATTATTCACAAATCGAACTTCGTCTTCTTGCACATATTACGCAGGATAAGCACCTTTTGGAAGCTTTTAACAGCGGTATTGACGTTCATACTTTAACTGCTTCTAAGGTGTTTGATGTTCCAGTCGCTAAAGTTACAAAAGAAATGCGCTACAAGTCTAAGGCTGTCAACTTCGGTATAATTTACGGTCAAAGCAAATACGGACTTGCAAAAGCTCTGGGTATTTCAAATGCAGAAGCCGAAACATTTATAGAAAAATATTTCGCAACATATCCGAGGGTTAAAGCTTATATGGAAGGTACGGTAATGCAGGCAGAGGAAAAGGGTTATGTTGAAACAATTTTTGGCAGAAAACGCTATCTTGCAACCGAGCTTTCAAGTTCTAACGGTATGATTAGAGAATTTGCAAAGCGCGCAGCAATTAACCAGCCGATGCAGGGAACTGCTGCTGATTTAATGAAAATTGCGATGATTGATTTCTCCAAAAAACTGAAAGAGAATAATCTTCAATCAAAAATGATTATGCAGGTTCATGATGAACTTGTGGTAGAAGTTGTAAAATCAGAGCTTGATATAGTTACAAAACTTGTAAAAGAGGCAATGGAGCTTAATCAGCCTTTATCTGTCCCTCTTGTTGTAGATGTTAATGTAGGTGAATCATGGAAAGAGCAATAAAATTTTTATTTACTTTTTTATTTGTTTCAGTACTCGCGGCAGTTCCGTCCTACGCTGATGAGAGTTTGCCCGTAAGTACTCTAATTACCCCTCAAAATGTAGAATTTAAGACCTGTACAAGAACTTACATATTGCCTGCCGAGAAATTATTTTATATGGCTATAGCAAGTGTTAATGCCAATAAATTTCAGATAGAAGAAATTCAGTCAAAAACGGGTTATATTTTATTTACCGCTGTAAACAAGCAGTATCTTGCAAGTATTGTCAGTGTAGATTCGACACATTCCATGCTTAAAATAACTCCGACTAATAACAATTACTTTTTCCCGCCGGGAGTTGTTTTAAATTTCTTTAAATATATAGATCTATACGGCTCAACACCTCTTGTTACTTTGCCTAAAGCTTAAGAATTTAATGTTTTAAAAGCGTTATCAACGAGTGCTTTTATATCTAGATCCGTTTCTTTTCCGCTTTGTGTTGAAAGCCATACTAAATATTCAATGTTGCCTGAGGGGCCTTTTATTGAAGAGAAAGTCAGGTCGTTAATTGTGTACCCGAGATTTTTTGCAAAGTTTATTACATTTTCGATAACTTCTTCGTGTACTTTTTTGTCTTTTACAACTCCGCCTTTTTCAACGTTTTCTTTGCCTGCTTCAAATTGAGGTTTTATAAGGCATACCATTTCGTGAAACCCGGGATTAAGCAGTTTTTTCAGATTTTCCAGAACTTTGGTAAGAGAAATAAAAGATAAATCGCTTACAAGTAAGTCCGCTACAGGTTCGTTTTCTGCATAAATTTCGTCGAAAGAACATATTTTAAGATTTGTTCTTTCAATTGTTTTAACCCGTTTATCAGAACGGATTTTCCAATCTAGCTGACCATAGCCGACATCTGCCGCATAAACAAATTTTGCTCCGTTTTGAAGCAGGCAGTCCGTAAATCCTCCTGTTGAAGCACCTGCATCAAAACAAATTCTTCCTTCAACTTTTACAGAAAAAGTGTCAAGAGCTTTCTTCAGCTTAAAACCGCCTCTTGAAACATAAGGCATTGTTTTAACCTGAATGTCATATTCTTTTGACGGATTAATTTGAAAGCCTGCTTTCGTAATGTATTCATCATTAAGTTTAACGTGTCCTGCAAGAATTGCAGCAGCAGCTTTGCTTTTTGTGTCAAAATATCCTAAATCCGTAAGATATTTGTCTAAACGTTCTTTCATAAGTTGAAAACTCTTTCTGCATTTTGTGTTGTTATATTATCTATTTCTTCAAAAGTTGTACCTCTGAGTTTAGCTATTTCTTCTGCAACATATTTTACGTAAGCCGGTTGATTTTCCTTTCCTCTGTATGGCACAGGTGTTAAGTACGGTGCATCGGTTTCGAGAAGAAGTCTGTCAAGCGGGATATCTTTTGCAGCTTCTTTCATCTTTATTGCATTTTTGAATGTAACAACCCCGCCAAGTGCAATATACCATCCTTCTTTAATACATTCCCGAGCAAATTCTACACTGCCTGAGAAACAATGCATTACAACTTTTGAACCGCGATTATGCTCTTTTAAAATATCAAAAGTGTCTTTGTGAGCTTCTCTGTCATGTATTGACAGCGGTAAATCTAATTCGTTAGCAAGCTTAATTTGTTTTATAAAAACTTCCTTTTGCAAATCGTTAAAGCTTTTGTCCCAATAATAATCAAGTCCGATTTCTCCAATGCCTGCTATTTTCTTATTGTCAGCCATTAGTGTGATCTTTTCGATTAAATTGTCATCCCAGTCTTTAACCTCTGATGGATGAACCCCGAGTAATCCGTAAACATTATCATATTTTTGTGCAATTTCGTAAACCGTATCAATGTCAGAAGGATAAGCAGAGGGTACTATTATTTTATTAACGCCGTCAGCTTTTGCATTTTCAATAATTTCATCAAGCGTTAATCCTTCTATCATATTTATATGTGAATGTGTATCTATCATATAGAGATTATAACACGATTATGTGCTATAATTAAAAGAGCATGGAAGATAAAGAATTAAAAATATCTATAGCACATCTATATCCTAAACTGCTGAACCTTTACGGCGATATGGGAAATATTATTACTCTTATAAAACGGTGTGAGTGGCGTGGTATTCAGGTTGAATATGATGAAATTAATATCGGAGATACCGTAAAAGAGCATGATTTGTATTTTATCGGCGGAGGTCAGGATAAGCAGCAGCAGGATGTTGCAGGTGAACTTTATAAAAATAAAGAATTTCTTCAACTTGAACGCGATAATGGTGCGGTTTTTCTCGGAATTTGCGGAGGATATCAGCTTTTCGGTCATTATTACCAGCCGTTTGAAGGTGATAAACTTTTAGGAATAAGCTTGATGGATGCTTACACGGTTGCCGGGAAGAAAAGATTTATCGGTAATGTAACTGTAGAAACAGAGTTTTTAAAACCTTCTACTCTTGTCGGTTTTGAAAATCACAGCGGCTTAACTTATCTTCAAGGAGACACAAAGCCTTTAGGAAAAGCTGCTGTCGGCAATGGAAATAACGGTCAGGATAAAACAGAAGGCGGACGATATAAAAATGTATTCGGAACATATTTACACGGGTCGCTGCTTCCTAAAAATCCTCATTTCGCTGATTACCTGATTGAATTGGCACTGGAAAAGCGATACGGTGAAAAATTTAAATTGTCCGAATTGGATGACACTATAGAAATGAATACGCACAAATCGCTTATAGGAAAAGCATATTAATGAGCAGAGAAGATGTAATAACTTTGTATAATAAATGGTGTACTTTGTCGGATAAAATAAGGTTTTTCCTTGTTGGCGGTTTTAATGCTGCTTTTTCCTATGTTATATTTTCTGTAGCTTTATATTTGATAGGACAGGAACATTATCAAATTTGTGTTGCTTTGCAATGGATAATTTCTTCTGTTTTTTCTTTCATAAATCAAAAAGTTTTCGTATTTTGTACAAAAGGGCATTGGCTTAAAGAATATTTAAAATGCTGTACTACCTGGGTTGTAAGTTATATTTGTAATGCGCTTATTCTTGAATTAATAGTAAGATTTGTTACAAAGAATGTTTATATCGGGCAGATTTTTTCAATACTTTTGGCTTCTGTAATAACATATGTTCTGTTTAAGTATTTTGCTTTCAGACATCATAAAAAATAATTATTTTAAGTTTTCATTGAAATAACCGGTGATATATTTTAATTTTTTTACTGCTTCATCGAAAGGCATTGTAATTTTTTCTTGAAATCTGTGATCAAAGATTTGTATAGTTTTGTTCGTATTATCAACTTTTTCAAGTGTATAGCAATGCCAATTTGTCATACCATTTATAAAATTGTGTCCTGTCCCGACAATAAAACTGCTATTGTTGTTATTACCGATTTGTTGAAAAAGACCTTTAGCATCATCTGAGTTTTTTCTCAAACTCATCCTAAAACTTTTTTCATTAATATTTAACGGGGTTATTCCCGTGAACATTTCCATAAATCTTGACGGGTTATTGTATTCAAATTGTTCATTTGTTTTATACAATCTGTTTATAAAAGATTTTTTATCCGGAAATTTACTTAATAATTTATTCATTGCAACTTCAATTGCTTTAATTATCGGATTATGAGGCTCTTTTAACTCTATCGGGTTGAAAAATCTGTCGCACAATGTCAAATCATCTATTTCTTTTTCTGTAATAAAAAAGTCTTCCTGATTTCCGTTTACATTTTTGAATTTTATTTTAAAATTGCTGCCCTCTCTTAAAATATTATTTTGTAAGATTTTACGTCCATTTTCAGAATTACTTAGAGAATTTAAGCTCGTTACAAGATAGCAATCATGAAAATGCTGCTTTACTCTTTGCAAAGATTTAATTTCTTCAAAATTTATTGGTTTCATATTTTCGCTAAAACTCCTGAAGAATAAAAATTGTCAATTGATTGTTATAGATAAATATGTTATTATAGAAATGTAACAAATTTTATTTTTTATCAGAAAGGAGCAATTATGAAAATGAAAGAAGCAAAACAGATGCCATTACATCAGAAGTTTCACAATTTTTGTGTTGAGGTATCTACCTGCGTAGCAGCTCGGGGGGGGGGCGCTCTGTAAGCCTAAAGCCGCCAAGAAGTGAGGCAGCTAAGCATTTACATGAATTTAAATGTTCTTGTCATTCTGAGGAAGTCTACGAACTCAAGAGAATTCAGAGCAGGCACAGAATACAGCTTATTATTTTACAAAAAAAAAACGGATTGTTTCGGCAAAAGTTTCGTAATGACAGATTTGGGTTTACTCTAGCAGAGGTTTTAATTACTCTTGGTATAATTGGCGTAGTTGCTGCCATAACAATGCCTGTATTAATTGCAAATCACAGAAAAAAAGTTACGGCTGTGAGGTTAAAACAATTTTCATCTATTTGGAGGCAAGCTAGTCTGAATGTTTATAATGAAAATGGAACATATGATTACTGGGGGACGCTTGTCGCATTAGATTCTCAATCTGCTCTTGATTTTTATAATGAAAATTTTGGCAAATTTATAACAACAACAGAGGTTAAAAAATCCCAATATGGTATTGTTGGAGCTTTGCCGAGCGGGTCAGGATTTTATTTCTATCGCTGGGATGGTATTTCTGATACCTCTTCCAGGACATATTTAATATTTTGTCCTTATTACAAAGATTGTGTTGAATTGGGTGAAACTGCAAAACCAAAAGCAGGAGAGAGTATTGTAGACGGTAAAAAAACATTTACTTTTTACTTAAACGGGAATGCTCCGACGTCTGGTTGGGACGGTACAAGAGACGATCTTATTCAAAAATGTTCAAAAGAAAATAGCAAGGGATATTGTACCAAGCTTATAGAGTTTGATGGCTGGGAAATTAAAGACGATTATCCCTCGTAAAAAATAAAAGCGGTTAATTATTTAACCGCTTTTATTATATCAATAAGTTTTTGAGTTGTTTGTTCGGGTGTATATTTTTCCTGTTCTCCGGTTTCTCTGACTTTGTATTCCACAAAGCCATCATTAATTGTTTTACCGACTGTAACTCTGAACGGGAAACCTATTAAGTCGGCATCTTTGAATTTAACACCTGCACGCTCGTCTCTGTCGTCAAGAACAACTTCAACACCTGCGGATTTTAAATCTTCATACATTTTTTCCGCAACTTTCATTTGAAGTTCGTCATTGATGTTTACGGGAACAATTACAACATGATATGGTGCGATTGCAATCGGCCATTTAATGCCGTGTTCATCATAGTGCGCTTCAACCGCTGCCGCTGCAGTTCTTGATATGCCTATTCCGTAACAGCCCATTACATAAGGATGAGTTTTTCCGTTAATATCTGTATAAACCGCATTCATAGGTTTAGAGTATTTTGTACCCAGTTTAAATATATTACCTACTTCAATACCTTTTGTAACGAATAAAGGTTTGCCGCATTGCGGACAAAGTTCTCCGCATTGTACAAGTCTTATGTCAGTATATGTCAACTCGGTTTCTAAATCTGAAAGGTTAGCGCCGACAAGGTGTTTATCTGTTTCATTGATACCTACGACAAAGTTTTTCATATCTCTAACTGTTTCATCAGCTATTATCTTAATACCTTTCATGCCTTTCGGACCTATAAAGCCCGGTACTGCATCAAAGCCTTTTTCTGCCATAAGCTCGGCAATTTCGGCTGAAGATGCAATTCTTATTTCTATTCCGCCTGCCGCATTCATCAATTTTGTTTCTTCAACAGCTTTATCTGCTCTTATAAGGGCTATAACCGGTTTTTTGTCCACGATATAAACAAGTGATTTCAAAATTAATGTATCAGGAATATTTAAAAATTTGCTTAATTCTTCAATTGAGTGAGTATTCGGGGTATCAATTACTTTTGTTTCTTTAAAGTAATCTTTTCCGTCAATTACAGCTTCGGGAAGGTTTGACACTGCGTGATTAGAATTTGCCGAATAATCACATTCATTACAGTAGAATACATCGTTTTCACCCGCGTCGGTGTCAGTTATTACCATAAATTCATGCGAAACGCTTCCGCCTATGGCTCCGCTGTCAGATTGAACCATTTTTGTATCAAGACCGCATCTGTCAAAAATTCTTTTGTAAGCTTGAGCCATATTTTCATATTCTTTATCAAGTCCGGCTTCGTCTGTGTCAAAGCTGTATGCGTCTTTCATAATGAATTCACGCCCTCTTAAAAGCCCGTATCTGGGTCTGATTTCATCTCTGAATTTTGACTGAATTTGGTATAAATTTACAGGCAGTTGTTTATATGATTTTAAACCGTCCCTTGCAACTGATGTAATAATTTCTTCATGAGTAGGTCCCAGACACATATCTCTGTCGTGGCGGTCTTTCAAACGCATAAGCTCGCGTCCGTAAACTTCCCATCTGCCTGATTCTTCCCATAGTTCTTTGGGCTGTACAAAAGGCATTAACAATTCTTGAGCTCCGGCTCTATCCATTTCTTCTCTTACTATATTTTCAATCTTTTTCAATACTCTCCACATTAAAGGCATATAAGTATATACACCCGGGGTAAGTTTTTTTATAAATCCTGCTCTGCCGAGCATTTTATGAGAAATAACTTCGGCATCCGAAGGATATTCTCTCAGAGTTTGTACAAACATTTTTGACATTTTCATAAAAGTAATTCCTCACATACATTCTTATAGTTTTTATTTTAGCATAAAAATAAGATTATACGTTATGTGATGTTTTTATTCTCTTTGTTAAGCTTTGTTTATAAACTATTTGCTTTTATTAAAGTTTTTATTATGTCTGACCGATTTATGTTTTTGTAAAATGTAGTGTACAAATAAAGAAAGGCGGTAAAGATGGTTGATTTTAACGGTATAGGACAAACCCGGGGGGGGGGCAGACTTTCAGCTCTAATGGCGTAAAGCTCTCCGATTTGGCAAAAAGCAATAAGCTTTTATTTGATTTTTTTAAGAACAAGGGGTTAGATGAAAATTCTTACGTTTATTCTTCTGATATTGAAAAATTAAAGGAAGAATTTGATGACGGCGACGGCAAATTTTCAAAACGTGAATTAAGAAAAATGGGGCTTGATATTAAACGTTCCGAGGTTAAGTCTGTTAACAGAACTTTGCAGGCTATTGAAGCTGCAGAGCTGGCTGATGACGGTGTTTATCCAGTGAAAGCAGATGATAATACTACTGATTTTTATTCAAAAGATAACATCAAAAAGAAATCCGTTTCTGTTAACGGTTTAAACACTGTAACTACAGAATTTGATGAAACAGGTGAAAAAGAACTGAAAATAATTACCGATATGAAAGGATTTGGCAGGGTAACAGAAGATTTGAGCAATCCTAAAGTTCAAACAATAACTTATGAAGGTGAAAAACTTATAGCAAAAAATGGCGGTATTATAAAAGAAGAAATAGGCTTTGTTAATGATGTTTTAACAAAAACAACAACTGATATTGACGGTAATAAAAAGTTATATCATCAGCAGCAAGGGACTAACGAGTGGATTGAAAATGTTCCCGAACCTGTTAAACAGCCCGTACAAAACAATGTAGAAGAGCCTGTAAAAGAAGTTCCGGATTTTAAAGAAGTATTTGAAAAATCAGGTAAAAAAGTTAATATTGATGAAACAGGCTCATCTCAAAGACTTACCAAAAATAATACGTGGAACACAGATGTAATTATTCCCAAAAGAGCAAATTATGACGGAAAAGGTGTTCCTGAAGAAATTGCCATTGCGCTTCCAACAGACTACGGACATAAAGGTTCTGACGGTGTTGCTCAAAAAAGGTATCAAACATTAAAACTTGTAGATCCCGAAAATAATGTTTATTCGGACAGAGCAGGCGTAAGACATTTTCAAATGAATTTAACAGATGACGGGATAAACTTAAAGCAGGTAAGCTATGATAACGGAAAAATATCTGACCTTACTTCAAAAGATAGTGATAAGGTTAAAACATTCCTTGATAATAATGTTAAAGTTGTTGAGAAGGAAGTTGAAACAGACTATCAAAAAGAACACAAAAGCAAATTGGTCGGAAGCGATATGAACCGTGACGCTGCACGATTAATCAATCTTGAAAACAAAGAGGCCGCAGAAACTCTGGTAAATCGTCTGGCTGATAGAAATACATCTTGGGAAACCTATTTGCAGACAGGTACGGAAAACGGTTCGTTAACAGGTTCAAACGGACTGCTTGAAAAACTTTTTGATGCAGGTGCCATTAAGTCCGAGGATGGCAAAACATCTGTTTCTTACAAAACTTATAAAAATTTGAAGCCAGCAATCGACGGTTTGATGGCTTCAATTCCCGATAGTACAGAAATAAAAAATTCTCCCGAATACAAGAAAATCAAAATCCTGACAGAAGAATTAAGTAAAACAAAAGGCACAATGAACCATAATAAAGTTCGTGATTTGGATACGGCGCTTATGGAGCTTGCTAAAAAGTATATGGTTAATCCGCAAGGAACGAATTATGCCAATAATTCATATCTGAGAAGTGCTAATAATAAAGTCTTAATTCAGCCTGATAATTCCAACAGTATGTGGAGAACGGATGCTAAATTTACTATGGACGGAAAAGATTATTACTTCTACAGAAATGATGCCGTATACGATAAATGTTATGATTTTCAGGACATTGTCGGCTTAAATAAACTTATAACAAATGATTTAACTGCCAACAACAGAAAAGGAGAATTAACATTTAACGCAGACAAACTAAATACGGAAGAAAGTTACTATTTCCAAACCCGCGGCGGACGAAAACTTTCTGTCACTGTTGAAAATAATATTGCATTTTTAACAGATAAGGACGGTAATAAATTTCCGCTTAACGATATTCTGAACGGAAGAATTCCAATGCCCGAATAACCTGTGATAATCCCGCCTTTTTAAGGCGGGATTATTTTAGAAAATTATCAAGTTCTTTTTTTACAAGCTTAGGCGGTATTGTCAAACTGTTATTGAACTTTAAAGCATTATTCATACATTTTACATACTCATCATTTGCTTTTCTGAGTTTCTGAATTTGTGCAAGCATATAATAAGAATCTCCGTTTGCTCCGCAATTGTCTAATGATTTTTCCATTATTAGCGCTGCGTTGTCAAAGCGGTTAGATTTGGTCATTATTTTTGCATAAATTCTGTATGCATCAATGTCTTTTGGATTTAATTCCAGAGTTTTCTCAAGGTTCTCAACTGCTGAGGACAAATCACCTTCTTCATAGTTAATTGACGCAAGATTAAAATATGCCCAGCTGTAATCCGGCGAAAGTTCTGTTACTTTTTTGAATTTTTCTTTTGCCGCTTCATTTTCGCCCTGCTCTTTTAATATATTTCCGATATAAAAATGTGCATATATATCTTCATCATTAAGCTCAACAGTTCGTTGGAAATAATATTTTGCCCCATCCAATTTCCCTTCTTTGAAGTAGCACAGACCTATTGAAAAATATGAGTTTGAATCATTGTTATCTTTTGCCAGTACGTGTTCAAAACATTCGACGGCATCTTCGTATCTTTTTTTATCTATGTATACAAGTCCGAGATTGTAAAACGCATCAACTTCATCGGGTGCAAGCTCTATTGCTTTTTTATAAGCATCTTCGGCTTTATTAAGATCTTTAAGTTTTTCGTAAGTAATCCCGAGATTATAAAAAATCCCGCTGTCATCATTAAAGATTTTAGACAAATATAAGAAATGCTGTTTGGCTTCTTCAGAATAGCCGCAGTCTAATAAAAGTACCGCAAGCTCCCTGCGTGCCTGAAAATTTGTCTGGTCTTGCTTCAGAATACTTTGTAGTTCTTCTATTTTTTCTGATTTTGACATAACTAAATTGTAGCAATATTTAATATTTCCCGCAACTTCTTAATATTTTCCCTATTGCTTTTTTATACAAAATTGTCTAAAATGTATGAGAAATAAGGAGAGTTATTATGAGATTTTTAACTATAATGTTGTCATTTTTATTGTTTGCGCAAACCGTATCAGCTGCCCCGTTTAACGCTAAGGCTAAAACCAAAAGAATACCTGCGGGAACAAAGTTTTCGCTTCAAATGATGAATCCTGTTTCAACAACAACAGATAAAGCCGGTAGTGAATTTACAGCAATAATGATGACTGATCAGACTGCAGATTCCGATGTTATACTTCCTATGGGGTCGCTTGTGCGTGGAACAATAAAAAGAATTGAACCTTCTAAAAGAATGTCAAAAGGAGCGGTTTTGTATTTGGACTTTGACCATGTTGTAACTCCTAACGGACGGCAGCTTCCTTTAACATTTTCAGTTGTTGGCAGAAGCGATTTAACTTATGACGGCGGAATAACTTCTTCACGCGGTTATAAGGATGCATTGAAAGAAAACTGGGAAAATACTAAAGATATTACGGTTAATGCAACTGAATGGGGCGGTGATGTATTTGATGACATAATTGTTGCAGATCAGCTGATGACCGGTATTTGCGCTCTCGGGGGTGCTCTTGGCGGCGGTGCTTATTATGTTTATGACGGAATTGCCGACATGATAAGAAAGGGCAAAGATGTAAATCTTCGACAGGGTGAAGTTTTAAATGTTATACTGGTTGATCCTGTTGATGTTCCTGTAATATAAGAAAAAAAAAGGAGCCTTTTAAAGGCTCTTTTTTTTATCCTACCTGATTTCTTCCGTTATGTTTTGCATTATACAACCGTTTGTCTGCTTCTTCTATAATTGCTGATGCGGAATTTCCGTCAAACGGAAATGTTGAAACGCCTAAACTTATGGTTACATTTGTTTCTCTGTCTCCTGAAAGTTTGAATTTTCTGTTAGCAACTCTTTCGCATATTTTTTGCGCGGTTGATAATGCTTCATCTTTGCCTGTATTAGGAAGTATTATACTCATTTCTTCACCGCCGTATCTGCAAACTATATCAGTTGCACGAACATTTTTCTTTAAAGTTTGTGCTACCTGTCTTAATACTGCATCACCTGACTGGTGCCCGAATGTATCGTTAAATTTTTTGAAAAAGTCAATATCAATAATAATTAATGAAAAATTATTGTTATAACGCTTAGATTGCTCAACCTGCATTCTGATTTGTTCTTGAAAATATCTGTGATTATAAAGTTCTGTAAGCCCGTCTGTTGTTGCAAGTCTGTATTGCTGTTCAAAGTCACGAGATTTAATAAGATATTTAATAATATATGCACACGTGAAAGCCGCAATTGAAAATATAAGAGGGTAGATAACCTCAAGCCATAAATGTTCAAATTTCATAGAATAATAAGCAATAAGAATATATATAAGATAAGCTGATAATGACATCATCGAAGCCGCAAAAGCCGAGCTTACCCGAGAAACGACAGAAGCAATAAGCAATGCAAGTAAAATACTTAAAGCTATTGTATATCCTCTGTTAACCTTTCTTATAAAGTTATTGTCAATAATATTATTTACATAAGTTGCCTGAACTTCTACGCCGGGATAAATTTTCCCTGCAGGTACCGTTTTAATGTCGAAAAGACTTGCGGCAGTTGTTCCGAAATAGATTATTTTATTTGAAAAATCATAATCTAATTCTGTTTTTTCTCCGTTAACTGCTTTAATCAGCTGATACATGGGGATGTAAGTATACGTTCCTGCAGGACCGTACCAGTTAAGAATTGCACTTCCGTCCTTGTCAAGAAATATTTTTCTGTCCCCGAGTTTAAATTCTGAATTTTTATCTATTTCGTATGATGTCTGCTTTTCCCCGAGATAATTTAAGCCGACTTTTAAAGCAAGCTGCGGATAAAAATCATTTTTATATTTAACAACAAGAGGCATTTTTCTCAAGACACCGTCATCAGATCGTGATACATTTATAATTCCTATATTGGATGTCGCATTTAATATTCCTTCAAGGATAGTTCTGCAATTTGTGTATGTAAGCTGATTAAAATCTATATCTGAATTATTCTGGACATTTATTGTTAGTTTCTCAGGCAGCTCCGGAGGAATTCTTAAATCTTCCGACTGGTTGTCAAAATTCATTGATGTATAAAGATTGCTATACTTTTTAAATGTTTGTACAAGTGCCTCATCAGCCTGATTTTTACTTTTTAATGACTTAACAAACATTAAATCAAAAGCGATTGCACGCGGACTTTGCTTTTCTAAATAATTGATAATTTTTGCATACGTATCTCTTGGCAGCGGCCACTCTCCGTAACTATCAAGAATATATTCATAAGTAGCGTCATCTATTGCAACTATTACTATATCTTTATTTGCCTTTTTTGAACCTTCATTTATTAATATACTTTGCCGCAGGTCAAAAGTCCTGTTTTCTATTGTGTCTATAAAATTGTTTAAATTTGCACTTTTTAAAATCAAAAAAGCAAAGATAACAAAAAATATTAATCCAACCGCATAAGAAATTTTTTTGAACATAGCCCTCTATCTTCTTTATACTATTTCATTCTTTCAGTATAATTGAAGGTAGAAGATTTGGCAACAAAATGTTTCAGTAAAAATTGTTTTTCAAGAATAAAATTATTAAGCTTTAAAATTTCTGTAGAATATGACAATTCATCGGGGTTTTGAAGATATCTCAATAAACATTGTTCGTGCAGATTCATTCTAAATATCACCTTTAAAATCTAATAACGGATAACTTTGTTATTATGCCAAAATTAAAGAATTTTAACATCAGACAAATGCATGAGATTTTTCGGTACATATATAGCAAAATCCACTAAATAGGTTCAACTCTAATACAGCATTGGTTTTAAACCTATTTTCTACCATTTTCGTTTCCTAGCAAATTTTTTCATTTCATTCTCTTAACTCAAATAGGTACCTACGAGTTAACAATTTAAAATTTGAAAGGATGAAAAAATGAACGAAATTAAATGCCCTAAATGTGGAGAAATTTTTCAGGTAGATGAAAACCACTATGCTGCTATCGTAAAACAAGTTAAAGACAAAGAATTTTCAAAAGAATTAAAAAACAGAGAACAACAATTTGAGAATGATAAAAGGAATTTGACTCGCTTGATAAAACTTGAACTGGAAAAAGAATTTAACAAAGAGTTAAACGATAAAGAAGCAAAAATAACCGAATTAGAATCTGAAATTAAAGCCAAGGAAGAAACTTTTGTAGCAAAACTCGGAGAATTTATTGCTGTAAAAGATAAAGAAGTTCTCCAACTGCAAAATAAATTAAAGAATTTCAATAAGGATAAAGACCTTCAAATAGCAAATATTATGACTGATATGAGCAATAAATTAACCGCTCAGGAAAACTTTATTCTTAAACTTACCAATGAAAGTGAACTAGCAGAAAAAGAGTTCAAACTTCGGGAACAATCTTTGAAAGAGCAGTACGAAAATCAGTTAAGATTCAAAGATGAAGAAATTGAACGCTACAAAGATTTTAAAGCAAAACTCTCTACAAAAATGGTCGGCGAAACTCTTGAACAGCATTGTGAAATTGAGTTTAACAGACTACGTGCAACAGGTTTTCAAAACGCTTACTTTGAAAAAGATAATGATGCAAAAAGCGGAAGTAAAGGCGATTACATTTACAGAGACAAAGATTCTGAAGGTGGTGAATTTATCTCAATAATGTTTGAGATGAAAAACGAAATGGATACAAAATCTACAAAGAAGAAAAACGAAGATTTTTTGAAAGAATTGGATAAAGACCGCAGGGAAAAGAATTGTGAGTATGCGGTTTTAGTGTCTCTGCTTGAGCCTGAAAGTGAATTATATAATTCTGGTATTGTAGATGTTTCGCATAAATATCCAAAAATGTATGTAATCAGACCGCAGTTCTTTATTCCGATTATTACTTTACTCAGAAATGCCGCTTTGAATTCTTTAGAATATAGACGTGAGTTGTCATTAGTTAAGGCACAGAATATAGATGTTTCCAATTTTGAAGTAGCAATGAATGATTTTAAAGATAAGTTTTCAAAGAATTATGAATTAGCCAGTAGAAAATTCAAAACTGCGATTGAAGAAATTGATAAAACTATCGACCACCTGCAAAAGACAAAAGATGCATTGTTGTCGTCTGAAAATAACTTGCGATTGGCAAATAATAAAGCAGAAGATTTGACAATAAAGAGGCTGACGAAAAACAATCCGACTATGCAGAAGAAGTTTGCTGAAATCGCAAGTTAAAAATAAATAAAAATATTCACTTTATTTCAGTAGCAATTTTATGTTGCTACTGTTTTTTAATTTTTAATAAATTAAAAAAACTTATAGAACATTACAAATTATTGAAACCATCTGATATAAATGTGTACTTCATTATCTAAATTATTTTGGCGGCTTTTAATCTTTTCTGAACGTTTTCATTGTCTTTAGTTTCATTTGCAATATATTCTAGTAGTTCTTCTGTATAATCTATTTTATGTATTAGTATTCTTTTTATCCATTCAGTAGCTCCTTTTAGATTGTTGCCATTATCTTGTAGTAATTCCTTGTAATGGTCCATGCCAAAATACTCAATTAAAGCATTTTCTTTACCCTCAATAATATCTTTAAGTGCTTTAAACATTTTCTTTACATTACAAGATAGAATAATGGAAATCATATATATATATTTATCCTCCGTATCTTCAATTTATAATATAAGTTTCTTCATATTTTATAAATTTTATGTTATATTTATACTATGTTTACTAAGTTTCAAGGATGCTGTAATGGAAGAACTTATAGAATTTAAAATTAAACAAATGGTTGAACCTAGAAATATCACTTTTCAAGGAAATATTATCAGTCGTGAAGAAGAAATTGATTATTCAAAGTATGTTTTTAATATTATAGAAAATAATGAAGATAATAAAAGGTTTGAAATGCCAAATTCTTCTAATGAACTTAATAAAGATATAGTTGTTCAAATAATAATTGCAGGTAAGGAAAGAAAAAGTAAATCTTGGGAAATTAAGAAACTTAATAAAATAGAGGATAATAATGAATATGAACTAATCATATATTCTAATAGAAGTTCTATATATACTAATAAATACAGAAAACAATAAAATCATAGAACACCTTATCTAATATATATATATTTATAGTGTTTTTTTGATATAAAATTTAGTGAATACACAAACTAATAAAAATTGTTTCACCAATCAAAATAATAAAAAATAACCAGAGCTTAAAGTCAAAGCACAATATTTTAAAATATTGTGCTTTGACTTTAATTTAGAATATCCTCATCTTTATCGTTATTCTTGGCTATTTTATGAAATCCCTGATAATATCAACAAAGTTAGAATTATGAGAACAATAATACCTGCTACCCACCTATGTTGTATGATATTAAATTCTTCAATATCCTCATACTTGTTATTTTTCCATGCCAATTCATTTCCTTTTATTCCTAAGAAAATAGAGACACCTATATATGCTATTAGTCCCCAAATTTCATCAAGTCCAGCTTTATATAATAAATTAAAAACAAATCCTATTGCGATAAGAACACCTAAAACCGAACCGCATTTATTTCCTATCAACCATACAACTGGTAATAAAAATGCACCCCAATTAAATTTCTTTAATTCTTTAGGTAAACCTGTTGCATAATCAACATTGGAAGATTCAACTTGTGTATTTAATTCATCAACTAAATTTATATACAAGTTGCCAATATTATAGCCATCAATATTCCCTTTTTGAGAGTATATTAGTTTTCTTTTGGTTGCATAATCATTAGGAATATCTATAGAGATTTTTTTACTAACTAGTTTATAATTATCTTGATTATAGGTTTCCCAAATAAAATATTCTATTTCCACATTGTTTCCTGCTAAATCAGCATTTATTTTTAACGGAAGATTTATATCTAAGCAATGCTTATTTTGTGGTGGCTGTTTTGAATACCAGCGAAATTCTGTTATAAAATCCCCAGTTTTATTTTCAACTTGTGTCATTAGTTCAAGAATATCGTTTAATGTGTATAGTTTGTATTGTTCTCTTTTATCTATAAACTCTTGTCCAGCTTGAGTTACACCATTTGTTGCAACTAAAATTACCTCATTAGCATTAAATTCATCTTTACATCCCCATAATGCCCTTACCGGTTCAGGTTGAACTGGATAGCTATAATGTTTACATTGGACGATTGCACGATATCCAGATTGCTCGATAATTATATCAACTCCACCATCGCCAGAGCCTTTGGTAACATTTGTAGAATATCCCATTTTATTAAATACATCAGCGATAGCTTTTTCAAATTCCCAACCGTCTAAATTTAGCCAGTAATCCATTTCTTTTTGTTGTTTGATTTGTTTCACCGCTTGAAAAGCAACAGAACATTTTTCGATTTCCTGTTTTGCAATATCAATATATTTATGTTTTTCAGGAACCAACTTTAATTCTTCAACGGCACAATAAGGTTTATTAATCAGACTATAAAGCATTCCACGTTCAAAATGTAAATCTGGTGGTCCAAAACGGAAATTTTTACTTTCTATATTGTATATTTTAGGTTCTTTGGCATACATTAACTCATATGCTGTATTTAAGTCTATGATTGCTTCTTTATACGCACTTTCAGAACCACAATTTTTATAAGCTAAACTTCTGTAACTATACCATGCAGAACATTGTGGTTGATAAGCGATAGCTTCATTGTAGTCTTTTATTGCTAACTGATTCTCTCCAGCTAGATAATATGCATATGCTCGGCTTGCATAGTTTTCAGCAGGATTAGATGAATTGAATTCAATAATTCTAGTGTAGTCCTGTATTGCTTCATTATACTTTTTATTTTTAAGATTTAATTCTGCTCTTTCTCTATAAAGTTTAATATTATAAGGTGATAGTTCAATTTCATAGTTAAGAGAATTCTCTTTTTCTCTGTTTTTTATATATTTGATACCTGTATGAAGTCCCCAAACGATAAGTGCTACAGGAATTATCCATACTTGCTTAAATACAAATGCAATAACTCCAATAAGAACTATGCATAAAAGAAAACAACCTATTTTTGTCTCAAATTCTTCTTCTGGATTCATCTTAACTCCTTTCTTTATTCAAAAAATGTTTTAATAAAATCTTTCACCATGTGAATTACAAACCAAATAGTAATAACAACTGCGATTTTTTCAATCATTTTTCATTCTCCTTGGTTTTTAATTCTGTGGTTACATTAACATAAAAATAATTTTAATACCATAATTCTGATACTTTTGTTAAAAAGAATTATCAAGTTGTATTGTTTAAGTTTATCAAAAGACCTCTTAAAATAATTAGGAGGTTTAATATGAAGAAAGACAATACTTTTGGTAGAAAATTACAGGCTATAAGAAAGTCAAAAGGCTATACACAGGCAAAATTGGCAGAATTAGCAGATGTCCATGAAAAACATATTTCTAAATTGGAATTAGGCACATACATGCCTAGTTTTACAACTCTCAGCAAAGTTTTAAAGGCTCTTGACCTTAATATAGAAGATGTCGGATTAAATTTAGAAAATGTACCAGTAAACGACAACCCTTTTTATATTAAATCAATGCAGATACTTAATAGTGCAAATGATGAAGAGCTGGAATTTTATTATAGTTTATTGAAAACAGCTCAAAAAGGTGCTGATATTTTTAAGGGATAATAATCCTTTATTCAATTATATTATATAGGACACATTGTTAAATTTCATTAAGTATATTAGCAATTTCAATACTTTTACTCCGTCGTGTTAGGAGGATATTCCATGTAATATTCTTCTTCATCAATCTTTGTAAAGGTTACATATCGATTACCATATCTATCTAAATCCTCAAGGGATACTGGTGCACCCAATGGCACACCTAATTTATTTCTGAAATATTCACCCAATTCACTATTGTTATTAGGGGTATGAATAGCTTTATCCCCGTCTTGTGCAACAACACATATAAAAGGGAAACCGTCTTCTGTTAGCACGGAGAATTGTTCCCCTCTTGGTGGGAAAAAACCTGAATGAGCAATTTTGCTTGGTATTAATATGTATGCTTGATTTGGTTCTCTTTTGCCTCGTTGTCCCCAGTTTAGACCACCATGTATTTGAACTCTATTATCTCTCTCTGAAAATAAAGGTAACTTAACACTGTTGGATGTATCAATTGCTGTAATATCTTCTTGAGTTTCACTTTGACGCAAATATGTTCTCTGTTGTTTTAATGGCTCAACGGTCATTGTATGAGCTTCGTCACAAGTGCAATATACTGAATTATCAATTTTTGAAGTGTAATATTCATAGGCTTCTGTAGGATTGCACACGCAGGCAATTTCATCTTGGGGGCGTTTAAAACCCGTTAATGTATAGTTTGCAGTTGCTAGGAATGCTTGCATAGGTTCGCCATTCTTGAGCCAAGTATATAACTTTGTATGGATTGGAAATGAATTTGAGTTAATGTATGAGCACTCAAAAGAACCACCTTTTTCATTTACCAATTTAATAAAGTTTTCATGGTGTGGTCTTGAAATACCATTTGGAGTCATTCCTATAATCAACTTGATATTTGTGTCTTCAATTTTATAAGTTTCTTTAACAGCCTCTAAATGGTGTGCAACCATAGAAGGAGTGGCAAAACCAGATACGATACATAAGGTATCATAATTTTGAGCTGGTTTTACTAAAATTTCATCAAATAGTCTATCCTTAAGAATAATTGAAGACACTACACCTTAGCCTCCATTGTTTCGTATTCATTACCTGCAATAGAGTTGAGTAATGCTTCAAATATGACTTTTATCCCTTTTGGAGGAACAGCCATACCTATTTGTTTTCTTACGCTTTCTTTTGAACCATTAAACACATAATCATCTGTAAATGTTTGGAGTCGTGCTCTTTCTCTATTGGTTAATGCTCTATTTTCTTTATAATGATATACATGTGTTCCTCCACCACCACTGCCAGTTATAGTATAAGAGGGTTCGTCTGCCTTTAATCTCTTATATATCTGACTTATCTTAGCACCTTTAACATTTAATTTTAAATGCTCTGGAAGATTTGCAGTAAAGGCATTTTCACCCTCTTTAATATGTTTCAATCTTTCCACTACAACAGGAGATTGAGCTGTTATTTCATTATTAGTAGCACTATTTGGAATGTTGCTCAATGCTGTTTTTACTGAGTTATCAATATTTGAATATGGTTGTGTAGACGGAACCTTATAAACAACATTTACATCATTTCTGATACCCACAATAATTACACGATGTCGTTTTTGAGGAATACCATAGTCTTCAAAGTGGTATAAATTAGGATATAGTGTATATCCAGCTTCACAAAAAGCATCAAGAATTTTATTAAATGCACTACCGTCATTTGCATTTCTAAGTCCACTGACATTTTCTGCAACAAAATATTTGGGTTTAAAAGTATTAAGAGCTTCAACACAATATTCATAAAGTCTGCCAAAAGCTCCATGAAGCCCTTTTTGTTCCCCAACTGTACTAAAATCATTACATGGAAAACCAAATGTAAGACAATCTATTTCACCATATTTAAGGAGTTTTTTAAAATCTAACTTTCTTATATCTTCACATATTATTGCTTTAGGATGAAGATTATTATTATATGTTTCGCAGGAGTCTCTGTCATAATCTGTAGCCCAGATATGTTCTATTTTTAACCCGGAAACATCTGCAAGAGAAGCCCCTAATCCAATTCCACCTGGACCGCAAAATAACTCTGCAAGCTTAATAGTTTTAACTTTATTACCTATTTCTTGCCTTTCATTATCTTTAACACAAGTTTGCATTCCAACTCCTCCTTAATGTAAAGGTTAACACAAATATGATTAGTACGCAAAAAACATTTAAGTTGTAACATTTCTTATTAAAATAACTTTGTTATATAATAAAATCATGGATAATTTGACGAAAGAACAGCGGAAAAAGAATATGCGTGCTATTCAAAGCAGGGGGACTAAGATAGAAGTTTTGGTATGTAAAGCTTTGTGGAATAATGGTATTAGATATAGAAAAAATGTAAAAACTCTGCCAGGGAAACCTGATATAGCAATAAAGAAATCTAAAATAGTAATTTTTCTAGATTCGTGTTTTTGGCATAAATGTCCATTACATTTTAAGCGTCCAAAATCAAATCTTGATTACTGGGATAAAAAAATAGCTAGAAATGTAGAAAGAGATAAAGAAGTGAATAATTTTTATATAGAAAATAGCTGGCATATTTTAAGAATTTGGGAACATCAGTTAAATAATAAAGAAGAAATTGAACATACCATTAAAGATATTATTGATTTTATACGAAAATATCAATAGACATCTTTTTATTAAGTATTCAGCCAATATATACACCATATCCCGACAAAGTTGACGATTTTGGACTCAGGATGTAAAATAGACATATAAATTAAATAAAAATTTAAACAAAAATCTCATAAAGAGTTGTGGGAGGGACAAGCCCGATGAACACACAGCAACCTACATATATATGCAAGGTGCTACAGCTTGAACGATGGGTGAGTAAATTTAATTAAAAAAGTTTTTGATTTAAACCCATCGTTGCGATGGGTTTTTCTATTGCTTCTTTTTATGGGTAAAAAACGATAAAAGGACGCAGAGTGACTCAACAGCAAAAGAATACAAACATATATAATATTAAGATTGCTGATTTGAGCTGCGCTTCTAAATTAATTTTAAGTGATTCAGATGAGAAGAAAGTTCAGAGATTTTTTAAAGACACGCAATTTTATTATCCATATCAACTTTATATAAGTATAGATATGAATATAGCAGATGCATTAACTAAAAATTTTAAAACTCCACATGAAATGAAAAAAGTTCTCAAAACACATGAGGACTGTATAAGGTTTTTAGAAGAACTTATTTGGAGAGGTGAACCAATTCACCCAGATTATCCAACTTATAAAGTATATAAATGTAGAGACGGATGGTATAAATGTAAAGAGAATGGTGCTGAGTTTAATGTCCTTAAAGGAACATTATTTCAAGGAACAAAAATAGATTTAACTATATGGTTTGAAGTGATTTTAAGTTTAAATATAAATAAAGGTGGTGTTTCTGCAAAGGCTCTGGCAAGAACATATGGATTCACATATATGACGGCATGGCATATGTTACAGAAAATAAGAAATGCTATGGGATTTGAAAATCACCAACAATTAAGTAAAAAAGTTGAGGGAGATGAATATTATGCTGGTGATTTGCATAAAAATATGCATGGTAACAAAAGGTGGGAAGCAAAGCAAAAAACTAATCAAGGTAAGAAACTGCTTCAAGGATTTGTAGAACGGGGAGGGAATGCTGTTATTAATGTAATTCCAGACAGAACAGAAAATACTGTTATTGCTGGTATTCTTAAATATGTTAGACTCGGTTCAACAGTATATACTGATGATTATCAAGGTTATAACAAACTACCACCTATATATAAGCGTGGTGTTGTAGTGCATAGTGACAAAATTTATGTTAATAAGGACAATAAAGATATTCATACAAATACAGTGGAGAATTTATGGTCACGCTTTAAGCAAACAGAAAATACATATATTAAGATTTCTCACAAGCATGTACAAAATTATGCAAATGAAGTAGTTTTCAGGTATAATACAACCAAAGCTAAAATGAATTCTGTTGATGCAACTATTTGGCTTTTGCAAAACATACAAGGAACCAAAATTACCTGGAGACAAATCAGAGATGCAAAATATACACGATATAATCGAAATAAAACGAGGGCTGCATAAAATATGTGGTAGAGATTTAGTAAATATAATTGCAGATTTAGATAATTGTGAGAATTTTTACCGTGAAATATTTCAGATTTATAATGTTGTGTACAATACTGAAACTCTAAGCCAAAAAGAGAGTTTTATTGATGCAGTTACAAAATATTTTATTTTAGACAGATTGCCAGAAGGTAGTTTATCTTTTGAAGAAGATAAGTACATAGCTAATAATAAAAAAGAAATAAAAAAGCTTTTAGAGAATATTATCAATGATTTTTTTATCATTCGTGAAACTTATGAATCAAATGATTTTAAGAAAAAATATGCAGAGCATTTTAATGAAGAAGTAAAAGATTTTAGCAAAGAAATCTCTGAAAATAGAGATGATTCTTTATCAGATTTTGCTAAATTAATTCAAAATGTATATAAAAATTCTAAGGATAAAAATAGCGATTATTAAGATAAATTAACAATTATAAAGGTTTAGTGGATTTTGCTATATATGTACCGATTTTTCCCGCTTGCACTTTTTTATTTCTGTTGTATCATATAATTAGTCGAAATTAAATTTAATCAAGTTTGGAATCTTGAGAAAAGGAAAGAGGTTAAAAATGAAACAGGGAATTCATCCGGATTATAAGAAAACAGTTATCAAATGTGTTTGCGGTAACGAAATTGAAACAGGTTCAATTAACGATAATATTACAGTTGAAATCTGCAACAACTGCCACCCGTTCTATACAGGACAGCAGAAAATACTTGACTCTGAAGGTCGTGTTGAAAGATTTAACAAACGTTACGGAAACAAAAAATAGTTTCATTATATTTACAAAAATAAGCACCTTTAAAGGTGCTTATTTTTTTTAATTTATGTTAAAATTATTATATAAGTAAGAAAGGAGCAATTATGA
>FR900470.1:47771-56938 GCA_000438175.1 Fusobacterium sp. CAG:439 | reverse complement strand
TTTTGTAATCACAAAATTCGGGGGGGGGGCGTTTTTTAGCTTCCTGTCGTTGTTTTGAAAGTTCATTCAAAACATTAGTGTCGGGTCAATCGGCACGCTTGGGGTTTACTTTAGCAGAGGTGTTGGTAACTTTGGGCATAATCGGTGTGGTATCCGCAATGACTGTGCCTTCGTTGATGCAAAATCATCAGCGTAAAACTTATGTTACGCAGTTGCATAAAGTATATAACGAATTCCAACAGGCGGCTATTCAATATATGACTGATAATAATGCAATCAATTTAAAGGAAGCAGGTCTAAACGATATTAATGCTATAGATGATTTTATAAAAAAATATTTTAAAATAGCTCAAAATTGTGGTGCAAATCCGGAGGATTGCTTTGCGCCTGAATATAAAAAAATAAGCGGTGTTGTTATAGGTGAATTATCTTCCTCATCTAATTCCAGATATTATGTACTTGCAAGCGGAGTTTCTATAGCGGCTGTAGTAACAAATCCTGTAATGGAGCTATATGTGGATACAAATGGGAAGAAAGGTCCTAATATTGTCGGCAGGGATTTATTTGCACTTATGGTGTATAATAATGGGGTTATCGATGATATATGTGAAGATGCTCCATGCACAAAAGAACAAAGAGATACTAACTATAACAGTTATTGCACAATTGAGAATGATGATAAGGCAGGCTGGTGGTGGGGATGCTTCGGCAAAATTTTAAATGATAATTGGGAGATGACTTATTAATCAAATCTTGAAAAAATATCAAAGAACGTTTATAATAAGAAGTGTTATAAGCGTTCTTTGATGAAAGGAGTAATTTTATGAATCCAACATTGATGCAAAATCATCAGCGTAAAACTTATGTTACACAGTTACATAAAGTTTATAACGAACTTAATCAGGCTTTTCAGCAATTTAAAAATGATAATAATGCTTTAACTCTTTTGGAAGCTGGATTAAGCGATCAAACTGCCGTAAATAATTTTTTAAAAACATATTTCAAGACGGTAACTGTTTGTGACACGCTTGAAGAACCTTGTGTTTATGATGCAAAATATAAAAACCTTAATGGTGTTACTTTGGCAAATAACTGGTGGCCTAATGTGAATTGTGGTGTACTTGGCAGCGGTGCCTCTGTATGTATTGAGGCATTTCATAATGACAAAGTTAACGGAATAAAATATGGTCATATTTTTATTGATATTAACGGATTAAAAGGACCGAATATTGCGGGAAGAGATGCTTATGTCGTTATGTATTATGAAGACGGGACAATTGATGAGGAGGGTGTTGCTCCATCTTGTAATACAATGAAAGAATGTACCGTTGCAAGTAATGCTTCAACGCTAAGAGAAGAAAAATATACGAAATGTAAATCAAGCTCAGACTTTAAAGGGTGTTTCGGTAAAATTTTAAATGACAACTGGGAAATGAACTATTAAAAAAATCCCGCATCTGCGGGATTTTTTAATACTATTTATTTAGAAAACCTGCCATTGAAGGCTTGTTTGTAGCAATAATCGGAGATTCTGAAACTGTTGAAGTATTTGCAATTGCTGTAGTATTAGCTGTTGTTGCGGCAGGCTGAGGAGCAGCAGGTGCAACTGTATTTACAGCAGCAGCTTTATCTTTTTCTTCTTTTTCTTTAGCAATAGCTTTTTTAGTCATGTTTTCACAGTATCTTGCAAGCCACATCATAAATGCAGGAACAAGTATAAGTGTGGAAGCAAATCCGAATGCACTGTTGAATGTTTTTGCTCTGTTAACGAATTTGTTGTCAGCTTTGGAGAATACTGTGTAAATATTTTCAAGAGCATCAGAACCTTTAGCTTTTTTGAACGCTTCATGAATTTCAGCAAGAGTTGCATCTTTAAGAGATTTGCCATTGAATTTATTCATAATTTGTTCAGCATTTTCTTTAACTGTTTGGTCGACATTAAGCAATACTTTCTTAACATTTCCGCCGTTTTCCTGCAAGAAGTTAAAGAAGCCGTTAATACCGTCTTTATATTCTCCGATATTACTGTATTTAGATACGATTTGTTCACTTGTTAATACTTCAACACCTGAACCTGCAGTGAAGTAATTTTTGAATTTATTCCATAAGTTTTTGTTATGATTTTCAGGTTTGACGTTTAAGGCAAATCCTGAAGCATTGGCAAATACATCAGAAAATCCTCTTGATAGAGCTTTAGCTCCGAATAATATAGCTGTAAAGCTTGAAATATCGCGAACAAGGATTTCTTTACGTTCTTTATCGCTTTTTGCATTTATATATCTCGGCGGCAGGCAGAAACCGAACAATAAAGTAAGCATTGCAGGAACTGACATTGATGCACCGTTGAATTCGAAATTCTTTAATATTTTTCCGATGCCGCCGTTTTTCATAGCAGCTTCACCTGTTTTAGAGAAAAGTCCTCCTGTGAAAGCTACATTTTTATCTTTATTTTCTGGAGTTTTTGTGTCTTCTTTCTTCTCATCAGGTTTATTTGCCGCGTTTTCTGCACCTTCATCCACCAGACCTTTTAATCCCGGATCATGTTTAAGGCCCAGATTATATAATTTAGGAATTAAAGTATAGAAACCGACAACAGCAGCCCACATCCCGAGATTTGAAATAACTCTTGTACCTGCTCTGTGAGTATTGAATTTTTTGATATATTCCTCAATACTGCCGTTTGCATTTTTTTCAAGATGCTTATTTACCTTTTCTAATGCATCTTTGCTGTAATCAGTCAAACTTTGTACTAATGTTTTAATATTTGTTCCAAGAGGTTTGTCTTTTCCGTTTACATGCATAATTACAGCCAGCTCATTGCTGGAAGGTGCAGCATGTTGTTTACGAATCTGCATATATTTATTAACAATATTTTCTAATAGTTTTTTTGCTCCATCTTTATCTTTATTAGCGCGTTTAGTTTCAACTTCTACAAGTTTATCTGCAATTGACTGCGCTGTTTGTTTTAGCTCATCTCCTGTAAGATTTTTATCTGTAGAATGATGAAGAACATTTTCAAAAACTTGAGCATAATATCCCTTTTTGAAAGCTGCAGCATCTTTAAGCTGCTCGGGATTTTTAGAGGCATATTCCGCAAAGTTTTGACCTAAAGCTTCAATATGACTTACATGAACGTTATTAGCAGTTCCCGATGTTTTCTTCAAAATGGCGAGAATTCCCATCGGTATTAAGAATGCGCTCGGACCGCTTAATATTTCACGAATGCCTTCGCGTCTCGCAAATTCCCAGTTTAAAGGACCTGTCTTTTTACCGTTTTCATCCTGCTTTCTGTTTCGGTTCAACCCTTCGTAAATTCTCGGGGCAACCATACCGATACCGTCTTGAGCAATAAATGATGCCGCAAACCCGCCTTGATCAATTGCATCCATTAAGGTTACAACAGGGTTAAAACTTCCTGTAAAAGATTGCTGATTGTTTAATTTTTGACGGTCATTAAGACTGTTGTGTTTGGTAACACTTGTTGATGAATTTATTGCTTTTACTGACATGTCCCTACTTTAAATTTTCATAACTACACATATATTTAAAAAACTTGTCTTTTACACTTATTGCTTTTTTGTGAGTGAATTTTTAAGAAAATTAACAATTAACAAAAGGTCATAAATGTATTAAGTGTATTCATTATACTTAATATTGTTTAAAGTTGCAAGTTTTTTACTACAAATATAATAATAATTTTACAAATTTGTAATAAACTCTAATGATAGATAAAAAATCACCCGATTGTCTATAAAATTGACACTAATTTTTGTCCGATATAAACTTTTTTTATGGAAATTAATATAATCGGTGCCGGTTTGGCTGGATCAGAGGCTGCTTTACAGCTTTCAAAAAGAGGATTAAAAGTAAATTTGTATGAAATGCGTCCTGAAAAAAATACAGGAGCACATAAAACTGATAAGTTTGCGGAATTTGTTTGTTCAAACAGTTTAGGGGCGTCGGATTGTTCGAATGCTTCCGGGCTGCTTAAAAAAGAAATGGAACTTCTCGGAGGCGAGTTAATTAAAATTGCCCGTGAATGCGCTGTCCCTGCAGGCAATGCTCTTGCGATTGACAGGGAGCTTTTTTCGGAAACCGTAACAAAAAAAATTCAGACAGATGAAAACATAAATATTATAAAAGAAGAAGTAAAAAAAATCCCCGAAGGATATACTATAATGGCTTCCGGTCCTTTGACTTCGGAAAACCTTTCTGTTTCTATAAAAGAATTCACACAGAGTGAGCATTTACATTTTTTTGATGCTATAGCACCTATTGTGGAAAAAGACAGTATAAATTTTGACAAAGCTTTTTGGGCAAGCAGATACGATAAAGGTAAGGCATCATATATAAATTGTCCTATGAATAAAGAAGAATATGAGAATTTTTATAATATTCTGATAAATGCTCCTAAAATAGAATTAAAAGAATTTGAAAAAAATGCAAAATTCTTTGAAAGTTGTTTGCCTATTGAAGTTCTGGCTTCGCGCGGAGTTGATACATTAAGATTTGGACCTATGAAACCTGTAGGGCTTGTTGATAAAAGAACAGGTGAAAAAAATTATGCGGTTGTTCAGCTTCGTCAGGATAACTCTGCAAAAACATTATTTAATTTAGTAGGTTTTCAGACAAACTTAAAATGGGGTGCTCAAAAAGAGTTGCTGCAAGCTATTCCCGGTTTAGAAAATGTCAATATTGTAAGATATGGCGTAATGCATAGAAACACGTTTATAAATTCCCCAAAGATTTTGAATGCTTCTTTGCAAACAAGAAAACGTAAAGATTTATTTTTTGCAGGTCAGCTTACGGGAACTGAAGGCTATACTGAATCAATCGCAACAGGCATGCTGGCAGGGATAAATATGGCAAGGTTAATTAACGGAGAAGATTTGTTAATACTCCCTAAAGAAACAATGCTTGGCGCATTGACACAGTATATAAGCGACGAAAATCATGAAAAATTTCAACCGATAAATTCAAATTGGGGAATTGTTTCTCCTGTAGAGCTTCCTAAGAAGGAAAGAAAAAATAAAAAATTAAAAGCTGAACTTATTTCACAACGTTCTATTGAATATTTAACTAAAATACGTTAAAATAAATATAGTCAAGAAATTAGCAGCCAGCGTAACCGCTGTACCCGCCACATTCGGGTAAGTATAAATATTGCCAATAAAAGAAAGGAGCAATTATGAAAAAATTATTTAATTTCGTCACGCGGGGGGGGGGCGTACTTTAAGCTCCAATAAAGGTTTTACCCTCGCAGAAGTTTTGGTAACTCTGGGTATAATCGGTGTAGTATCCGCAATGACGGTTCCTACATTAATGCAAAATCATCAGCGTAAGACTTATGTTACACAGTTGCATAAAGTGTATAATGAGTTGCAGCAGGCACTTATGCAATATCAGAACGATAAAAATGCCGTAAATTTAACAGAAGCCGGGCTAAATTCCGAAGCTGCCTGTAATGAGTTCGTAAGTTCATATTTTAAAACTATTCAAACTTGTGAAAATGCATTAACTCCTTGTTTTGAAGATGCAGCTTCATATAAAACTTTAAATGGCGGGAAACCTACTACTAATTTTCATGTTTCAACTTCATACGTTATAGCAAGCGGAGCTTCGGTTCGGTTCTGGTATACTCCTTCCGGGGATAAGGTAGGCAATTTTATAGTCGATATAAACGGAAAAGCAGGACCTAATATTTTTGGTCGTGATGTATTTAATATAGCAGTATTTAAAAACGGATTGCTAGATGACGGAGCCGGAACATCTGCGCCTTTAACAAAAGAGGAAAGAGAAAATCTCTATTCAAGTTCATGTAAATCAGATCTATACGGTTGTTTCGGTAAAATTTTAAATGATAATTGGGAAATGAGTTATTAAGCTTTTGTATCAAGCTTCGCAGTCTGCTGTGCTTCTTTCGCCTTTTTGTCCTCAAGTCCTAAAAATCTGAGTGCAGGGTGAATGAAAGCATGGCTTACCTGCGGCGCAAGAATTGCCAAGCCAAGAACCGATCCGATAATATTGCTTAATTCAACGGCACCTTTTACATAGGCAAACTTTTCGGGTTTTTCTTTATTAAGTTCTGCCAGTAATGTACCGTTATACTTGTCTTTAATTTTAGTTTTATCTGTAAGCTTTTCTTTTTCAAGAGTTTTAAGTCTGTTGTTTAAGGAAGGATTATCTGCAAGTTTTCTGTAATGCATGTATTCTTTTACGTCTTTGAAATGTTCAAATCCTTCAGTATTTTTAAATATGTGATTTTTGGCAATTTTAAATCCGCCTTTTTTAAATACCGGTACGATTAAAGCCATATATACAGCCAGACATGTTGCCTGATACAGAAATTCTTTAGCTGCAGCATACTGTTTTGTGTCAGAATCAATATCTTTATCTATTAATATAAATCCGGGTCTGCCGATTGATTTTAAAGTTGTTTCAATCGCAACAGACTGTGTTGTGTTTTGTGCTATATTTGCAAGCTGTGAGCTTGTTACCAGACTTTTTACCGCTCCTATCATAATCCGCCTACCCTCAGACCGATTTGAGGTCTGCTTGTAAATGTACTCATTCTCGGATAAGTATTAAGTTTTGCCGTTTGCGCATTTAATTGTGCAGGCGGTATAACAGTTGGAGTATCCGGTTGTTTAACATTTTTGTCATGGCTCTTAGGAGCTTTTAAGCCCATTTTATCCATAATAGGTTTTATTGCTGCCGAACATAATGCAGGAATTACAAATAAAGCGGCCGTACAAACGCCTATAAACATAAGATTTTTTTCTGCTCTGCCTGCTAGTGCCGCATCACTGTTAAAAGCTTTTTTTGCAAATTTCCCTGCAATCTCTCCGCATGCCCAGTATGCGGGAATTGCAATTACTTCTGTCAAGCCTTCCCTTAATGCTGTATATTTTTTAGTTTCCGGATTTTCGGTCTTATCCATCATTGTAAACATCGGGCGGCAAATACCTTTAACAGCCGCAATTGCCATTACGACATAAGTTGGTTTGTTATTTTCGCCCAGTGATTTACAAGTCTTTTTTATTAACTCTGTTAATGCCATGATTTTTTCCGGTTAATTTAAAAATCAAAAAAAATATTTTTTGCTAGTGTTTGTAACATATGTTATAATATTACGAAGAAATTTTTATATCAAATGAACTTTTTTGTTTTGTTATCGTTATATTAGTATAGAGGTAAAAAAATGGTAAAAAAATGTACTAAATATGAAGCATTATTTACTTTCGGTAACGATGAAAATCTGAAAAAACATGTTGAAACATGTCAGGATTGTGCTCAAGAACAATTGTTAATGGATAAGGTTTCAGATTTACTTGATGAAGTCAAACCTTATTATAGAAATCAGAGGAAAAAAGCCGCGAGATTAAAAATGGCTTGTGCAGTATTTGCAATTTTATTCAGCGGAACTGCTTTAGGTGTAGTAAACTTAAACTCTGATGTTTCGGATATTATTAAGTACGGAACAACACTGAGTGCGGATGATTACGGATTTCCCGTTGATTCGTACGGGTTATTAATGGTGGAATAATTAATGGATTTTAAACAGCTTATAAGAAGCAATCAAAATAATGTAAGAAGTATTATAAGACTTATTACAAAAGAAACAAATGAAGATTTAGAGCAAGAAGTGTATGTGAAGGTTTTGAAAAATGCGGACAAATACAAAGAACAAGGCGCGTTTAAAAGCTGGATAAATACAATTGCAAAAAATGTTTCAAAAGATTATTTGAAATCGGTTCAAAAAAGAAATCAGGGTTATTTGACTTCTGACGAAGAAATAATCAATTCTCTAAAAGATAAAAAAGAATCTCCCGAACTTAAATTAATAAGTAATGACAGGCAAAAGAGAATATTAGATGCCGTAAATTCTCTGAAACCAAAATTTAAACAAACCGTAATGTTATGCGAAATATACGGTTATTCATATGAAGATGCCGCATATAAACTAAAATGTCCCGTCGGGACGATAAAATCAAGATTATACAATGCAAAAAAAGAATTAGCAGTTTTGCTTAAGGATTTACTATAAAAAAAAGAAAGGATTATGAGTTATGTTGAAAAAATCTCTAATTATGGCTAGTGTACTGGTATTTGCTTCAACTGCAATGTGCTATGCGGAAGAAAATGCGGCTCAAAAAGCTGTTGAACCGGCAGCGCCTGCTGTTGCTGCACCGGCTGTCCCTCATTGCAAAAAGCCTCCGATGAACCCTGAATTTAAAAAACGTCAGGAAGCTTTTGAAAAACGCCTGAAATTAACAGACGAACAAAAAGCCAAGGCAGAACAAATCCGCCAAAAAGGTCATGAACAAATGAAGCCGATTATGGAAAAATTAAAAGAAAAACGTATGGAAGCAGATGCTGTGAAACGTTCCAGAATGGCAGTCGAAATGCAGCAGGAAAAACTTGCAGAACTTCATAAAGAAATCAGAGCTTTGAAACGTGCGGCACATGAGCTACGTATGCAAAACATGCAGGAATTTGAAGCAATTCTTACTAAAAAACAATTAAAAGAATTAAGAAAAATGAAAGAAGAGGGCCGCAAAAATTTTGAAAAAAGACATAAAAAAGGCGGACATCCGCATTTTGACGGACCGCGTCCAGGATTTGGCCCGGAAGGTCCCGGTCCCAGACCTGAAGGTCCGTTTCCCGAACCTCCGGCTCCGGCTTCTAAATAGTTAAATTGAAAGGGTTGATTTTTAATCAGCCCTTTTATAATATTAAAATGGGAGTTGTTAAATGGAAATAGCTGAAAATATTTTAAACTTAATAGGCAGAACGCCGCTTGTAAAAATAAACAAACTGAATGAAGACGGATTTGCTACGGTTGCAGCAAAATTGGAAAGTTTTAATCCGGGAGGGTCAATAAAAGACCGCCCCGCATTGAACATGATTGAAGATGCTGAAAAAAAAGGACTTTTAACTCCGGGTGCCGTTGTCATTGAACCTACAAGCGGGAATACCGGTATAGGTCTTGCCATGGTTTGTGCCGTTAAAGGGTATAAGATGATTCTGACAATGCCCGAAACAATGAGTTTGGAACGCAGAAAACTGCTGCAGGCTTTTGGCGCCGAACTTGTTTTGACTGAAGGTGGCAAAGGTATGAAGGGCGCAGTTGACAAAGCTATGGAACTAAAAGATCAAATTCCTGA
>FR900470.1:46759-47757 GCA_000438175.1 Fusobacterium sp. CAG:439 | reverse complement strand
AAGAGCAAATTCCTGATTCTTTTATTCCTATGCAGTTTAATAATCCGTCTAACCCTGAAATCCATGAAAAAACAACTGCCGAAGAAATCTGGAATGATACTGACGGTAAAGTTGATATTGTTATTGCAGGTGTTGGCACAGGAGGTACAATTTCAGGAATAGGAAAAAGATTAAAGGAAAAAAATCCTAATATAAAAATTATAGCGGTTGAGCCGTTTCGCTCTCAGGTTTTAGCCGGTAAAGCGGCAGGCTCCCATGCTATTCAGGGAATAGGTGCTAATTTTATTCCGAGAAATTTTAAAAGAGAATTTGTTGATATAATTTATCCTGTAGGTGATATTGATGCAGTAGAAACTGCAAGAAAACTTGCTTCTCATGAGGGAATATTATGCGGAATTTCATCGGGAGCAGCGATGTTTGCATCACTGGAATTTTCTAAAATGCGTGATAACGAAAATAAATTAATTGTTCCGATTTTACCCGACACCGGAGAGAGATATTTATCAAGCGTTTTATTTAGTTAACTTTTGTAACGAAATTAGCTTTCCTTGAAATTGCCCCTTTGTACTTCCGTTTATATTAATATAACGTAATTTAGAGGAGCTTTATGGTAAGTATTAACATTGGTGCAGGACAGGGCGTAACACAAGCTATTGCTTCAAAACTCGGTTTATCAAAAGATGATTTGAAAAAGATCAATCTTTCAACATGGCAGAATGTTATGACTGAAGTTTCCAATGCTCAATCTCAGATTGATAAGCATAATGCTTCAAATAATGGTGATAAACAAAAAAGTATATTTACAGGCGGGCGCGATGTTAAAACCATAAATCAGCAATCAAACTGGAAAAGTAACTTTGTCGTTCAACAGGGTACTGTTGAAATTAATGATTCTACATGGAATAAAATTGTCCAAATGCTGACAGGTAAATCAGCAGAACCTAAACCGAATGCAGACCCTTCGCCTTCTCCTTTGGATGCCAAACCACAGCCGCTCG
>FR900470.1:42655-46702 GCA_000438175.1 Fusobacterium sp. CAG:439 | reverse complement strand
AGAGCTGCCTGATGCCGCAAAAAGGGCTGCAACAGAAAGTATGGTTGACAATCTCGGCGGCAAAATAATAGAACGTTCTGTTAATGGTGAAAAACAAGATATTGCTGTAGTTGAAATTAACGGACAAAAAGTCAGAAGAGAAATAAATGAGGACGGAACTCTCGGAGACACATTAGCCGCAACTAAAACTTTCGGAAAAAATAAATATATTTCAGGAGATTTCCCTCCTGAAACAAAAGTTTTGGAACGTGAAGTCAACGGTAAAAAGTCTCAAATTGGTATCTATGAAGATGAAAACGGTAATAAAGTAAGAAAACTTGTAGTTACTGATGAGCAAACAGGAAAAACAACTTTAGGTGAAAATTTGGTTACCGTTTCTACAATGGGTAAAAACAAATATGTAACTGAAAGCAAGTTTAATGCAGATGTAAAAACAATGCTGGGTCTTGGTGAAAATGATGAAATCCCTGCAGATTTAAAGGCAGAATACGTTACTATCGGAGGTGAATCCTCAATAGTTATTAAAAAAGACGGTAAAGTTATGGATTCATCACAATTAAGAGCATATATGGCAGAATATAAGGCAAATGATACCAAGCTTGCCGAAGCTTTTGATAATTCTTTTAACACAACAGGTCAGGCCGAAATCGGAGATGCCGCAAAACTTGCAAAATCTCAAATGAACTTAATAAATAATAAATATGGTGACAAGCAAGGCAATATCAGCATGGATGATATGTTTAATTATGAATTGGCAGGTCAGGAAAAACTGATGGGCAGAAAATTAACTGATGATGAAATGGCTAACCTGCGTGCAATGTCAGATTTAAGCTTTACAGTTTTTGACACAGATGAAAGCGGAGACATTACCGAAGCAGAATTAAAAGCTTTTATAACAAATGCTAATGAGAATGGAGATTCTGTACTTACCGACGAAGAACGAACCAAATATGCTGAAAAAGTATTTGATGAAAGAGCAAATGATAATATTACATCGGCAGAAAACAACGGTTACACATTAAATAATATAATGTACAATGGTGAACAAATTCCTGTTTATCAGAAAGACGGAAAGACTTATTTTGCTGACTCAGCAACATTTAAAATCGGAGAAGAATTAATCCCCGACGATGCATCGGGGGGGGGGCACTAAAAGCTGATAACAAAGGTATTTCCAAAACACAAGAGCCGATAAATGAGGTAAAACTTTCACAAAATACCAGCGATAATATTGCAGAAGCTTCTGAACAGCAGCCTGCTGATCAGGTATTGGCGGATATTAAATCTTTGAAAACAGGGCAATCTTATACGTTTACAAAGGCTAATACAAGTTTGGAGGTTATTGACGGAAGTCTTCAAAATATTGAATACTCAATTGGATACATAGCGTCTAAAGATGCTAACGGTAATATAACAGTAAAAAATCAAAATAATGGTGATATTTCCGTATATAACAGTAACGGAGAACCGATTTTATCTGAAACCGACAATGGGTTATTTGGGCAAAGATGCAATTTTGGCAAAATTCGTACTTATGATGACTATCTGAATAATGTTCAAACGTTGGACTTGTCTGAAGCAGATTTTAATTATTCCGGCGGCATAAATGAGTTTTTATCAGAAGTTTCTAAGCAGGATGGTGCTGCTGTTTACAATTCAAACGGTAATCTTTTATTCTCCTGTGAAAGAGGCGGATATGATGAATCTGATATTTTTAAAGGAGATAATGGACAAAACTTAACAAAAAAGCAAGTTGAAGATTTAATTAGAAATAATAAACTTTCGAAAATAGAAATAAAAGATGCATTTGACCTTAGATATATTCAAGAATACCACACTTTGGTACAGGATATCAAAAGTCCCTTTTAATAAAACGGTCAGGTAAATTTTTTACCTGACCGTTTTACAATAATAAAAAAAGCAGATTACATCATTCCGCCCATACCGCCCATTCCTGCGGGCATTGCAGGTTCAGGTTTTTCTTCCGGAATGTCTACTATAGCAGCTTCTGTTGTCAATAACATTGAACCTACTGATGCTGCATTTTGTAATGCTGATCTTGTAACTTTTGCAGGATCTACGATACCTGATTTAAACATATCAACATATTCATCATTTAATGCATCATAACCGTAAGCTGCTTCGTGAGATGTCACTGTATCAACAACTACATCGGCTTTAGCTCCTGCATTGTGAGCAATTGCTCTTAAAGGAACATCCAGAGCTGCTGTCAAAATTTTAAAGCCGATTTTTTCATCATCAGATGAGAAGTTTGTTGAGTCTACAAGTTTAGAAAGTTTTTGTTGAACTCTTACCAATGCAACGCCGCCGCCAGGTACAATACCTTCTTCGTTAGCCGCTCTTGTTGCATTAAGTGCATCTTCAATTCTTAATTTTCTTTCTTTTAATTCAACTTCAGATGCTGCACCCACTTCGATTACCGCAACGCCGCCTGAAAGTTTTGCAACACGTTCTTGTAATTTTTCTTTATCGTATTCGCTGTCAGAAGCTTCAATTTGTTTTCTGATTAAACGAACTCTGTCCTGAACTGCTTGTTTTGTTTCATCGCCTACAACAATAGTTGTTTCATCTTTAGTTACGGTAACGCGTTTTGCTTTACCTAACATTTGAGTTGTAACATTTTCAAGCTTGATGCCTAATTCTTCTGTAAACATTTCTCCGCCTGTAAGAATTGCAATATCTTCTAACATTGCTTTTCTTCTGTCGCCAAATCCCGGAGCTTTAACGGCAACTGCTCTTAAAACTTTTCTCATTGTATTAACAACCAGAGTTGCAAGAGCTTCTCCTTCAACATCTTCTGCGATTAACAATAAAGATTTGCCGTCGCGTGCAACCTGTTCCAAAAGAGGAACCATATCTGATATAAGGTTAATTTTCTTGTTGCAGCAGAATACATAAGCATCATCCAATACAGCTTCCATTCTTTCCGCATCTGTTACAAAGTAAGGTGATAAGTAACCTTTGTCGAATTGCATACCTTCTACAACTTTTAAGTTAGTTCCGAAAGATTTGCTTTCTTCAACAGTAATAACACCGTCGTGGCCGACTTTTTCCATTGCTTCTGCAATAAGTTCGCCGATTTCTTTATTGTTGCCTGCTGAAATTGCTGCAACTTGCGCAATTTCTTCTTTTGTATTAACAGGTCTTGACATATCTTTGATTTCTTTTACAGAAACTTCTACGGCTTTGTCAATACCGCGTTTCATAGACATCGGGTTTGCACCTGCTGTTAAGTTTTTCAAGCCTTCTCTGACAATTGCTTGAGCTAAAACTGATGCTGTTGTTGTACCGTCACCTGCAACATCATTTGTTTTTGATGATACTTCTTTTAATAATTGAGCTCCTGCATTTTCAAGACCGTCTTTAAGCTCAATTTCTTTAGCAATAGTAACACCATCGTTAACTATTTGAGGAGCTCCGTATTTTTTTTCTAAAATAACATTTCTTCCTTTTGGTCCTAATGTAACTTTAACAGCATCTGCTACTGCATCTATACCTTTAAGAAGTGATTTTCTTGCTTCTTCATTAAATACTATACGTTTTGCCATTTTCTATTTCTCCTATATAAAAATTACTCAATAATTGCCAATGCATCTTTGATTGATAAAATTTTATATTCTACACCGTCCATTTTAATATCTGTTCCAGCATATTTAGCATAAAGAACAGTATCGCCAACTTTAACATCCATAGGTTCTCTTTCGCCTTTATCGTTAAGTTTTCCGAGGCCTACAGCTACAACTTCACCTTTTTGAGGCTTTTCTTTAGCACTGTCTGGAATAAAAATTCCGCCTGAAGTTTGTTCCGTATCTTCGATAACTTTAATAACAATTCTGTCACCTAATGGTTTTAACATAATATAATCCCCTTTCTTCTACTAAACTTTATTACAATTATATTTATATACCGAATTTTAAAGAAAATTAATTTCCTTAAGGAAAAATTAATTTTTCAATTGAAATTATACTAAAAAATTGGTATAATCTTATATAGTTAAGAAAGGAGCGATAATGAAAAATTTATTTA
>FR900470.1:32791-42557 GCA_000438175.1 Fusobacterium sp. CAG:439 | reverse complement strand
ATTAGGAATAATCGGTGTAGTATCTGCAATGACTGTTCCAACATTGATGCAAAATCATCAGCGTAAGACTTATGTAACCCAGTTACATAAAGTGTATAACGAATTTCAACAGGCTGCTGTTATGTATCAAAATGATAAGAATGCCGTAAACTTAACAGAAGCCGGTTTAAATTCTCAGGATAAAGTTTATGAATTTATAAACACCTATTTTAAAGTTGTAAAATCTTGTGATAATTTTAATGAGTGCTTTGCGGAAGCTGACACTTACAAAAACTTAAACGGTTCATCAACAAAAGGGTTTGATGAAACTACAAAGACATTTGTATTAAGCAGTGGTGCGGCAATAAGACCATGGTATACAAAGAAAGGTGACAGCCTTATTAATATAATGGTAGATGTTAACGGCAGACAGGGTCCGAATATTGAAGGCAGGGATATGTTTTTAATGTGTCTTTATAATAACGGTGTTATAGATGACACATCTTCATCTGCACCCTTGTCAACAGATGAACGTGATAAGTTATTTACAGGTACATGTTTAAAATCTTCAAGCGGTATCGGCGGCTGTTTCGGAAAAATCCTGAACGATAACTGGGAAATGACCTATTAATCAGAACTTGAAAAAAAGTAAAAAGACGTTTATAATTAAAATGTTATAAACGTCTTTATTGAAAGGAGCAATTATGAAAAAATTATTTAATTTAGCAACTCGGGGGGGGGGCACACTTTAGGCTCAGCTCCTGCCTTTACACTTGCCGAAGTCCTTGTAACATTGGGTATTATTGGCGTAGTATCTGCCATGACGGTGCCTGCATTGATGCAAAATCATCAGCGTAAAACCTATGTTACACAGCTGCATAAGTTTTATACTGAGCTTAGTCAGGCTTTAATCCTTTATCAGACTGATAAAAATGCTGTTAATATAAAAGAAGCAGGTTTTACTAGTGATGATAATGTTTATCAATTTATGAAAGATTATTTTAAAATAGTTCAGGACTGCGGTACAGACAGAACTCCCTGTTTCCCTGATGAATACAAGAAAATATCAGGTATAACAACAAAACAAGGCTGGGTATCGAAGCGTCATTTTGTTCTGGCAAGCGGTGCTTCCATTGGTACATTTTATAGAGGCGATCAAGACAGCTTAATATGTGAATTCTGGATTGATATTAACGGGAATAAAGGTCCTAATGTTGTCGGCAGAGATTTATTTGTATTATATCTTTACGAAGACGGAACTATTGATGATTTTATTACTACATCCAAATGTGCAAGTGTGCCCTTAACGGAAGAATGTCGTGAATATAATTATACTCAATATTGTGTATCAGATAAGGCCGCAAACTTTCATGGATGTTTTGGGAAACTTTTAAATGACAACTGGGAAATGAATTACTAAGATAATATAAGTTTATAGCCTTGTAAGGTTATAAACTTATATTTTGTTTATGTTATTCTGAAACTATGAAACGGGTTATTTATGTTATCTTAGTTTTGTTGATTGTTTTGGGACTTGGAAAGGCTTGTATAAGGGCTGATGTGGCAGAGTTTCAAAAACCTGTATTACGCCCGAAAACAGAAGTTACCGATGCAAATTATCCGCTTGAAAAGAATGTAACAATAAACGGTGTTGATTATTTGCAGTCTCAGGCGCCTATAGGAAAGTTCGGAGGAACTTTTGTTTCTTCTACAATAGGAGAAGGTCCTAAAACTTTTAATCCGTTCAACTCGAAAGATAATATTTCGTCGCAGATGTCTGAAATTATGTATGACGGATTAGTTACTACAGATCCAGTAACAGGTGACACTATTCCGAAACTTGCAAAGTCTTTTACTGTTAACGGCAGAGAATACCTTATAAATTTAAGGCACGGTTTAAAATGGTCAGACGGTGAACCTATTACGGCTGACGATGTTGTATTTACCTGGCAGAACATTATATTGGATGGTTTCGGAAATACTTCTATCAGGGATTCCATTGTAATTGACGGTAAACTCCCGACTGTCGAGAAAATTGATGATTATAAGGTGAGATTTATTACACCTCAGCCGTTTGCCCCGTTTCTGAGGATGCTTGCTTCTCCTATTGCGCCCAAACATGTTTTCGAACCTGCGGTAAAACGAGGGAAAGCATATTTTGAAGGCTTTTTGTCAACAAATACAAATCCTAAAGATTTTGTGACTTCGGGAGCATTCAGGCTTAAAGAATATGTGCCGGCACAAAGGGTTGTGTTTGAAAGAAATCCGGATTATTACGTAATTAATAAAGACGATAAAAAACTTCCGTATTTGGATAAACTCGTTTATTTAATCGTAGGTGATATAAATAACCAGGTATTGAAGTTTGAAGGCGGAGAACTGGACGAAATCAGCTTGCAGGGTGCAAATGTCGCCCGTTTTAAAGAAATGGAAAAACATGGTGATTTTACTGTTTATAATATAGGTCCCGACACGGGCACTATGTATATTGCGATGAACATGAACAACCGCAAAAACGATAAGGGTAAATATTATGTTGACCCTAAAAAACAGTTGTGGTTTCAGGATAAAAATTTCAGAAAAGCGGTTGATTATGCTATAGACCGTAAAAATATGGTGTTTAATATTGCAAACGGGCTTGCTGAACCCCTTTATACCCCTGAAACTCTTAATTCAATATTTTTAAATAAAGAGCTTAAAGGTTATGATAAAGATATTGAAAAAGCAAAAGAATTACTTAAAAAATCAGGCTTTTATCGGGACAAAGCCGGACATTTAAGAGATAAATTCGGGAATCATGTTGAATTTGATTTATATACAAATGCAGGCAATACAGAGCGTGAAGCAATCGGGGTTATGGTAAAACAAGACCTTGAAGATTTAGGAATGAAGATAAATTTCAAACCTATTGAATTTAATTCTCTGGTAAATAAGCTTATGGCAACTCTTGATTGGGATATGGTTATAATGGGTTTCACAGGATCGCCTCTGGAACCTAACGGCGGCAAAAATGTCTGGCTTTCTGACGGAACTTTGCATATCTTTAACCAGCGGCTTGAAAAAGACTTGAACAGCAGACGATATCCTTTTGAAACGCGTTTGGATTATCTTTATACACAGGGTGCTCTGGCAACAAAGTTTGAGGACAGAAAAAAGTTTTATGACGAATATCAGGCAATCGTTTATGACGAGAAGCCTATGATATATATTTATTCCCCGATAAGAATTGTTGCTTTAAGAAATAAATTTAAAAATATATATCCGACAAGCCTTGGCGGGGTTACGCATAACATTGAGGAGATATTCATAGAGTAATGCAAATTCTAATATATATATTAAAACGAATACTTCAAACAATACCATTGCTTATAATCGTTTCACTGATAAGCTTTTTTATAATACGGCTGTCGCCTGTTGATCCGCTTGCTGAATTAAGACTTAATCCTTCAGTATCAAAGGAAACATTGCAAAAAGAAACCGAACGTCTCGGACTTGATAAACCTATAATTGTTCAATATGGGAAATGGGCAAAATCTTTTATAAAAGGAGATTTAGGCGTAACTTCAAACGGCGAGCAAGTTAGTACAAAATTAAAAGAACGTATTCCGAATACTCTGTTATTAACAGTTATTGTAATATTTTTATCTTGGATTGTTGGTGTACCGTTAGGAATTCTTGCAGCTGTGTATTGGAAAACTCCTTTTGACAGGATTTTGACGGTGCTGACAAGTATCGGTATGGCAATCCCTTCATTTTTCTTTGCTGTTTTACTTTTAATATTTGCCGTTAAAACAGGCTGGTTCCCTGTAGGCGGGCTTACAAGCTCAAGTTTTTTAGAAATGACATTTCCGCAGAAAGTTTGGGATATTACGCACCACCTTATTTTGCCTGTAACCGTATTGTTTACTCTTTCTCTTGCAGGGCTTCAAAGACAGATGAGAGGAAACCTTCTTGATGTTTTGGACAGTGATTATGTGAAATTCGCAAGAGCAAAAGGTTTGAGTGAGTTTAAAGTTATATTTAAGCATGCTTTACGTAATGCGGTTAATCCCCTTATAACTCTTTTGGGGTTTGAATTTGCAGGGCTTTTAAGCGGTGCAGCGCTTACGGAATATGTTTTTCAATATCCGGGGCTAGGTCGTTTGATTTTGGAAGCTGTTTTGAAATCTGACATAAACCTTGTTATGGCATCATTAATGATGGGAGCCGTAATGCTTATTTTAGGCAACTTAATAGCGGATATTCTGCTTATAATTACAGATCCGCGTATAAGAGAAGGGAGCCGTGCATGATTAAGGATTTATTAAAACAGTTATGGAAAGATAAATTTGCAAGAATTGCGCTTATAGTGCTCGGCATAATATATTTTGCATTGTTTTTTGCGGATTTTATTGCTCCTTATACAAAAGATTTTTCAGACAGAACAATGGCTTACGTGCCGCCTTCTAAAATTTTCACGATTGATGAAAACGGAAAATTGTCAAAACCTTATACTTATAACTACAAAAGGGAATTTGACAGTGAAGATTTAAAAATAATTTATACATTAGACAGAAGTAAAAAACATTACATAAAATTCTTCTCACAGGGGCAGCCTTATAAATTTCTGGGTTTAATCCCTATGAAACGCCATCTTGTAACAACTGACAGAGAAGGACGCTTATTCCTTTTAGGAACTGACATTAACGGCCGCGATGTATTTTCAAGAATACTATTCGGCGGAAGAATTTCAATGACAATCGGATTTCTTGCTTTGTTTGTACTTTTCCCTATAGGTCTTTTATACGGCGGAATTGCGGGGTATTTCGGCGGAAAAACCGATATGATTATGATGAGATTTGCGGAAGCTGTTATGTCAATCCCGAGTTTTTATCTTTTGATTATTCTTGCATCAATTTTGCCTTCAGGCATGACAAGCGTGCAGAGGTTTATGCTGATTGTTATAATCCTTGCTTTAATTGGCTGGGCAGGATTTGCACGTGTTGTCAGGGGGATGGTTTTATCCATAAAAAATCAGGAATATGTTCAGGCTGCAAAGTCAATCGGGGCATCAAGATTAAGAATTATCGTGAAACATATTTTACCTCAGACGACAAGTTTTGTTATTGTCGCAATGACTTTATCCGTGCCTTCATATATTTTATCGGAATCGGGTCTAAGTTTTTTAGGGCTTGGTATTCAGCAGCCTGATGCAAGCTGGGGTAACATGCTGAAAGAAGCGCAGGAATATACTAATATAATTTATCGCCCATGGCTTTTAACTCCCGGATTTTTAATTTTTATTGCCGTATTGGCATTTAACCTGATTGGTGATACAATAAGAGATGTGTTGGATCCGAAAAGTAAGGTTCGTTGATGGAAACTTTTAACCAAATCTTTGATATCAGTTTAGTTATAAGAGTATTATCATCTGTTCTTCTTGGCTTTGCCATAGGGCTTGAGCGTGAAATGACAAACAAGTATGCGGGTTTGAGAACTAATATTCTTGTTTGCCTTGGAGCATGTTTATTTACAATAATTTCAATATACGGCTTTCCCGAGGTTTCTGTTACGGGGGATGAACTCGGAACGCGTGATACTGCCCGAGTTGCGGCACAGGTTGTTACAGGTATCGGTTTTATCGGCGGCGGAACAGTACTTCGTCACGGGGCAACGGTTTTCGGTCTTACTACAGCTGCAACCCTTTGGGTTTCTGCAAGTATAGGTATGGCTTGCGGAGCGGGAATGTATGGACTTGCAATTACTGCAACGGTTCTTTCAATTCTTGTTCTTGTTTCTGTAAGACTTTTCGAGAAAAATGTTCTTGTTTCCAGTACAAAAAATACAAGACGTTTGAAGATGAGTATTTCTTGCCTTAACGAAAATTCAAGTGCAATTTACGATTATATTATTGAAAACAGCAAACACTTAAGAGAAATTTCAAGAAAATTAAATAAACAGGATGATAACTTGACTAAAATAGTTGTAATTCTTGATTTTGTTGGTCGTCATCCAATTCAGGATTTGTATAAAAATTACCAGAAACTTGAAGGAATTGAATCAATATCAATTCAGGAATTTAACGAATAGGGAGCGTAGCAGCTCCACCCGTCAATTTTTATTAATCTTGAAGTTTTTGAAAGATTTCTTCTTCTTTAATTTCAGGTCCGCGCATATTTTGTTTCATTTTATATGTAAGATATTCTTCACTGTTTGTTTTGAGCATATTTTTATTTCTCAGGAAGTTCATTGCTTCTTTCCACGACATACGGAGTAAATTTTTACTTTCCTGAATTGTATTTGCACTTTGAAGTTTTATGCCTATTTCTGCCATATCTTTAGCAGCACTTGTAATTGCAGCCGCCATTTCAGCTTTAGATGAGTCATCCCAGTTTTTGTCACCATATTTTTTCTCAAAGAACGATTCAAGTAAATCTTCAAAGGAGTTTTTAGCGGAAACTTTAGCTTTATTTAAATTTAACTGGGTATTATTAGGTATAATATTGTATTTTCTTAAGATGTTATCTGATAAAGCAAAGAATGTATCCATATTCATTGAATTAATTTTTGTTTTGTTATCAAAGAAGAATGTTTTTAATTCTTTTTCTACCTTTTGAATAGCTTCTTCTTTTGAAAGTCCTTGAGGTAAAATTGCATCTTGCAGTACAATATCTGCTAAATCTTTAGTATTTCCGTTTTTAATAAATCCGACAATTTTTAAAGAATTCATTGTTTGTTCTTTTGTCAGTTTTATTGTATTACCGGTATCAATTAGGGTCAGTAACTTTCCTTTTCCTGATTTAAGAGCTTGAAGATTTATGAAAATGTTACCCGGATGAATGTCTGCGTGGATAACTTTTCCGTTTTTATCAACTCTAGAAAACTGTTCTACCTGCAAATCAATATATGTTTTGAGCAGCTTTTTAATTTGCGAAGATGTCATCTCAAAGTCTTCAAATTCTGGAGCTCTTGATTTGATTTTTTTCATTTTCTCTTCATATTCTTTTATAGTTCCCTGTACCCACTGACATTCAGGATGTTTTTTTGCGTGTCTTTTATAATACTTTATATTACTTTCGCAATTATAATAATCTACAAGAGTTTTTACGCTTATACCAGGAGCTTTTTCCATTACATATATGCCCGGTTTAGCTTCCATAGGAACTACAACATCTGCGACTTTGCTGTATTTTTTCAATTCTTTTGCAGCGTTCATTTCGTTTATGAAATCAACTTCTTTAGAAATCCCTTCTGCTAAATCATTAATGTTTTTGATTAAGTATTTTTGATTTTCATTTAGTTTATCAGCGGGCGTGTCACCTGTAATAAGTTTAATGAATTTTTCTTTATCCTGTGCAATTTTTTCAGCATTTATACCATTTTTTAGAACTTTAATACAAACTTCTTTTCCTGATTTATCTTTCGCAAGATAAGTTTCGGCAACGGTACCGACACCGAGAAGTTTAGATATCGTATATTCGGAAGAACCCCAGAGTTTGTTAATATGTTCTTGGGCTTCTTCAATTGTTCTTGTTGGCGGGCAATTTTCTCTTAGGGCTTCTGAAATTTTTTCATATTTGTTATATTCACCTGATAGTAAACCTTTATTTTTGATTTGTAAGAATTTAACCGCAAATATATTTTCATCGCTTAAACTATTTATAATTTCATCCATGCCTTTATCTGAATCTAGATTTTTCTGTTTGATTATATTTTGGATAGCTTCTGAATTAAGCATAAAGTCTTCAAGTTCTTGATATGATGATTTTGAAGAAGGAAGATCAGGCAGCTGCAGTTCCTTGCCTTTGAGCTTTTCAACAACTTTATTTAGATTTACATCAAGCACTTTATTGAAATGAGCTTTTTTAACAGTTGGAACTGCAATGGCAGCTGTTGTTAAAATATTTACTGCTGCATTATCTTTGAGCGACTTAGTAAAATCATCTAAAGATTTTTCCCTGTTATCATTTTTGCTTGAAGCATATCTTATTCCTGTTGTTGCCAAAATATATGCGGGCACTCCGATAATTCCGCCTGCTAATGCGGTAACGGGAGCCAGTATTCCGTTTAAGGCACCTGTGGCGAAATTTTTAAAATTAGCTTTTCTTCTGGCTTTACGCGCTTTTTTCTTTTCCGCTTTCAGTTCTTTTTTGTCGGTAAACGCTTTTTTATCAACTTTAAATTCTTTAGAACCAATTCTTTCAATTTTACCGTATATCCATTTTGTAATTCCGCCCGCAACAGCCAGTAAAGGCAGCATAACAAGCATTGTTTTGGATTTTGATTTTAATATATTTTCTGCCTGAATATAACGTTTGTATCTGATATCTTTAGGATTACGATCTTTTTTTATATCTTTTATAAACCCGGGTAATGCATCAAGCTCTATTTGTGCTCTGAAATTTTTAATATATTTGTTTGCAAGAAAATATGATGAAACCGTTACTGCTGCTGAAGCTATATCTCCTGCTGACTGAACGGCATTTTCTTGAGAAACTCTGTATTGAGAAATTTTTTCTTTTACCTTATCTTCTTTAATCTCTCCTTTTTCAAACCTGTCAATTTCTTTTTCTACGGATTTGGTACTCGTACCGAAATTTGTTTTGTTCTTTAGAAAATTATAAAATTTTCCGACAAGTCCGTTATTCTTTTTCTCTTTAATAAATTCGTCCCGAATATTTGAAGTTTTTACGCTTTCTTTGGAAATTGTATCGTTTTGAACAGCATTTTTTGATGCCTGTGGAGTAATGTAATATTGGGTTTGTCCTTTTTTATTTATAAAATTATCTATTCCTGACATGCTTTTTCCCTAATATAATAAAGGATAAGCAATAAATTTTTTTGTCTGTTTGTAACGAATTGTAAAAAAAGTTTTAGTCGTCTGAAGTCCTTGTATACTCTTTCATAGGATAGGATAGGATAGGATGCGGTGCGGGAGTAGCAACTTTTTTTGTCTTTTATTTTTTATATCTGTATAGGGAAATTAACAGGAAAAATTAATGGGTCAATTTTTAAATTCAATAAATGAAGTAAGAAAAAATTATACTAAATACGATGAATGGGAACAAAAGCAGGCTGATGAAAGAGCGCAGAAAGAATATTTGGCTGCAAATCTTGAAATCCCCGAAGATAAGCTGGAATTAACAAATAAGCGAGCTCAAACAGTAATAAGAGCCACAGAAATTATGGATGCGCGCTCGGAAGATAATTGCGAAAATATGGAGCAGTTAACAGGATTACTTTCTTCAATTCCGATTTTTGCTTTAACTTTTGCACAAATGCCTCTAATCAATTTTACAGAAAAGAAATTAACCTCAAAATATTATGACAAAGTAAAGAAAATAAACGAAGAAATTCAAAAAGGCGGACTTACACGGGATGTCTTAGATGCTAAACTTAAAGAAAAGAGTAGATTACTTGAAAAAGCTTCTAAAATTACTAAAAAAGTAAGGTCAAACGGTCCCTTTGCAGTTATGGGCTTAATGCTCGCTACTGCAGTAGGCATGATTTTGTGGAGTAATTCAAAACAAAAAGAAGCTTCAAGAATAGGCAGATATCAGGCAAAACAAAATGAACTTAAAGGTCTTGAAAGTTTTGTCGTGTATACACCGGAACAAATTGAAAAAGCAAAAGAAATTGCAAAAAATATTCCCGATGAAAAAGAACGTAACAGCATATCTAAAATGATTAAGGAATTAAAAGACGTTGCAAAAGATAAAAAAGCTTATGAAGAGTGGCTTTCTCAGAAAGATCCGAATGAAATCGAAAAGTTAAAGTCCGTAAATCTGACGTCGGGGGGGGGGCCGCT
>FR900470.1:18464-32778 GCA_000438175.1 Fusobacterium sp. CAG:439 | reverse complement strand
GGGGGGGGGCAGCTTCAAAGAGCACAGGAAGATAAAGAACTTATTGTTGACGCTGTTAAGGAAATAAATATTAAAGCCGAAGAATACTCGGAAAATGTCGAAAATGCTTTTGACACATTAGGAACTCTTTCATGGCTTATTGCAGCACCTGTAGGATTAGGTATAAATAAAATCCTCAAGGCTTTAAAGGTTAATCCGAAGATAAGGGGTATTGTTTCCGTTGCAACTCCTCTTACAGTTTCTATGACGCTTTCAATGAGCGGTACGGTCGAACAGAAGCAGGCATCCAGAGTAGGCCGCTATAAGGCTCGTAAGGATTTATTGAAAAATCCAGCAAGGTTAATGGCTTTTTCGGAAGACGATATGAAAAAGGCAGAACATATTAAAGCCGAAAAACAAAAACAGGGATTTTTTGAAAAATTAGGCGGCAGTTTTTCATTCCTTGCAGCTTATGTAAAAGATAAAAAAGAATATAATAAATACAGAAAAACAACTCAAAAAGAAAATGAAAAACTTCAAAAAGCATTAAAAGAAATTGATATCACAGAAACTCAAAAAGCAGATGCAAAAGCATTACAGAAAAATGTGTTCAGAGCCTTTGACGAGATTGATGAAATGTCGCAAAGATATTCGGAAGACGTTGAAGCAGGATGTGATATTGCAAAAGAAGTCGGAATGAGTTTATGGAGTATAGGCTCAATGCTTGGTTTGGGATTTCTGGCGGCTTCGGTTATTAAGGGAAAATTCCCTATAACAAAAGTCGGGAATTGGCTGACTAATTTAACTTTTGATGCCAAATCTCCGATTAAATCGGCTGTGAATGATATATATGAAGTTGTAAAAAAATCAGATAAGGTTACAGTTCAAAAATTTCAAAAAGCTCTTGTCAGCGGAAATTTAAAATCCTTCCTTGAATACCCGCAAAATAAAAAGTTAAAAGAAGCTGTTGAACCATTACTTGCAGAGTTGGGCAAAATAGGCAGACAGGGCTTAACCGATGCAGTTGCAGCGGAAAAGAAAAAGGATATTTCATCAATATTTTCAGAGCTTTTCGCAAGTCATTTTAAACAAACCGCATTAGCAAAATGGACAAGAAATATGATTTCACAGTGCACTAAACTCTGGGCTAAATCAAAAGCAGCCAAAGCTGATGTTGAAATTTCGAAAGAAGTACAAGAGCAGCTCGGCATGAACTTCAACTACAAAAATTATAAAACTCTTATTAATACCGGACTTGTTGCAGGGGTGCCTTTACTCGGAACAATCATTGCAATACCTTATGCTTTTAATGCATGGCTTACAAGTATTCAGAAAAAAGCAGGAAAAATAGGTATCATGAAAGCTATGGATAAAATTGATGATCCGAGAGTTTTCGCATCAGAAATTCAGCCGCAAACTGAGCCGCAGCCGTTAAAATTAAATAATCAAGCTGCAAATAGCAGTAACTTATTGGAAAAAGTTAAACAACAGGCAGTATAATTTCAAATTCGGTTTTTTCCGCTGTGGACATGTTAAGTTTTAAAATCCCGTTTTGTGCTTTCAGATTATTTGCGCAAATATGAAGTCCAAGACCGCTTCCTGTTGGTTTTGTCGTAAACCCTTCTTCAAAAATTTCTGCTTGTTTTTCTTTTGAAATTGCTTCGCCGTTGTTTGATATTTTTATATGCACCTCTTTATTATGAATTTCAAGAGATACCTTAATTTCGCCTTTTTTGTCAATTGCTTCAATTGCATTTTTTATAATATTTACCACACAGGCAAGGAATTTATTTTCATCTATATAAACTCTTGCTGTTTTTTTTATATTACTGTATATTTTTATATCTTTATCATGAATATAAACGGTTGAAAGTTTTACTCCTTCTTCAAGTACCGTCTTAATATCACATTCTTTGGGAGAAATATTATTCAGTGATTTTAAATCCAAAAGAGAATTGCACATAATTTTGATAGATTTACTTATGCAATTAAGAGCGTTCTCAATAGATTGATTTTCTATCCCTTCCTGTTCCAGATTTCTTCTAATTATTTGTGTGTAAATTTCACAAATTGAAAGATGATTTCTCAATTCGTGAGCAACGCATCTGGATTGTTCATATACTAAATCTGTATTACTCATTTTCCCCTCTTTTTAACGTTAAAGGTTCAGCTTTACAGTGCTGAACCTTTAAATACTTATTAGTGAAGTATCAAATTAAACAGCCATTTTAGAGCGTCTTTTGTTTGCAAAACCGTTATTTAATGCATATAAAACTGCTTGTGTTCTGTCGTTGACCTGTAATTTCTGGAAGATATTATTAACATGTGTCTTCACTGTAGTTTCCGATATAAATAATTTTCCTGCAATACCCTTGTAGTTATTACCCTGAGTAAGAAGATCAAGAACTTCTTCTTCTCTTGCCGTTAAATATGTAAGCAGGTTTTCTTCTGCTGTTGTTGATGCTTCTTCTTTGAAAGAGCGCTGGAAATATTCGAAAAATCTTGAAGTAAGAGCTGTCGGAAGATAGATTTTACCGGCTGCAACTTCATCCATTGCGTAAATAAGCTGAGCGGATGCCATTGTTTTTAATACATAGCCCTTAGCCCCTATTTTCATTGCACGAAAGATTAAGTCTGCATCGTCATAACCGCTTAATGCAATTACTCTTATATCCATATCTAATTTTTCAATTTCCTGAATAGCCTGTAAACCGTCTTTTTCAGGCATATTAATATCCATTAGGATAATATCAGGGCGATATTTTTTTGCGAGGTTAATTCCTATATTAGCACTTGTTGTTGCACCGACTACATCATAGCTGCTTTCAAGTGTGATTAATTCTTTTACCCCTCTTAAATGATCTGCATTGTCATCAATTAACAGAACTCTTGCTTTTCTTTTAAACTCTCTCATTTTTATCTCCCTGTTTCGTAAGCTTTCCCTCTACACTATACATACTACAACTTTTAGAGGGTTCTTTTCATCCATGCCCTGATTGATATTGACGGGGACTTAGTTTGAGAATATGTCTTACATCTTTAGATTGATAAAATCCCTCAATCATGCTCTACATCATGCTTTTAAAGTTTTGGCCGCATGGTTGATTTTTAATCCGACTAATCTTTTTGAAGTAATCTTGTTGTGGTATAATTATAAAAGTAAGAGGTTAAGAATATGGATATATTAGTATTTTTAGTTGGTTTTTTAATAGGTGCTTTGTGCGTTTTCGTACCGTATAAGGTAATTAATAATAACAACAGAACTTCTCAGGACTTGATGTTAGAGCAGATGAAACTGTATTTTGAAAATACGGCTAATAAAATATTTAAAGAAAGTTCATCAGAGCTTTCTGTTCAGAACAGAGAAAAACTTGATGAATTTTTCAAGCGTTTTAAAGAAAAAATTGAGGATTTTGAAAAACGCGCAGAGGAAAATTTTAAAGCAGAAACAGAACATTTTACAAAATTTGATATGAATATAAAAAGTTTTCTCGAAACAGGGAATAAAATATCACATGATGCAAATTCTCTTGTTAATGTTATGAAATCCGATAACAGAGCATCGGGCAGATGGGGCGAAATTGTTCTTGAACGTGTGCTTGAGGCTTCGGGCTTAAGAAAAGAAGAAGAATATAAAATTCAGATGGGTACTGCGGAAGGCAGACCTGATGCAACCGTATTTCTGCCTGAAGGAAGATGTATTTATATTGACAGTAAAACATCTTTTGCAGCCTGGGACGGCTTTGTAAATTCACAGGATGAAACAGAGAAACAAATTCATTTAAGACAATTTATCGATTCAACGAAAGCTCATATTAACGGGCTTGCGAAACGTGATTATTCGGTTGAAGATGCGTCCCCCGATTATGTTTTAATGTTTATTCCGATTGAAAGCTGTTATTCAATGATGTTTTGCGATGATTGCGCATTATGGGATTTTGCGTGGAAAAACAAAGTTATGCCTGTTTCTCCTTCAACTCTGCTGGCTGCTTTAAAGATAATCAACTCGTTCCATGTCGTGGACAGACAAAATAAAAATGTTATGGAAATGGCACGTCTGTGTACAAATATTCACGATAAGTTTGCGGCTCTTTTGACGGAACTATTAAAAATACGTGATAACTTAAATACTTCTTTAAAGAAATTAAACGGCACTGGAAATATTATAAATCAGATTACGAAGCTCGAAAAACTCGGCTGTACATATTCTAAAGAATTACCTGAACTTCCCGAAGAGATAATACTTGACAAATAAGTTAGTATAAGCTAACATTTAAATATGAATGTTCTGCCTGTATCTATAACTAATTATAAAAGCAATTTACAAGAATTTAGGGCAGCACCTGTTTTTACAGCTAAACTTAAACCGATCTCCGCCAAACAGTGCAGTGAACTTAAAGTTTTTTGCCACCATATATATGAATATAAAAAAGGTTTGAGAAATCTTATATTGACAACAGAGAAAATTTCAAATAAAGACTATATTACTGCACGTCTTGAAAAGGAAAAAATTCCTTATATAATTCATCCCGCAGGAGAAAGAACTATTAACGTATTTTTCGGAAATGAAGATTGTATAAAAGTTGTTGCAACTTTTGATAAACATTTGAATAAACTTTCAAATGAACAGGATTTTATGCTCGGTATCATGCTTGGGTATGACAAAATTCTTCAATGTCAAAGATATATTAAAAGATTAGGCAAAAATGCTAATACCGTTAAGGGTTGATTTTCTTTTTTTGTAGTGCTATATTTTTGTAATATGATAGAAAAACCTAAAACAGCTAAAGACAGAATAATTCTGGCACTTGATGTTGACAATCTTAAGGAAGCTCATAGTTTAGTAAATGAATTGAAAGATTATGTAGGGTATTTTAAAATCGGTTTGCCGCTGATTGTCAATTATGGTTTTGAAGCTTTCAGACTGTTGGAAGAAAACGGGGCAAGATGTTATTATGACTGTAAATTTCATGACATTCCGCATGCTGTTCAGAAAGCTTGTATAAGTCTTGTAAAAAATAATATTAACTTTTTTAATGTACATATTCAAGGCGGATCGAAGATGACTTCTGCAGTTGTCAAAGCATCACGCGCTGCAGCTAAGTCTATGGGGATTGAACCCCCTACTATTCTAGGTGTTACTCTGCTCTCAAGTTTCGGGCAAAAGACCCTGACAACCGAACTTTGTGTTGACAAAAATATTGAAGATTTTGTTCTGCAGCTTGCAAAAGTTGCAAGAGAATCCGGGCTTGACGGTGTTGTGGCAAGTGCCGAAGAGGCAAGAAGGATTAGGAAAGAAATAGGTGATGATTTCATAATTTTATGTCCCGCAACCCGTCCTACCTGGTCTTCTGTTAATGATCAGGTTCGAGTTGACACTCCAAGAGATGCTATTCTTTCGGGGGTTGATTATATGGTGGTAGGTCGTCCGATTACATCAGCAGAGGACAGAATAGCCGCAGCAGCGTTAATTATTGATGAAATTGAAACTGCACTTGCGGATAAAGTTTCTCTTGTTTAATCAGCTTTTAAATCTTTGGATTTTTGATATTTTTTCTTATCTTTGTTAAAAGTGTACATTGTATATCTTTGTCCGTCAGTTATAATTTTTATTGAATTGTGGCGGTCTGTCCTGTAAATATCTGTTTTACGCAGAATATCGAGGGTTCCTTTATTCGGGTGCCCGAATGCATTCGGACCCGTGGAAATTACTGATACTTTTGTATTTAAATGATTAAGCATTTCCGAACTGACAACATGAGGTCCGCCATGATGACCAACTTTTAAAACCTCAATATTATGAGGAATATCTTTTTTAAGTTTATTAAACGCATCTGTGCCGGCATCTCCCGTAAACAGCATGTCAAAATCTTTATAGCTTAACAGAGTTATTATGGACTTTTCATTATCTTCTTCCGCTTCTGCAAGATAAGTTTGCATATTTAAACTATTTTCCGAATAAATCGATTTATTGTTGTTTGGAATTTGAGAAGGAATTTTTAATTCTTTCAATGTTTTGTATATATTTGTCGAAGTCATTGATTTATCTTCAAACGAATTTATATAAACCTGTTTTACGTTCAGATTTTTCATAATATCGACTGCTCCGCCTGAATGGTCGTTGTCAAAGTGAGTTATAATCATTCCTTCAATATTTTTAATCCCTCTATCTTTAAGATACTTTATAATAATTGAGTTTGCCTGCGCCTTACTTCCTTTGTATCCTGCTCTGCCTGTATCTATTATAAAGTACTTGTTCCGCGGAGTTTTTATAAGAAAACAATCGGCGTTTTGAACATCAAAAGCAATTATTTGCAAATCATTAGAAGGAATATTTATCAATGATAATAAAAGAATTGTAAAAAGGAATATACATGTCCAAACAAGTCTTTTGTTAAAACCTGTTTTAATTGACATAGTAACAAACAGAACTATCCCGTAATAAATAAACAATTGAAAAATATTCGGGTGAGTTGTTGTAAGAAGTGAATGAGGAAGACCTGCAAAGAAATCTGATATAAATACAAGTATATTTAAGATGAAATTAAGAATAATATCGGAGAACATGCAAATCTTGTCTGTAAACGGCGTAAGTATTGCAATAATAGAACTTATAAAACCTCCAAAACTTATGACGCTTAAAAAAGGCATGCTCAAAACATTTGCCAGCACGGAATATGTGCTGAAAGTGTTAAAATAAAACATTTGTATCGGCGCAACCCAGATTTGTGCGATTACGGGAATTAAAATTGCGCCGATAAGCCAGTCGGGGATTTTTGATTCTTTATATTTTTCAAAAATTACATTAGCAGTTGTCAAAAGACCGAATGTAACAATGAATGAAAGCTGAAATCCGACATCATTTATAAACGCAGGATTATAAATAAGCATAAGCATTGCAACAAAGGCAAGAAGTGACACAGTGTGAGCGTCTCTGTCAATTAATTTCCCCGCTAGTATGAAAAGAAGCATTAAAGCCGCTCTTATAACAGACGCACCAAGCCCTGTCATAAACGTATAAATTATTACAACTCCCATCCCCGTAAGCACTGTCAGCTTAAAAGGAGCCCTTATTCTTCGCATGAAAAATACCCAGAAGCCATAGATAAATGCGACATTCATTCCTGATGCCGCAAGAATATGAAGTAAACCGGAATTTACAAATGATGCTTTTATGTAATCGGGAGGAGCAACTGCATCGTCACCGAAAACAATACCGCCCAAAATTTCCAGATTAGGTGACTTTAAATATTTTGCATGAACGTTTATGATTTTGTTTCTGAGCTTGTTTAAATTTTGATAAAATTTCCATTTCAGTGTTAATCTGCTGTTTAAAAGTTTAGCATTATCCGTATAAAATACAGTGAAAGTATCAAAATTTCTCAAGTATTTTCCGTAATCAAATTGGGAAGGATTTCCTGCTTTAAAAGGAGTTCTTAACTTCCCTGAAAATTCATAGTTGTCGCCAATCTGCAGATTTGAAAAATCATTTCCCGTAAATGTTACAAGTGTTTTACCCGTAACTTCCTTACCGTTAATTTTATCAGCTTTTAAGAAAAATTTTGTTTTGTCAGGCGTATTGCTGTTGGGAATTGTGATTATCTGCCCCTCAATAACAGCTTCCTGCCACGCATAAGGGACAAGACCGTCTGTGGTGTGTATTCTAAAATATGCATTAAAAAATCCGAAATAAAATATGAAAATCCAGAACAAAATATATTTAAGCGGCAAATAATTTTTAAGAATTGTCACAACAGCAGTTAAAGTTAAAATTCCCGCACACAGTATTGCATTATCGTTAAAATATGCCAGAATTCCTGCCATAAATATTAATGCAGTAATAAACATCAATGCATTTTTGTTCTGTAAAGCCGTGTTTATAGCATTCTTAACCATTGATTTAAATTAGTTTTTCTTTCCAAATATCCACCAGCCCTTTTTGTCCTGCGGCTGAATTTTGGGTTGTGCCTGCTGTGTCTGGAAGGATTGTTTCCTTATAGGTGAACGCGAAGCAAAAACGCTTCTTGAAAGAGTATTTATATATTTATTGTTTAAGTGTGCGTAATCGAATAAAATAACACCGTTTGCGTTAACTTTACGCGCTTCGTGGATTAATCTTATTAAATCCTCATCAGTACCGCCCATAAATGTAACAAAAAGACCTGCATAAAAATCTGTACTTCCTGATTTTGCATTAATTACATCAGACATCATTTTATTTGCGGTTTTAGAATCACATGTTAAAAATAACGGAGTGAATGCGTTCAGATAATTTCTTGTAGACCATGTTTTCCAGTCCTGCTGTTTATGCTCCAATGCCGCTTTTCTGTCGGGAAAAATAACAGCACTTACATAAATATGTGAACGTCTGCCCATTTCGCCGATTTTCTTAACCATGTTAGTAATTTGTTCTCGTCTGTAATTGTTCCACTCTAGCCATAACGGATCTGATTTCAGAATGTTAACCGGATCGACGCCGTAAATCATTTTAAAATCATTTCTTGCATAATCTGTATATCCCCAGTTAGTGTCCTCGTTGAGAGATACACAATTAGGATATCTTATATAATCAAGATTTATACCGTCGGGTTTGTAACGTGTTATAATTTCGTCAACCAGTTTTATAATAAAGTCTTGAACATAAGGATTTGCAGGGTCAAGAAAATAACCGTTATGCTCTGATGTTGATTTTGAAGGGTCAACGGATTCCACATCTTTTTTTATTTTATTTCCCCAGGAAGGGTTCATCCCCAGAATACTATGCGGATTAGCTTTAGGGGTAAGAGGACCTACGTAAAAAGTTTCAAACCATGTATGTACTTTAATATTTCGTTTATGAGCCTCTTTAATCCATATTGCAAGCGGATCTATACCTTCAAACTTTTCGTATTGCGGTGTAAATCCGTAAGCTGCCATTGTTTTGCTCGGGAATATAGTTTTTCCATGGAAATAAGTTTCTAAAAATATATTATCAATTCCTGCTTTTTTAAGCTTGTTTAAAGTTGCGATAATTTCATCTTCCGTAGTTTCAGTCGGGCGCAGCCATATCCCTTTTAATTCGCCGTTTTTATAAGGAACAACACTTTTCAAAGCGTCATTGGCTGCTTCAATTGCGGCTTGCGAATATTTTTTTACTTCTTCGGGATTTTTTCTGGCTTTTTTCAGATAATCTTTTGCATCATTAATATAACTGTTCGGAAATTTCCAATTATAATCGGGACTTAAGCTTCTGTAATATTGAAGCATCTGTTCGGCCTCTTTAATTTTCTTTTCCGATTCAAATATGTAACTTTCGGAAGTTGTGTAAGTATAGACTAAATTAGATGTTTTATCTATATAAATTTTTGTACCTATTTTAATACTTGAGTTAATCCAGTTTTTAGCTTTTCCATGGCCGCTTATTACAATTCCGTTCGGGGGAATAAGTGAGTCCGCTCCCGAAAGCTCGGTAACGGTGTTGCCTTCTACAATTGCTTCTGCTCCGAATTCGTTTGTATTTGTTCTGGGACCGTAATCGGGAGTATAAATAACAAGCTGGTTAATCCCTCTTGCACCGGGCAGGTAGCTTCCTTTTCTGTTTGTGTAAGCTGTAGGATCTATTGAGTTAATTAAATTTTTTGTATAACTGAATACAACTTCACCTTTCGCGGGAGTGTATGGTTTAAATACCGGAGCATCATCAGCGGGAGATAAAATCTCCGAATTGTCAAGATTAATAGTTTGTGACGGCTGTGTTACCACAGGTTGTGTTTGTATGGGCTGCGGTCTTCTTCTTGCCGTTAACACGGGAGTTATGTCCTCAGCTGCCGCGTATGCAGCTGTGATAAATAATACTGACAGCATAATTAATATATTTTTTATTTTCATTGTCATCTTTTACTCCCTGATACTATGATAATATTCTGTTTTGTCATAATTTAGCTCATTTAACAGCTGTATTTTTTGCTGAATTTCCGTGTCCGGTTTCATAGAATATGATACCTCATAAAATTTTTTAGCGTTAACTAAATCCGCAAATTTTTCATAAATCGTTGCAAGTCTTAAATTAAGCTCATAATTATTGTTATATCCGTTATTGTATGCAACGTTGTAATGCTTTAAAGCTTTTTTGTAATCCCGTCTTTTAAAATAAAACTCTCCAAAATAAAAATTCGTAAACGGGCTTTCTGAATTTATATTTTTTGCCCTTGAGAAATTTTCCTTAGCCAGTCTCGGTTTATTTATATAATCATATATTCTTCCCAGTTGAACATAAGGTTCAATCTTTGAAGGAGCTGCTTTTGTAAGCAGGTAATACTTGCTCATTGCAGCATATAAGTATGTATTTTTCATTTCTCCGGCTTCACTTTTTAAGAACAATTCAAAATATAAATCAGCATCTTTTTTTATTTTAGCAGTATTAAACTTTGAGTAATCAAAAAGCACTGAATTATACTCAAGCCGTCCTGAGTGTACGGCGTATGAAGCATTTATGGAATATGCCGATAAAATTAAAAACAGAAGTGCAAATAGTTTTATATTTCTACAAATCTTCATAGCTTGGAGCTGTATGAATATCATGACCGTTCATAAAAGAATGATCATCATAAGAAGGATCGAGATACATAAAAAATCTTCTGACAGCTTTTACTACAGGCTGATTGTAATATTCTTTTTCAACAGGTTCCGTAAACGCTTCTCCGTTAGCTTGAGCAACAGACTTTTGAGTAGCATTAATCAATGCCGTCGAATATCCCTGATTCCTCATATAATTAGTAGTAACAGTATCTTTAACAGTTAATTCCGCATACGAAGGTAATGCAAATAAAGCTGTTAAACTTAAAATTAAAAATCTTTTTTTCATTTCCACCTCTGCTGTGTTATACAATTATAATACTTTTTTTGGTAGTTACAAAAATATTATAATTTCTTTACATAAAATCTGCCATATATTATTTGTATGATTTTATTATAATTTCTTCGAGCTTTTCAAGCAGATGTTCCTCTGGAACTTTGGCAATAATTTCACCTTTTTTGAAAATAATACCTTCTTTTACGCCTCCGGCAATTCCGAAATCGGCATGTCTTGCTTCTCCGGGACCGTTAACGGCACAACCCATTGTCGCTATGGTAATCGGTTTATCCAAATTTTTAAATTTTTCTTCAACCCTTTTTGCAAGCCCTATTAAATCTATTTGTGTTCTTCCGCATGTCGGGCAGGATATAAAATTAACTCCTTTTTCTCTTAATCCGAGGCTTTTCAGAATTTCAAATCCGGCTGTTACTTCTTCTGCCGGGTTTTCAGTCAGAGAAACTCTGATTGTATCTCCAATTCCTTCTGCCAGCAGTGTGCCTAATCCTACAGAGGATTTTATCAAACCGCTTCGCAATGTTCCTGCTTCGGTAACTCCAAGGTGAAGCGGATAAGGTATTTTTTCCGAGATTGAACGGTAGGCTTCAATAGTAGTAAGCACATCCGACGATTTAAGAGATACTTTAATTAAATCAAAGTCCAAATCTTCAAGAATTTTAATATGTCCTAGAGCACTTAATACCATTTTTTCGGATAGAGGAATATCAAGATTATATAAGTCTTTCTCAAGCGAACCTGCATTGACCCCTATTCTAATAGGTATACTTTGTTGTTTAGCAAGAGTGACCACTTTTTCAACATTTTCTCTTTTTCCGATATTCCCGGGATTAAGTCTTAATGCATGAATTCCATTATTTATACATTGCACGGCAAGTTTGTAATCAAAGTGAATATCTGCAATAAGAGGAACCGGAGATTTTTTTACTATTTCTCTTATTGCATCTGCCGCATCTTGATTTAGTACGGCAAGTCTTACAAGCTCACATCCTTTATCAGCCATTTCCTTAATTTGGTTTAATGTGGAGTTTATATCTCTTGTGTCTGTATTGCACATTGATTGGATGTTTTTTGTTTTGCTATTTGTGTGTTATTTTCTGGGTCCCCCCCCGCCGATTTTTACATTTCCTATTGTTAATTGTTTTGATTTTCTTCTGTTTATCATATTATTATAATATCACAAAAACATAGGAGAGAAAAATGAAGGTTGCCGTTTTATCTGATATTCATGGAAATTTTCAGGCTTTGGAAAGCGTTATGGAAGATGTTAAAGCAAATAATTGCGAACAGGTTTTTTGCCTTGGAGATTTGGCAATGGCGGGACCGCAGCCGAGGATGGTTATTGATTATGTAAGAAAGCAGAATAATTGGACGGTAATTCAAGGCAATACAGATAAAATGATAGCGGACTTTTCGCCCGAAATACTTCAGAATGTCAAAAACAATTTTCCTGTAATGGCAAATGCTCTTGCGGATGATGTTATTTTTATAGAAGAAGATAAAAAAGATTATTTAAGGAATTTGCCTGCTCAAAAGGAATTAACTCTGGAAGGTGTAAAACTTTTACTTGTTCATGGCTCTCCAAGACGAAATAATGAAGACATTCTGCCTGACATGCCTTTAAAGATAATAGAAGAAATGCTAGAGGGAACAAATGCTGATTTAATCTTCTGCGGACATACCCATGTTCCTGCAGGATATCAAACAAATAAAAAGCAGACAGTTGTTAATGTCGGAAGTGCAGGGCGTCCCATGACTGACGAGCCTAAAGCATGCTATGTAATTGCTGACTTTCAGGACGGAGGCTTTTCAATAGAACACAGGTTTATTGATTATGACAGACAGACTGCGGCTGATATTATGTCTGCAAGAAATTTTGACGGTGCAGACAAGCTTGCACAAATGATTTTACATCCTGTTTCAAGACATATTTAAATATTTGCTTTCAATTCTTTTGATGCATGATTTATTAATTCAGGAAGAATTTTTTCATAAATGGTTATTTCGTCCTGTTTTTTTACAGGAATACCGCTTTCAAAAATTTCGCCCAAATCATTTATGGTACACATAATGTGTTTTGTCATGTTGTCTTTTGAGTATCCTGAATATTGAAGTACAAGCGTTCTTGTTTCAGGATTTTTTGGTGATGCAATCGATGTCATCTGAAATCTTTCGACATTCGGATTGTCAAATTTATAGACTTTATTCAACTGCAGTTTTTTTGCAAAATTTTGAACAAGCCCTATACTTTCATCAGATAATCTGTTTAATTTACCTGAAAATGATACGCTGTCACAAGGTGTTGAATATAAATTGCTGCAGCGTTTGCTTCTTTCCTGAGGTGTAATTGTTTTTACATTTAAAAAATTTGTGCTTCTTATCGGGGAAATCATATATTTAACCTTTCATTATGTATCTTATAAATATCAAAGAAACTTTTTTTTGCTATTATAATTAAAAAATTTTTACATAACAATGATTTAAATAAAATTTTGCTAAAATTTTTGTTTATGCTACCATTCTCTTGTTAGAGGATACTTTTTATGTATATTAATAAAGAACAACTTGTTTCTTATATTAAAAAATTAAATGAACCTAAAGTTTTGGTTATAGGAGATCTTGCCATAGATGAAATGGTTTACGGAGATGCAGAACGCATTTCAAGAGAAGCTCCTGTTTTAATTTTGCTTCACTCCGAAACTAAACTTATTCTCGGAGCTGCATCTAATGCCGCTCATAACGTATCAACTTTAAATAACGGTAAAGTCAGTGTTATAGGTGTTTGCGGAGACGATTTTCAGGCAGGACAGCTCAGAGAAACTTTTGAAAAAGCAAACGTTAATTGCGGGCTTCTTGTAGTAGATCCGACAAGAAAAACAACGACAAAGACCAGAATTTCCGGTTCGATAACAACTTCAATTACGCAGCAAATCGTAAGAATTGACAGACAGACCAATGCTTTGTTAAGTCCGGAAATTGAAGAGGAAGTTCTTAAACAAATCGAAAGAGCTGTTCCTGAACACGATGCAATTATTTTGTCAAACTACCATATAGGAACTTTAACTCCTAAAATTATTCAGGAAACCATAAGATTAGCTAATCAATATAATAAAATTATAGTTGTTGATGCTCAAAAAGAGCTTGGAATTTATAAAAACGTTACTTCCATGACGCCAAATCTTCCTGATACGCAAAAATCAGTCGGTTTTTCTATTGAGAATGAAGAAGATTTAAAGCGTGCAGGAGATAAGCTGTTAAATGATACAAATGCAGATTCTGTATTAATTACATGCGGTGCTGACGGTATGTTTGTTACAGAAGGGCATGGAAATTATACAAAAATTCCGGTATTTAATAAATCGGAAGTGTTTGATGTAACAGGGGCCGGAGATACCGTTACCGCAGTGTACACTCTTGCACTGGCTGCCGGAGCCGATCCCGCATACGCCGCTATTATAGGTAATATTGCGGCAAGTCTGGTTGTTA
>FR900470.1:0-18447 GCA_000438175.1 Fusobacterium sp. CAG:439 | reverse complement strand
TCTGGTTGTTAAACAATTCGGATGTGCAACAACCACTGTTGATGAAATCCTGGATGCTGTTGATAAATTATAAGCATCGGATTTACAAACTTATGGAGAGAACTTTTATGGAAAAATTTAAACCTGTAGACCTGATTATTATTATTGGTGTAATTATTGCTTTGATTGTCGGATTTTTTACTTTCAAAAATTTCAGACAAACAGCAGCTAAACAAATCGAAGCAACTTCAAAAATATCTTTTCAGGTATATATCAGAGGCGTAACTTTGACCGGTAATCAAATTCCTTTGAAAGCCGATGATAAAACATTTATAAGTATCAGAAATGTACCGTATTCGGATTTGGATATTTTAGATGTAAAAGCTGACAGAAAGAAAATAGTTTTGCCTATTTTGAACAGTAAAAAAGTTATGGTTGTGGAAGACCCTTCACAGGCAAATGTATATGACCTTGTTGTAACTCTTTCAGATACTGCAAAAATAACCAAGGACGGTGCTGTTGTCGGCGGAAACAAAATTAAAATGGGACTTCCCATTACATTAGAAGGTAAAGACTACAAATTTAACGGGACTGTGTCTGATTTAAAAATTATGCCTGTGACAGATGATGATAAATTTCACGGTTCTTTAGAAACAAATGACAATGTTTAGTAATTTAATACGATTTACTCAGGAAAAAACTCAATATTTATATGAAAACAGCTTGTTTTTGCAAAATATAGACAAACTTATTTTTGCATCTGTTATTGCAGTATTTCTGTCATCAACTGTGATGTCATCAGACGTAATCGGATTTATTGCTTTGATAACTGTTTTTCTGACAATTGTAAAAATTCTGACAAAGCCTCATGAAAAATTAGATTGCAAAAATTTTGAACTATGGCTTTTGGCTTATTTTATGATAGTAATTATAAGTCTTGCAGGTTCAACTCTTTTTCACTTGAGTTTAAAAGGTTTTTTCAAAACTTTTACTTATCTGGCTTTTTACTTTTCAATGGTTCAGTATCTTAAAAGTAACAGAAACAAGCTTCCGTATGTATTGGCAGCAATCGGAATATGTGTAAGCTTTGAAGCTGTTGCAGGCTTTTTGCAAAACTTTGCACATGTTGATGAAATTTCAACATGGCAGGATATTTCTAAGTTAAATCCCGAAGAAGTAATGACAAGGGTTTACGGAACTCTGAAACCTTATAACCCTAATCTTTTAGGGGGGTATTTTGTTGCAGGAATTCCGTCTTTATACGCTTTAGCTGCATATTATTTTGCCGGTAAAAAACTCAAATTTTCTCTTACGGCTTTGGCGTTTGCCCTGCTTTCAACAATTACTTTATTTTTAACGGGATGCCGCGGTTCATACATAGGAATGATGGTTATTTTAATCTCTATGTTTGCTGTTTCGGCAAAGTACTTATGGAATAACTATAAACAAATTTATTTAACCGCAGTCGGCAGTGTTATTGCTTTCGGAACTGCCGCAGTTCTATTTGTTTCTTCTCTTAGAGCAAGAGTTCTTTCCATATTTGCAATGCGTCAGGATTCTTCAAATTCATTCAGGTTTAATGTTTACCATTCTTCCGTTGAAATGTTTAAGGATAACTGGCTTCTGGGTATCGGAGTGGGAAATCAAAACTTCCGTGAGATTTACGGGCTTTATATGAAAACAGGTTTTGATGCTTTGAGTGCTTACAATATCTTTTTGGAAATTGCTGTTGAAAGCGGTATTTTTGCTCTGATTGCATTTATGGGATTTTTGATTACATTAATAAAAAATTCAATTAATTTTATATTAAAGTCAACTGATACAAAAGCAGTGATTATTGCATCTGCCGCGATTATTTCCATTATTGCGGTTTGTATTCACGGTCTGGTTGATACGGTATTTTTCAGACCGCAAATACAATTTATATTCTGGACGATGGTTGCAGTTGCAAGAACTGTAATATTTACCACGGATAATCGTCTTTAATTTCCCATCCGTCTGTCATGATTAATGCCGAACACCAAATTCCTTTACTTTTGGTATTACAGGCATAGTCTGCTGTGCTTTTCAATTTATTTCTGTCAAGTGTATTATACTTTCCGCTGTTTATGCCGCCATCTTTGTAACCGTATGGAACAAGTCCGTCAGGTGAAATAATTGAAAATACAAAAAAATCTTTTCCGAGCTGATTAGGCTTTTTGAACCCGTTAATGTCAATCGTAACGGATTTATATTTTGTCTGACTGGCATGTGTCATTACGCCCATAATCGAACCGTTGCTGAGATATATATAAAAACTGTCTTTTTCTGTACACCAAACTTCTGACGTGCATTTTGTGCCGTTCAAATTATTTATGATATATTGGTTGTTTAAATCCCTGTATTGAACCTCTTTATTTTTAATAAAATAACTTTGTAAATATCTGTAATAAAAATCTGTTCCGCTTAAAGTAAAGTCCCAGCTTGAAACATCACCGTTTTGCAGTTCTGAAAGTTTTATGGCCTGGGATATTTCTGTATAAGCTTTTTTTAACTGTGTAACCGTAACTTGTTTTTTGTAGTTTGCTACCAGAACAGGTAAAGTCAACGACGCAACTACTCCTATAATTCCTATTGTAATCAAAACTTCCGCTAAAGTGAACGCCCTAAAATTTTTCACACAAAGGTCTGTAAGTCTGATTAAACGCCGCTCTTGCGGGGGGGGGGCATTCTCAAGCTCTTGCGGGGGGGGGCATTCTCAAAGTTGTTTGTATAGCCATTTTTAACTCCTTTTATTCTGTACAATTTTATTATTTACGACTTAGGTATTTTTGTCAATACAAGCCAGTTATTAAGCTTATATAAAGGCATGGAAATACTGTGCTAAACTTATATTATAGAGAAGGAGAAATTTTATGATACCTATTTTAGATTCAAAACGCCAATATGCTGCTATTGGTACGGAAGTAGAAAAAGCAGTTTGTGAAGTTTTACGTTCGGGGTCTTATATTTTAGGACCGAATACAAAAGCTTTGGAACAGGAATTAGCGGATTTTATCGGTTGTAAATACACTGTAGGCTTAAACTCAGGAACAGATGCATTGCATCTTGCATTACGTGCTCTGGATATCGGTGCCGGTGATGAAGTTATTACGGTCGCTTTTACATTTGTTGCAACAACTGAAGCTATAGGTATCGTTGGTGCAAAACCTGTTTTTGTTGATATTGATAAAGATACTTTTAATTTGGACGCTTCAAATTTAGAAGCTGCAATTACTCCGAAAACAAAAGCAATTATACCTGTTCACTTATACGGTCAGCCTTGTGATATGGATACTATTATGGCTGTTGCAAAAAAACATAATATCCATGTAATAGAAGACTGCTGCCAGGCAATCGGTGCTTTGTATAAAGGTAAAATGGTCGGAACTTTCGGTGATTTTGGCTGTTTAAGCTTCTATCCTACCAAAAACTTAGGCGGTATGGGGGACGGCGGTCTTATTATGACAAGTGATGAAAAATTACGTGACAGAGTTATTGCTCTAAGAAATCATGGCGGTGCAGTCCGTTATCATCATGATGAAATCGGCGTAAACAGCCGTCTTGATGAAATTCAGGCTGCAATTTTACGTGTTAAACTTCCTCATATTAAAGAGTGGAACGAAGCAAGACGTAAACACGCTTATTACTATAACGAATTATTTAAAGATTGTGCGGATATTCAAACTCCCGTAGAATTGGATGATACATATTGTGTATACCACCAGTACACGGTAAAAATTCCTAACCGTGATGAAGTTCATAAAATGCTTCAGGAACGCGGTATAGGTGCAATGCTTTATTATCCTATTCCGCTGCATTTGCAGAAAGTTCATGAATATTTAGGCGTGGGCAAAGGTTCACTTCCTGTTTCTGAAAAGAATACTGAAATGGTTATTTCATTGCCTATGTTCCCTGAATTAACAGAAGAAGAACAAAGAACCGTAGCATCAACATTGATTGAGTGTATTGAAAAATCAAAAGCAAAAGCTTCGGTATAACCATAACTAAAATATAAAAAAGACGATGCCTGTTTGTGGTTATCGTCTTTTTTTTTTTTTATTTTATGCGGTAAATATTCTGGTTGCAGTTTCCGGCGGACGGAAGAAAGGATTTAATCCGACATTATTTCCGCCGTCATTAAATGCAATATCAAAATTTCTGGAATCAAACTTAGTTGTAGTGTGCTGTGCTGTCAAACTTAAAAATTGGTTTTGATTATTAAACTGTGAAACCTTGCTGTAATCGTAATCCGTATTTTGGAGCGTAATTTTTTCAACGGCAGACGTAGATGCTGGTTGAACACCCGATATTGCTTCTATTCCGTTTAATCCGCCCTGTCCGTTAGCCATATTATCCTCTTTTTACGCAAATAAGTTTAATGTTCTTGTAACTTCTTCACAGAAACCGTTTTTGTATGTATATTCAGTCGGAGGTTCTCCGTTAACCTGTCCGACATATCCTTCTGTCGGATACTGCCACAATCCCAAACTTCTGGTGTTTGCGAAGGGGTTTTCTCCTCCAACCGAGTTAACCGAATGCCTGTTTACATCTGTATATAATTTTACGGCTTCTACCGGAAATGTCTTTTCACGGTAAACAGCATCAATTTTGCCTATTGCTGTCATAATGAATTTTCCTATTAGATACGTTATATATATAAAGTATATATATATTTAAAAATTGCTTTTTTTATAATATATTCCTTAATATAATTTAACATATCCGGCCGCATTATCTTATACCCATAAATAATCTAAAAATAACACAATGTTAAGTTTTGTAAAGTGTAAATTATACACTATATGCGCATTTTCAGGATTGCCCGAAAAAATATTAATCCATTCTATTGACATTTAAAATCTTATATGCAATAATAATTACATAAGATTTAAGTGTAGTCGAAACACTAAATATAAATAGATTCATTAACCCCAAAAACATATAAACTCCTAAATAATAAACACTAAAAGAGACCATTAGGATGCAGAAAACGACCCACTCAGAAATGAGTGGTTTTTTTTATATTTTGTAGTCTATCCCGTGTTTTTCAAATAAATCGTTAAATAAAGACTTATTTTCATTTATATCTTTATTTGTTAAAGTCATAGGTAAATCTTCTTTAAAGTTCATGCCTGCACATGAAGCTGTTTGGTTCCAGGGAAGATTTTCTTGTTTGGTTTTATTTACATAAGAGATAATGAAATCCGGCAATTCTGTGTAATAATTATGTTCATTATTTATTGCCCCGTTAATAAATATGTCGGCAAATATGTCATCGGCCTTTTTAGAGAATTCTTTCATTGAAGGTTCTTCTATGGATGCTATTCTGTTAAGAATATCCATCATTGAATCATAGGTTAATATTTCGGGACGGAATTTATATTTTAAATGGAACGGGATTGCTTCATTAAGAGAAAATATCCTTATTTTTCGCAGATTATTTTCAATTACATCAATAATGCTTGCGAGGCGCATTATTTCTCCAAGTCCTTTGTGTTTACCGTTACTGTATGCATCTATACGGTGGCCGTGAAGAGTTTTATCGTTTATGCTGAAACTGTTTGTGCCGACCACGTTATTATTCTTATCTATCAGTATAGTTTTTAATTTGTCTTCATCTTTAATTGTTGACACAAAAACACGTTCACCGTCATTAGTCAGGGCATTTAATGAACTGATAATTTTATATTTCCCGATTTGTCTGAATTCCGGTTTCGGGGGGGGGGCGATTTTACTGAACTTTATCATGTCAGATATAAAACACGTAAATGTAATTTTTTCAGTTCTTTTTTATAATTATTAAGTTTCTTGTATGATTTTCTTCAAGCGGCAGGTCATATTTTATTATATCTGTGACTTCTGCATTATATTTTTTTAAAATATTTTTTGCTTCTTTAATTTCTTCTTCCGTACGAATTGATTTGTATGCAACAAAATATCTGTTTTTATTTAAAAGCGGCATTGCATAACCGGTTATTATTTTTAAAGGTGCAACCGCACGTGATGTAACAATATCAAATTTATCTTTAATATTTTCCGCTCTTTCACATATTGTATGCAGATTTTGGATATTAAGGACGGCTTTTATATTTTCAATTGCATTAATTTTTTTTCTTATGCTGTCTAAAGCAAAAACTTCAATATCAGGGTAAGCCAGAGCTGTAGGAACGGAAGGAAAGCCGCCGCCTGTTCCTATATCAAGAAGTTTTGAGCCGGAAGGTTTATATTTCTCAAAGAATTTTTCTATTGAAAGGCTGTCAAAAATATGCTTTTCCCACAAAAATTTTTCATCATTTTTAGAGATAAGATTAAGTTTAGAATTTTGATTTAAAAAAGCTTTTATATAGTCATTAAAAAATTCTTTATTTTTCATTGTATTCCTAATTTCTGTATATCATTAATCCGTAATTCAATTTTCATAATATTGTCTTTTGTAAAATTATTTAATGCAAGTTTATGTGCGCTATTATAGTAACTCAGAGCGTTTTTATAATCTTTTCTTTTATAATAAAAATCTCCGAGAGCAACATCTGACGATGCAATATAGAAAGTTTCATTTAATTCAACTGCACAGGCTTTTGCTTTTTTCAGATATTCGAGGCTTTTTTCTGGTGCTTTGTATGAATTTATTTCCGCAAGTTTCATGGAAGAAACATATATGCCGTTATAGTTTTGTTTTAATTCATCTAAACGGAGACTTTCCTGTAAATATTTTACTGCTAAATCAGATTTGCCGTTTTCATCATAAACAGATGCAAGATTTGCCAGTGCTGATGAAAGATAAAGATTGATATTCGGATCTTGAGAGGTTTCAACGCATTTTTTGTAATATTTAACGGCGTTTTCGATATCACAGTCCTCATCACAGTTAAGCGCATATTTGAAATATAATTCGGCAAGAACATTTTTCTCAATTCCGCTGACAGATGCCGGAAGTGCTTCTTTGATACTGTTTCCGGTAATATTTGCAAGCAGAAGTTTTGACTTGATTTTTAAATTGGGTGAAATATCTTCATCAAGTACCTCGTTAAGAATGTTTTCCGCTCTGTCACGTTTAAATGTTATATAGTAAATATTTGCTATTTCGTATTTACATTCGTTTATTTTTTCCGTATCGCCGGTTGATACATAAAATTCAACCGCCAGTTCAAAATATTTTAACGCATTAAACCAGTCAGACATTTTATTAAAGTTTTGAGCCAGTTTTGTATAAAGCAAAGGAAGAAATGTGTAATAATCATCGTCAGTATTCATTGTTAATGCTTTTTGATAAATCATTACCACTTTTTGATAATTAAACTTTTGTTCTTCCTGTTTTGCGAGATTAATCAAATTAACCAGTGATAAATTTTTTATTTCTTCAAGAGCTTTGTTCTGTTGATTTGATATATCTACAAATTTGTTTATTGAATTTGCTATTTTATCCATAATCACAGCTTCATCTTCTTCGGAAGCAAAAATAAATGAAATCTTTTTAAGATTTTCATCTTTTTCCTGTTTTGCAGGTGCAATTTCCTGATAAATTTTCTTTTCCGCAGGCTGAATTTCTTGAACGTTTTTTTGCGGCAAAACAGGTTTCTTAGGAATGAAAAGACTATGGTATTCAATTTCTTTGCGCATTGTCTGTCTTGAAATCAATAAATCTCTTTCAAGAGGCTTGAGAGGTAATTGCGTATTATATAATTCAACGCAGTTTTTATGTATTTTTACGGCAATATTTTCTGCTATGGAGTTTTCCGCAATAACTTTATAATAATCCTGCAGATATATCATTGAACCTTCTCTTGTCAAAACCAGATTGTCCGTAAAATAAGCTATTTTGTCCGCGTCATAAAGATTTAATGTTTTTAAAAGGCTGATGTTAACGGGGTGGCGCATGAGCGTCAAAAATCTTACAAGATGCCCGCTGACAGGATCCACCAGAGAAAGAGCTTCACGTAATATAAAATCATTAAATGAAAGAAAACTTTTTGTATAACCTGACAGAAAGTCCGTTAAACCAAGTTTTCTTATCTGCATAATCTTAACGGCAAGCGATGTATAGAAAAAATATCCGCGGGAATATTTATACAATTCATCCGATAAGGGACCTATTTGTTTAATATCTTCGGACTTAAGATATTTTTCAAAAATACCTTTTTCTAAAGCAGTTACGGAAACTTTTTCATAATCAATATTATTAAAATCTTCATAATCAAATTTTCTGGAAATAACAATTATTTTCACTTTTCCTGATTTGGCGATGTGTGAAAAAAAATTTAGTATTTCCTGTTTGTTATCTTTCAAAATCTGTTCAAATGAATTGATAACAATAAGCACCGGTTTGCTGATCGAATCGAAATAGGCGTTAATTTTTTGTGTAAAATTTTCTGTTCGGGCTTTCGGAACCTCAATAACATTTTGTACTGTCAGCCTTTTAAAACAGTCAAAAAATTCCAGTAATATGTCATCAAGTATTGTTGTTTCAAAACAATTGTATTTTAACGTAATAACATCATCTTTTAAAAAAGAAAGAGCCTGATTTACTACATAAATCTTTCCCGTTCCCATAAACCCGTTTACCAGAAGCAGCGGTGCGGAAGAAGTTAAAAAGTCCGTAATCTTTTCTATCCTGCTGATATTATTTTCAATAAGAAAAGGATTAATTCCGATATCTTGTTTTAATATTGTTTTTTTGTCCGCAGCTTCTGCTATAAATTCCATAAAGCTATATTAATAGATTTCTTAAAATTTTGCAAATCAAATATTTTTATAGTACAATCTTATTATAATAGTAAACCAAGGGGAAACGGATGGAATTTTTCAGAAAGCACCAGAGGGCAATAGTCGCAATAATTGCAGTAACTTTCATTGCGTGGACTGTCGGATTAATGCTGTTGCCTCTTATGGTTAAATAGATATGCGTATAAGTAAATTTATTAAAAAATTATTTATAGTTTTTATTGCACTGCTTATAGGAAATATAAGCCTGTTTGCCGATGCAAACCAGCTTAAAACAATACAGCATAAGCAAAGGGTTACGCATGAAAAAATAAAACGCCTTAAAGTTCTGGAACATCTTGAAAAAAATAAACTTTATAAAAATCAGCAAAGACTTGAACAGGCGTCAAATAATTTACAGCAGTCTAAAAATCAGTACTCAAACCTTGAAGCTCAGTTAGCACAAATGGAAAAAGATTTGACAGCTTCAATTGCGGAATTTAACAAAGCAAATGTTGATATGAGAAAAAGAATCAGGCAGGTATATAAAAATCAGAGAACAGGTATGTTCCAACTGATTTTGACGGCTAAAGACCTAAATTCTCTTTTAGATGTAGTATATTTTGAAAAAATTGTTCTTAAAAAGGATTATGCTAAAATTGTTGCCGTAAGAGCAAAATCCCAAAAAATTGCTTTAATGAAAAAAAGTATTGAAGCCAAAAAAATTGCCCTTGCCCAATCTATTCAACAAATTAATTCTCAACAAAAAAATATTAAGTATGCAATTGCTCAAAACCAGAGCATGATTAATAAGTACAAAACAGACCGTAAAACTTATGAAAGAGCGGAAAGAGAGCTGGCACGGCAGTCTGCAAGTATACAAAGTATGATTGCCAGAAACCGCGGGAGTTCAACAGTTAAAGTTACATCTGCGGGTTTTATGAAGCCAATCGGCGGAAGAATAACTTCTCCTTTCGGCTGGAGAACACACCCTATTTTTAACAGCAGAACTTTCCACTCGGGCGTTGATATTGCAGGTCCTAACAGAGGCAGTATCAGAGCTTCAAATTCCGGTAAAGTAATTTATTCGGGCTGGTACGGAGGTTACGGAAAAGTTGTAATTCTTGATCACGGTGTTGTTAACGGACGTCCCACGACTACTCTTTATGCACATATGTCATCTATAAGAGTGGGGCAGGGGCAGTTTGTAAAAAAAGGCGAAGTTGTCGGATATGAAGGTACTACAGGATACAGTACGGGGCCTCACGTTCACTTCGAAGTAAGAATTAACGGTAAACCAAACAATCCGTTAAATTATATTTAATGAAGGCAGGAAATTGAAAAAAAATCTTTTAATTACAGCATTAATATTGGCAGTATCATCTCATACGGCTTTTGCCGCCGAGATTATTAAATCTCCCGAGGATTTGGAGCAGGTATTTACGGACAGTTTCTATGAATCTCCTATTTCCGCTCCCATGCCTAAAGTTGAAGTACAGGAAGGAAGTACTATAAAACCTGTCAGAGGTATGCCTGTTTTTAAAAAAGTTCGTATTAAAGTTACCAACCGTTTAAGAGAAAAAGAATATAAGAAAACTCTGAAACTTCTTGAAAAAGAAAAACAGGAACGGGCTAAACAAGAAGCTTTGGAGCAAGAAGAACTCAATAAAGAATTGAATATTAATTTTAAAGAGCCGGAGCAAAAAGAAGAGGCTTCTAAAGTTGATAAACAAAAAGAAAATATAAAAAATGAACCTGCAGAAAAAACTCTGGAGCTTGAAGGCGGAGTAAAAGAACATGTTACATCAAATGATGTTATTCTTGATGCCGATAATATTGACTATGATGATAAAACACTGGATATAATTGCAACAGGTTCTCCTGTTTTGATTTTTCCGCCTCAGAATGTAACTGTTAAAGCTGATAAAATGATTTATAACAATGCTTCTAATACCTTAAAAGCATACGGCAAAGTTGAAGTTATAAGAGACGGAAAAAGTATTTTCGGCGATTATATGCAGATTAATATGAATGAAGAAAATGCATTTCTTGATAATATGCAGACTAAAGCATCCATGATGACAGTCAGAGCAAGAAAGTCGGAAATGCAGGACGATAAGATTATTTTACATGACGGTAAATTATCTTCAGAAGAGTCTTATATTCTTGATTTCCATACAAAGATGATTGGCGGCAACAACTTTAACAGGATGATTATAGATGATGAAGAAAAATCTTCTATAACCGATGAGTTGGGTGATACCGCAATAAATATTAAAGCAAAAGACATTATTATTAATGCTAAACGAGATCACGATGTTATAACCCTGAAAAAAGCTCAAATTACATACGGGGATAAGAAATTATTTACATTCCCCTCTATTACCGCGCATACTAATAAAAAACGGGAATTTTTCGATGCAAATTATCCCGAATTCGGATCCCGCGGAAGATTAGGTATGTTTGCAGGTCCGGGGTTTGTGTTTGATACTCCGCTGCAAAGCGGTTCTACATTAAAAGTTATGCCCATCTTGAATAATAAAAGCGGGCTTGGTTTCGGCGGAATGCTGAAATACCGCAGTGCAACCAACTATACTGACTTTGCATACGGGTCTTCTGCCGATGTTTTTATATTAAAAGGTAAACAGTATTTTGATGATAAGTTATATATGCAGTACGGTGCGAATTCATATATGGATGAATGGTTCTTCGGCCCGAGAATGCCGAAATATACTGCAGAACTTATTTACCATGACAGGGGTGTAATCCCTTCAACCATAGGTAAGGGGTTAAATTTAGATTTTAGGCATCGTTTCGGTTTAGGATATATGCAGAATAACGATTATAACAGACATGGTGAAAGTATTGCCCGTAATGATGTCGGTACAATAAGAACAAGATACATGGCAGAAGCTGCACAAACTTTGTTTAATTATACGGATAAAGAAAAACTAAGGTCATTAAATCTTGCTTTGGTAATGCAGGGTAGTGCTGCTTTATACGGAACCGGTGATACTCAGTTTGTCGGAAGAATAGGCCCCCGTGTACATACACAATATAAATACTGGATGCAGGATATAGGCTTTTTTGCTTCCGCTTATCAGGACGGTACTCCTATGCAGATGTATGATATGTACAGATACGGACACGCAAATGTTTATATAAGAGAAGCTTTACGTCTTAATAAATTTTTGACTGTAGCCTGGTCAGGTTCTTTGACTTTAACAGGAGATTCGCCTAACGGTGATATGTTCCAGGAAAATTCCTTTATCGTTGCATTAGGTCCTGATGATTTTAAAGTAAATATAGGTTATGACTGGGTTAGACAGCAAACTTATTTTGCTTTTGTTGTTGCAATGGATACAAAAGGTTCTTCTGTTGAGTTTGAACGTATGGAAATTAAACACCCTGATCGTCTTGCAAGGAGTGAACAGGAAGATGTAGAATTAAAAGTGTATGACTTGGAAAATACATCTGCAGATAATAAGAAATTACAGAAAAAGATGATGTATGCAGAGGTTATAGATATTGAGGATCCTGATAAGGAACAGATATAGATGGATGAATTGAAAAAACTGAAAGAAGAAATAATTGAATACGGCAGACTTGCAGGTTTAAAGAATTTTACTCCGGGATATTCCGGAAACATTTCCGCAAGATACGGTGATAAAATTTTGATAACGTCGACAGGCTCTGCAAACGGATATCTTTCAGAGGATGAACTTGTTTTAATAGACTATGACGGTAATACTGTATGCGGCGGAAAGAAAGCATCTTCAGAAAAGATGCTTCATATTGAATTTTACAGGCAAAGACCTGACGTAAACTATATTATTCATGTGCATTCACCTTATTTAAGTTCTTTTGCCTGCTCTCATATTCCTCTGGATGAACCTGTAATGGCAGAAAATGTATTTTACTTCGGACAAATTCCGCTTGCTGAGTACGGGCTTCCGTCCTCGATGGATTTGGTTGAGAAAACCGCAAAGTATTTTAAGGATTATGATGCAGTGTTAATGGCAAATCACGGTTTTATTGTCGGTGATAAAACAATTAAAGATGCTTTTTTAAAGCTCGAATTGGCAGAATCTTATGCTCAAGTTGTTTTTAATACAAAAATGATGGGCGGTGCCGTATTATTTAATGAACATCAGGTCGATGAAATAAATTCTTTAAAAAAATAGTTGTGATATAATAATTCATAGTAAAAGAGGAAATTAAAAGTGTCAATAATGTTGGAAAATAAACAGGGATTAATAGCGGGAGACGGTATATTACCGGTGGAAATGGCGCGTCACGCAAAAGAAAACGGCTTTGAGGTTGTTTGTATTTCTCTTGCAAATGATAATTTAAGACAGTTAAAAAAATACTGTTCAAAAGTTTATTCTTGCCACCCGGGTGAAGTTAACAGAATTGAAAAGATTTTAAAAGATGAAGAAATAAAACAGGCAACTTTTCTTGGTAAAGTTCATAAACGAGTTCTTTTACAGCTTCATAAATTTGATGCCCGTGCTATTGAAATTTTGAAAGCTGCTCAAAGGTTAAATGATGATAAAGTAATGCTTTTGATTGTCAATGAATTTGAAAAACTCGGTATTACTGTACTTGATCAGACAATTTTTATTAAAAATCTGATGATACCTTCGGGAGTTTTGGGAAAACTTAAACCGTCCGATGCTCAGATGGAAGATGTAAATTACGGATTTTGGCTCGCCAAAGAAATGGGCAAAATTGATGTAGGGCAGTCAGTTGTGATTAAAGATAAAATGATTATGGCTGTAGAAGCTATTGAGGGCACGGATATGTGTATAAAACGCGGTTCAAAGCTTGCCAAAAAAGGTGCTGTTGTTGTTAAAGTTGCAAAGCCATCTCAGGATAAAAGGTTTGATATCCCTGCAATAGGATTAAGAACATTAAAGACAATGAAAAAATATAAGGCTGATTTAATTGCTGTAGAGGCTAATGAAACAATTATTGTTGATCAGGAAAAAGTAATTAAATTTGCGGATGAAAATGATATTGTAATAATGGCAGTATAGTATGAAAAAACTTTTTATTGTAACGGGAGAATATTCGGGAGATATTCACGCATCACATGTTGTGAAGGCTTTGCGTTCAATAAATTCCGCTATTGAAATTGAAGGCATCGGCGGTGAAAATTTAAAAAATGCAGGTGTAAAACTTTTTTCTGACCAGAGAAAAATGGGTGCTGTCGGATTAAGCCCCAAAATAGTTCTTGACCATTTAACTCTCGGCAAACGCGTTGTGGATTATCTTACTAAAGAATATAAACCTGATTTGGTATTACTCATAGATTACGGCGTGTTTAATCTTAATATTTCAAAGTTTTTGAAACGTGCAGGTATAAAAGTATTTTATTATATTCCGCCTCAGGTTTGGGCAAGCCGCAAGTGGCGTATTAACACCATTAAGAAAAATATTGATGAAGTTCTTTGTATATTTCCTTTCGAAAAAGAAATGTACGAAAGTTATGGTATTAAAACACATTATTGCGGGCATCCTCTTGTGTCGCAGCTCCCTGACAGAGCTGCAAGGGATGAGTTTTTTGAAAAACACGGGTTAGATAAAAATAAAAAACTTGTTTCAATATTCCCCGGCTCCAGAGTGTTTGAATTAAAATATTTGATGAATGTTTTTATTAAGACTGCTGAGAATTTGCAGAAAAAGCACCCTGATTTGCAATTTTGCGTATCCCATGCTCCCAATTTATCTGATAATGTCTATAATAAATTCCTGAAAAATTCTCCGTTTAAAGTTATTAAAGGAGAAAATCAGGCATTGTTAAGTGTATCCGATGCTTTAATGCTTGCATCAGGAACTGTTGCTCTGGAGGCATGTTTATATCAAACCCCCATGATTATAGCTTACAGAGGACCATGGCTGTTTTATTTAATATATCTTATCGTAAGATGTATTAAAAGGGTTTCTCTGCCAAATATTATTGCAGACAAGTACATTATTCCAGAGATTTTGCAGGGTGATGTGAATGTCCAAAAAATATCTTATGAGATTGAAAAACTTTTATTTGATAACGAATACAGAGCTAAAAATATAGCAGAACTCGGAGAAGTAAAAGCTTTGTTATCTGATAAAATTTCGTCAGAAGAAGCTGCAGGAGTAATTGCGGAAGCTCTTTCTTAGTTAATAATTCTTTAGAAACAGGCAATATTTTTCTGATTAATGCGTTAATATATATAGGTAGCGTATGATTAATCAGGTATTGAGTGTAAATATTGCTCAAACAAGAGCATTCAGTAATTTCTCACAGCCGAAAAACGGCTACTATATAAACGCGCCTTTTAACGAGGAGGAAAAGAAAGAAAATAATCATAAGCTCGGCAAAACTATTGCAATATCTGCTCTTGTTGTCGGTTTTGGCACTCTTGCCGTTTTGAGCGGCGGGTTGAACAAAGGTACGGCCAAACTTTTGAACAGGTGGAAACTTAAATTGGAACAAAAGATGGCTAAAGGCAGCAGATTTAAGAACTTTTACAGGTTTACGGCAGGTAAAATTGATACATTTTTGGCAAAAACAGAAAGTATAAATAACTTTACAACATTAAAGGATGTTGCTTTTCAGCGTTTAATGTGGGGTAAAGACGGCAGCAGAAGCTTTACTCGTAAAATACATGAAGGCGTTACAAAATTCTTTGACAGGATAAGCAGAAAAACAGTAAATTCTTCATATTCAAATACCTATGATAAATTTGCGGGCTTGACCGAATACTTTGCATCTGTTAATGAGAAAATACTCAGCCGCCGCGGCAATGACCCTAAATATGCGAATATTATAGAAAATATAAATCGCAGAATTGCAACAGTAAATACAAATTTGGATAAAGGTTTTGGCATAAACGCGCGTAATGAAAGGTTAAAGGATATTCAGAAGGCTTCTGACGGTCTGTTTGAATTCTTCTGGGATGCAAGTTTAAGTGATGTCAGAAACTTTAAATCGAAAAATATGTGGCAGTCATTTATTGCAGAAGATTATCTTATTCCCGCAAAGCTGCAGTTGGGAAACAGGGCAGGACTTTTAAGACAGACTATAACACATGACATAAACGACAACTATAAAGCTACGATTAAGGCATTAGATAATATTCAGAAATTTGTTAACCCTTCAGATATGTCAACAAATGACATTTTGAACAGCCTTAGAAATAACTTAAATAAATATAAGAAACTTTCGGGCAAAGAAGAAATTGTTCAGAGGAATGAACTGAATAAAGAAATTATAACTAATTTGAGAAAACTCGGTGATAATTTCACTGAAATGTCATCAAAATATAATTATAATTCTGATGCGGCAAAAGCAATATCAAAATATGTTTCGGAAGTTGAAAACATTATATCTAAGAGTTCAAAAGGTGAACTTCAAGAAATTTTAACCCTCTATAAAGGGATTTTACCGCGCAGTGAGTACTTGAAACTAAAAGCAAAAGTTAACTCCGCTATAAAATCTCTGGATAAATCAATTGATATTGAAACAATTCAGTATTTTGACAAAGCAAGGGATTTAAAACTCGGTTCGGCACCTACGGATGTTCTTTCTATTCTTGGAGCAGTCGGAGCTGTAGGGTATTACCTGAATAAAGCCGAAAGTAAAGATGATAAATATTCGGTATCATTAAGATACGGCATTCCCGCAATCGGAGCAATTGCAACTTCGCTTTACTGTACGGCAAGACTTGTGTCAGGCGGTAAAGCAATGCTTTTCGGTTTATTATCAGGCTGGGCTATGAATAAAGCAGGAGTTGTGGTTGATGATGCACGTAAAAAATATTCTCTTGATGTGTCTTTGCATAACAGAGAAATTCTTAAACCTCAACCGGATAAAGTATAACAATTAATTTCCTTTCTGCTAAAATCAGTAAAAAAGGATTTTAATATGGTTGCTACAGATAATTCAATAAGATATAAACTTGAACAAAGAGAAATAGATACATTAAGCGAATTTGCCACAAAAAGCCGCTTTTCAAAAGGCAGAAAAGTAAAAGAAGAGCCTTGTTCGCTGCGTACAGATTTTCAGCGTGACAGGGACAGAATTCTTCATTCAAAAGCTTTCAGACGTTTAAAGCATAAAACACAGGTATTTTTATCTCCATTTGACGATCACTTTAGGACACGCCTGACACATACGCTTGAAGTCTCCCAAATAGGACGTACAATTGCAAGAGCCCTTGATTTTAATGAGGATTTGGTTGAAGCGATTGCACTCGGGCATGATTTGGGGCATACTCCGTTCGGACATTGTGGTGAAGGCGTTCTTAATGAACTTGTTAATGGCGGATTTCATCATAATATTCAAAGTGTCAGGGTTGTTGAAGTTTTAGAGCACCTTAATTTATGTCAGGAAACAATAGACGGAATATTAACGCATACATGGGGATATACTCCTAAAACTCCTGAAGCGCAAATTGTTCAGCTTGCTGATAAAATAGCATATATTAATCATGATATTGAAGATTCAATACGTGCAGGAATAATTTCAGAAAGCGATTTGCCTAAAGATTGTATCGATTATTTCTCATCAATCCAAAGTCAGCGCTTAAACAAGATGATAAATGAAATAGTTTCAAATTCAGTCGGCAAACCAAATGTTGCAATGAGCGAGGAAGGCTGGCATTATACAACAAAATTACGTCAATGGATGTTTGAAAATGTCTACGAGGATTCATCCCCTGCAAAACTGGAAGAAAGAAAAGCACGAAATGTTATAAGAGAGTTATTCTTCCTGTACTGTGATATGCTCAAACCTGTTTGCGAAGAAAGTAAAATTGAAAGAATTGTAACTGATTACATTTCAGGAATGACAGACCGCTATGCGGTTGAAAAATTTAAAGAAAACTTTATTCCTAAAGGTTTACAATGCGGCGCAAAAGAAGATTATCTTTTTAAACTTGCCAAAATTTATTAACTTTCTGTTTTAAACATCTATACAAACATCTTCATATATGTTATAATAGTATTGTGATACTAAGAGCAATATGAGGATTATTATGAAGAAGATTAATCTGTGCGCATTTTTGCGTAAAGAAGCCTTTTTTAGGCTGCCTGAACGCGGGTTATCAGCCTACACTTTGGCTGAAATAATTGTGGTAATGCTGATAATTGCGGTAATTGTTGCCGTAACAATCGGTATAACCAAAGCTAAATTGGATAACATTGTATCTTATACTTATTACAATGCCTATTCTACATTACGGTCTATCTCGACAGAAATGTTAGCTGACTGGGACCCGCAGGATCCTGAATATAAACAGGCTAATCTTGGTAATAATTATTTGGCTGGATTTAACGATAAAATCAAAAACAATATATCAGCTTTTTTTAGAAATTTTACAGAACAACCTGCTTGTGCAATCGGCGTGGTTCAAGACTGTCGTTTGATAATGGCTTTTGATAAGAGTGATTGTGCTAGGCAAGGTGCTTATTGGTGTAATGCCACCAACTCTTGTGTGTCTGTGGCAAGATGTTGTAATAATACTCCTAGCGGCGGCGGTAATATTGATACAGGATTAAAATGTACTCCTCCATATTATGCAGATGTTTATGGAAAGTGTGTAATAAACTGTTGGGACGGATCAACCGCAACAAGTCAATTATATTGTCCCGCAAAAGTAACTTGTTGGGACGGCAGTTATACAACGAATGCTTCCAAATGTCCTCCTAAAATTACCTGTTGTGATGGTAGTAATAAAACAGACGCTTCTCAATGTCCCAAAC
>FR900469.1:35658-65800 GCA_000438175.1 Fusobacterium sp. CAG:439 | reverse complement strand
ACCCTTGGCATTGTCGGTGTAGTTGCCGCAATGACAATACCTGCATTAATAAATGATATCCAAAATAAACAATTGGAAGCAGGCTTAAAGAAAGGATATAGTACTGCACAACAGGCTCTTATCAGCTTACAGGCTGATGAAGGTATTATAAACTCGAATTATGGCACTCGTAGTTTCGCAGATAAATATATAAATTATTTTAATGGAGCAATTAACTGCGGATACGTGATGGGGACTACTACAACAAATACAAATACATTATGTGTAACGTCAAAAACTTATTACAAAAGTTATAATGGTAAGGCTAATGCATACTCTCCATTGCTGGATGATGGACAATTTGTATTACCGGATGGTACAAATTACTTTATACAAAATCAGGGAGCTAATCCTTCTGACAATTTAAAGGGGAGTTTATTAATAACAATTGATGTAAACGGAACTAAAAAGCCCAATAAATGGGGGCATGATTTATTTACCTTTCAATTAATGGATAATGGTAAACTTACTCCAATGGGTGCAAAAGGTACCGATTATTATGAACAGGAATGTTCTCAAACTTCATCATCAGGTAGAAATGGTATAGGATGTACTTATAAAGCTCTTAATGATCCCAATTATTTCAAATCTCTGCCATAACTGAAACTTGAAATTATGTTTTATTTTTAATATAATTAAGATATGAATATGAAAACTGTTAAATTGAGAGACTTTGAAATAGGCGGGGATAAGCTTACGATAATCGCCGGACCTTGCGCTGCTGAAAGCCAGGAAATTCTTGATGTTACGGCTCAAGGATTAAAAGAAATTACAAAAAAACTTGATATAAACTTTGTGTTTAAATCATCTTTTGACAAGGCAAACAGATCGTCTATATACTCGTATAGAGGTCCGGGGCTTGAAAAGGGACTTGAATTGTTAAAGAACGTAAAAGAGAAATTCGATGTTCCTATAATTACGGATATTCACACTCCTGATCAGGCACAACCTGTAAGCAAAGTCGCAGATATTTTGCAAATTCCAGCATTTTTATGTCGTCAAACTGATTTGCTTGTTGCTGCTGCTAAGACAGGTAAAATAGTTAATATTAAAAAAGGACAGTTTTTAGCACCTCAGCAAATGGATAATCTTGTTAAAAAGGTTGAAGAATGCGAAAATAATAAGATTTTATTGACAGATAGAGGGGCTTCATTCGGATATGGCAATTTGATAGTAGATTTTAGAGCTGTTCCTATTATGCAGTCATTCGGGTATCCTGTTGTGTTTGATGCTACACACAGTGTTCAGCTTCCCGGTGCAAACGGAACTTCATCCGGCGGTGACAGAAGATTTGTTCCTGTTCTTGCAAAAGCTGCAATGGCGGCAGGTGCAAATGCTTTATTCTTTGAGGTTCATCCTGACCCAGATAATGCTAAATCAGACGGACCAAACATGATTCCGCTGGATAAAGCAGAAGAAGTATTTAAAATATGCAACGAAATTTTCAAATTGGTGAGAGCATAATGATAATAAAACAATTTATAGCGGGACAATTAGAAAATAATATGTATCTTGTTGCAGACGAAAAGACTAAGAAAGCTGTCTTGATTGATGCTTCTGCTTTAATTCCTGAAATAACAAATACCGTTAAAGAATTGGGGATTGATGTTGAATATATTCTTTTAACTCACGGTCATTTTGATCATATTATGGGCTTAAATTCTTTGAAACAGGCACTCAATGCTGAAGCTGTAATTTGCAAAGATGATCTTGTAATTTCCGATAATGTAAATGAATTTACAAGACTTTTCGGGCTTCCTGACAGTATTCCGCCTGTGTATGAGAAATATATTAATGATAATGATATTATTAATATCGGTGAGCTGAATATAAAAGTTATTCATACTCCCGGACATACCGAAGGCGGGGTTTGCTATTTAATAGAAGATAAATTATTTTCAGGTGATACTCTGTTTAGAGAAAGTGTCGGAAGAACCGATTTATTCGGGGGAAGTTTTGAAAAGCTTTCTGACAGTATTAAAAATAAATTATTTAAACTTGATGATAATATTATTGTATATCCCGGTCATGGTGATTTAACCACTATCGGACATGAGAAAAAATATAATATAGAGGTATAAGATGCAGGAACAACTGGAAAAAATATATTCAAATGCTACGGAAGATTTATCAAAAGCTTCATCAATTGCTGATATTGAACAAATTAGAGGGAAATATTTAAGCCGTAAAGGAGAATTCAACGAGATTAAGAAAAATCTTAAGAATTTATCTGATGAAGATAAAAGAGTTGTAGGGGCTCTTGCTAATGAAATTACTCAGAAACTTGAAAATTCTTTGAAAGAAAAATATCAGGAATTTTATAAGAAAGAGCTTAACGAAAAATTGAAAAATGAAAGAATTGACGTTACTTTACCGGGTAAATATACTCCTCGCGGCAAAACTCATTTGTTGACTTCTACTACAAATGAGATTGTACAAATATTTCAAAATCTTGGTTTTTCTGTTGTTCCGCAGGAAAATTCACCTGAAGTTGAAACGGAATATTATAATTTTGATGCTCTGAATGTTCCTAAAGACCATCCTGCACGTGATGTTCAGGATACTTTCTATACAGAAATTGCTAAAAATGTTGTATTACGCAGTCAGACATCAGGTGCTCAAATTCACGCTATGGAAGGTAAAAATCCGCCCATAAGAGTTGTTTCTCCAGGCAGAGTGTACAGGAATGAAAATATTAATGCACGTAAAAATAATTTCTTCCATCAGATTGAAGGGCTTTATGTCGATAAAGATATAACTTTCGGTGATTTGAAAGGTGTTTTAAATGAATTTATCAGAGTTTATTTCGGCACCAGCCGTCCTACACGTTTCAGAAGCAGTTTTTTCCCGTTTACCGAACCTTCAGCAGAAGTTGATGTTCAATGCATAATGTGTGAAGGTAAAGGATGCAGAACATGTTCCGGTACAGGCTGGCTTGAAATTCTCGGATGCGGGATGGTTGATCCGAATGTATTAAAAGATGTCGGAATTGACCCTGATGTTTATTCCGGATTTGCTTTCGGAATGGGAGTTGAAAGACTTGCAATGTTAAAATATGCAGTTGATGATATAAGGCTTTTCTTCAATAACGACGAAAGATTTTTAAAACAATTCTAAAAAAAAGACCTCTTTAAGAGGTCTTTTTTTTAGTGTAGTTTTTTCCAATAATCAGCATCAGTTAATGCTTTATATGTACAACCTATTCCGTTTCTGCTTGAGGTAGATGTTTCAGAACATTCTTTTTCATAGAAGTCAGTTCCTTCTTGTCCCATTGGGACAAGTTGTCCATTATTCATAAGCTGAAATGTAAATAAGTCGTGTCCCCATTTATTTGGTCTTTTGGCGCCATTCACATCAATGGTTATACACAGAGTGTTAGTTCTATCTGCATCTCCGTTTTCATTTTGTATGAAAACAATCATTCCATCCGGTAATAAAAATTGACCATCATCCAAATAAGCTTCATTTATAGCAGATGTATTATTGTAATTTTTATAATCTGAGGTTTTTGCACACGGCTTGTTTAATGATGTTCCGTAACCACAAAAAATAGCGTTGTTAAAGTATTTTAAATATAAAGAAGCAAATGTTCTGCTAGAGTAATTAGAGTTTACTTCTCCTTCATAAGCACTCATCATAACTAATGCTTGTTGTGCAATGCTGTATGCTTTTTTTAAACCAGTTTCAAGTTCTTTATTTTTTGTATTATTTATTAGAGTAGGCATGGTCATCGCTGCAACAACTCCAATTATCCCTAATGTAATTAGAACTTCTGCTAATGTAAAGCCCTTTAACCCCTTATAATAAGCGACCTTTTCGGGGGGGGGGCAACCCTTAACGCTTTGAAATCATTCATTTCAACCTCCTTTTATTAACTATCTATAAATTATAAATGTTTTTCTTTATTATTTCAAGTATTTTATTTTACAACTTTATTTAAGCCGTGAGGTTTATCTACATTTCTTCCTAAATTTGTTGCGATTTCAAGTGCCAGCAGCTGTGCTGCTACTACAATACAAAATGATTTTACTATTTCACTTTCACAATTAATATCAATATTATATTTTGTAACGATTTTATTATTTGTACACCCTAAAATACACAGAGGAGGATTATAATCTTCTTCAATCTTATTTAAGTTTTTAATAGCTGTATAATTAAGTTCGTTGACCGAAATATGAAGCATTGCGGGTTTGTTGTTTAAAATGGCAACGTGCCCGTGCATAAATTCTCCGAGAATATTGGAGTAAACATTTATGTATGATGTTTCTTTTATTTTTAAAGAAGCTTCTTTTGCTATTGCATAAGATATCCCGTCTGCTGTTACCACAATATTTTTGTATTTTGCAAGAAACTTTGCCATTTCTTTAATATCCGGCTGTAGCTTATATGTATTTTCAACATAAGAAGCCAATGTTTTTAACTCGTTTAAATAAGCAGAAATATCAATACCTTTATGAGCTGCATATTTTAAAACAAGTAATGTACAGCAAAGCATTTGTGTTGTTAAAGATTTAGTAGCCGCAATACTTTTTTCTTCTCCTGCAAGGCAGTCTATTTTAAAATCGGATGCTTCCCATATTGTGGAACCTTTTTTATTTGTAATACAAAGAGTTTTCATGCCTAATTCTTTTGCTTTTTTTAGCGCGGAATTAGTGTCTGAAGTTTCTCCCGATTGTGTTATGAAAACATATAAAATGTCGTCGTCATGTGGTACCGCAGATTTAAGAAGAAATTCGCTTGAGTAAATTGCTCTAGCTTCCATACCTGCAATATTGCCGAAAAGGTCAGCGGCAAATCTTGCACAATGGTAAGATGAGCCGCTTGCAACGAGTACAATTTTTTGAATGTCGGCAGGTATGTCAAATAATATATAATCATTATCATTAACATGAGTTCTTAACAGGTTATCGAGAACCTCTGCCTGTTCAAAAATTTCTGTTTCCATGCTGGTTTTTGGTTTATCTTTAAAAAACATCAGACCTCTCAATTAATCTAATAATTCTTTAAGAATTTCATTAACTGCTTTAGGATTAGCTCTGCCTTTAGTTTCTTTCATTACCTGACCTACAAAGAAGCCTAAAAGCTGAACTTTACCGTTTTTATATGCTGTAACCTGATTTGGGTTTGCATCAACTACTTTTTGTGCAATTTCTTTAATTGCGCTTGTATCGGAAATTTGGCTTAAACCTTTATCTTCAACGATTTTAGAAGCTTTTGTTCCGTCTTTCATCATATCGATGATAATCTGTTTACCGATATTATTTGAAATAGTATTTTTTTCGATAAGAGTAATTAGTTCTGCGAGATTTTCAGGAGTTAATTTAGTATCATTTATTTCTAATTTTTCTTCTTTCAAATAAGCTGCAATTTCACCCATAATGAAGTTTACTGCGATTTTCGGAGAAGCTCCGAGTTTTAATACTTCATCAAAGAATAATGCAAGCCCCATTTGTTCAACGATAACTGAAGCATCGTATTCGCTTAATCCTAAGCTCATATAGCGTTCTCGTTTAGCTTGAGGAAGTTCAGGCATTTTATCTTTGATTTGTTGAACCCATTCTCTTGAAATTTTCAAAGGCATTAAATCAGGTTCAGGGAAATATCTGTAATCGTGAGCATCTTCTTTGCCTCTCATAGAACGTGTTTCCCTGGAGTTGTCATCCCACAATCTTGTTTCTTGAACAACTTTCCCGCCATCTTCTACAATTTCAATTTGTCTGTCAATTTCGTATTCGATTGCTCTTTGTAAAGCAGAGAAGCTGTTAACGTTTTTAATTTCGGCACGTGTACCGAATTCTTTTGAACCTTTAGGCATAATTGAAATATTAGCATCACATCTCATTGAGCCTTCTTCAAGGTTTCCGTCGCAAACTCCGATGTAGCGGACAATATTTCTTAATTCTTCCATATAATTTCTTGCTTCTTCTGATGATCTCATATCAGGTTCTGAAACGATTTCAAGGAGAGGAGTGCCTGCTCTGTTAAGGTCTACAAGAGAATAACTTGAACCTGCAAGCCCGTCAGCACCGGCGTGAACAAGTTTCCCCGCATCTTCTTCTAGGTGTGCGCGTGTAATCCCTATTCTTTTGCCTTTAACGTCTAAATAACCGTTTATACAAATCGGTTCATCGTACTGGGATATTTGATAACCTTTCGGAAGGTCAGGATAAAAATACTGTTTTCTGTCAAATTTACATCTTTCAGGAATTTCGCAATTTAGAGCCAGACCTGTTAAAATCCCCATATTAACAACTTCTTTATTTAAAACAGGTAAAACTCCCGGCATCCCCAGAGTAATAGGGCTTGTTTCGGAATTTGGCTCTTTACCGAATTCACAGCCGTCGGGCGCGAAAATTTTTGATTTGGTTTTTAATTGAGCGTGAACTTCCAAGCCGATAACAACTTCATATTTATCTCTTAAACTTTCCATTTTTCTTCTAATCTCCTTATTTATGGGATTATTTTACCATAAACAAAGATTTATAGTAAAGAGATATTAATAAGTCATTCTCCAACCGTCTTCCATAATTCTGGCGGCACAACCGTCACCGCTGACATTTTCCGGAGCATCTTTAAGAATACCTTCTCCTGCGCACAGAGAAGCATTTGTTCTCCAGTAATTACTTCCTGATGCACTTCCGTATAAAGCTTTTGCGTAATCGGCACCGTACATAGGGTATAAATGACCGTTTTGTGCAACTATAAATTTAAATAAATCACGTCCGTATTGATTTGGAGCACGAAGGCTGTTAACATCCATCGTAACTTCTGCGCATAGATTTTTTATAGTGCTGAGATTAGGATTTGCAACGTCGTTACAGCCTTTTGGCACTACAAGATACATTGCGCCGTCGGGTGTCATAAATTTAAATCCTTCCGTGGATCGCCAGTCTACATCTTCTGCCAAAGTCGTATTTTTTGGTTTCAGAGGGGCAGAATTCAATCCCGGCATCATAGCTGTACCGTTTTTGGCTATTTTAATAATTTTTATGGATTTTGTTATTTCTTTTTCAAACTTATCGTTCCAGGCGGCATCTGTAACACTTCCGTCAAACGCACCGGCACAGACAATATCTGTACATTCATGTCTTACCATAATATTTTGCATTGCCTGTTCAAATTGGCTCAGAGATTTTTCAAGCTGTGAAACATAAACTTTAACTTTATAATTTGATATAAGACCTGGCATAGTTAATGCTGCAACTACACCTATTATTGAAATAGTTAATAAAACTTCTGATAATGTAAAAGCTTTTTTTACCAAAACAGACTCCGATTATAAATTTATTATAACCTATTTTTCAAAATTTTCAAGTAAGTCTGAAAGTTTTTTATGAAGTATTACATTATGAACTCTTAAATAATCAACTCTATGTTCTATCGCAACTGCGTTTAATGCAAGAGTGTAAATATCTTTTACATAATTATCCTCGTTACTCATACCAAGAAGGCTTTTACGTGAAATCCCGAGCATAATCGGACAGCCGAGTGAATGTAATTCGTCAACCCGTTTAATTATTTCAAAATTATCTTTTTGTGTTTTCCCGAAGCCTATTCCGGGGTCTGTAATAATTTTTTCAACACCTTTTGACCGTGCAATATTTATTTTATTTTTGAGATCTAAAAATATTTCTTCCATCAAGTCATTATATTTCGGTGAGTTTTGCATGTTTTCGGGCGTTCCCTTTGAGTGCTGAATAATTACGGGCACATTATATTTTGCAATAACATCGGGCATTTTTTCGTCGTAATCAAATCCTGATACATCATTTATTATTTGAGCACCTGCCTTAATACATTCTTCGGCAACAACAGAACTTCTGGTATCAATGCTTAACTTTATTTTATCTCCGGCAAAATCAATAACAGGTAATAATTTTTCTAATTGATTTTTAACAGGAACTTCTGATGAGTATGGTTTTGTGGATTCCGCCCCTATGTCTATAATGTCTGCTCCTTCATTTATCATTTGAAGAAGGTGTTCTTTTGCTTTTTCAAAATCATTATATAAACCTCCGTCAGAAAATGAATTTTCGGTAAGGTTCAGTATACCTGCTAATTTTACCCTGTGTTCGGTTTTACATCCTGCAAGAAGCTTTTGCCCGAGCTCTTTTAACTTAAACGGCTGGAATTTTAATTTTTCCGCAATTTTTGTTATTTGCGAGGAGCTTGCACCTAAAATACAATCAGATTTTTCAATTTTACCTGTAATGACTTCTCTATGCGTTGCACAATCAGCCCCGACAGAAATTGCTGTTTGTTTTATAATATTTGCCTGAGCAGGAGTTAAGGAATAGATTTTAATATTTTTATAATCAAATTTTTCAACGGCTTTATGCACATAAGATCTGTCAAAGCCTATGCGGTTTAATTCCGTTTCCATATCTGTATTTTTCAGTTCACGCAAAATAAAATCGTGCATAAGCTTAGCTTAGCACGATTTTATATATTTAACAACTTTTAGTCAGCCACTTTGCTTTCAACCATTTCAGTCGTAACTTTTCCGATATCGGATAATCCTGATACAAGGGTTACAAATCCGAACAGATAACCCAGAGCGCCTGCAAACAATTTAAATGCCTTACTTTGAACAAGCGGTCTTATAAGTTTCATATTTTTAAATTTGGCACCCCAGTTAAGTATTTTGGTTTTAGCCCATTTTGCATTTCCAACTATTTTCGGCCATAAACCTTTTGATTGTTTTGCAACGCTTGTAACTGTTTTGGTAGTTTCGGTTACGCCTTTAATTCCTTTAGCGGCTTTTTCCGATGTACTGAAAAGATCAACTCCTGATTTCATAGCTTTGGAGCGTGCGGCAGCAGTAGTAGCCGCAACAGCACCACCGCCTGTTACAACTTTTTTTTCGGCATCTTTTTTGTCATTTTCGGTTTTATTTGCGGGCTGAGCCGTAAATGTTATTCTTTCGTTTAAAGAAACAGCCATTATTATTTATCTCCCGCTTCATCTTGTTCTTTTAATGTAGTGACACCTGAAGCTACACCGCCGGATGCTCCTACAAAATTAACCGTAGCTTTTTCGTAGGTTTCTTTTTTTACGCCTTTAATTTTATCCGTTATATGATTAAAGCCTTTTTTAATTGTGGTAAAGATATTTTTGATACCTTTTCCTATTGCTTTAAAGAATTTCGAAATCGGAGAACCGATTTTTGTTTTCGAGAATTTTTTCAAAGCATTTGCGGGCATAGTGTATGCTTCCGAGGCTTTGAATTTTGTTTTAACGGTTCTTGCAGAATCAATAATAAAACTGTTTGTAGCTTTAATATGTTTTTTCAAACTCTGAACAGGAGCTGATTTTGCAATTTTAGACATAGCCTGAATTGATTTTTTTGCTCCCCATCCTGTAGCCATACCGCCCAACAAACCCGTAGTAACGACAGCACCGCCTTTAATCATTGTTTGAGCGGGTTTAGGCAGCTTTATTTCATCGTTATCAAGAATTTCTTTTAAATCTTCTTTTTGTTCAAGTAATTCCTGTCTTGTTTCATTATATTTTTTTTCTTCAAGTTCTTCCGGAGTTAACTTGCGAGGCTGCTTTTTTTGAGCTCCGAATGCAGGACCGTAATTGTTAGAAAGTTTAGGCTGTACTGATAACATATTTGTCTCCGTTAAAATAATTTTCAAGATACCTAACGAGCGTAAAGAATTTTTGTTGCTGATAAAATCGGTTTTTGTTAAAATTTTGTTACATTCTTTTTCGCACTTCTACGCCACATATTATCGCATATAAACTCTTATTTGTAAACAAATTTACTGCCTTGATGTGAAGACCTTTTAATAAATTCTCTGTCGATTTTGTTAAGGCAGTCAAATTTTTTGCCGAGCCATTGCGGCGCAATTAATTCTGAGCTTAAGCCGTTGCCTGCAAGACGGTGAATAGTTGTAGTTTCGGGAAGATATTCGAGAAAGTCGCAGACTGTTTGAACGTATTCATTTTCATCCATAAAATTAATTCCGCCGCTTTCGTATATTTGCGCAAGTTTTGTATTTTGCAGGGCGCATAACATGTGGATTTTAACCCCGTCAACTTCCAGTTCTGCAAGTTTTTTTGCTGTTTCCATAATCTCGTCATGCGTTTCCCATAGACCGAAAATAACATGGACACATACGTTTATGCCTGCAGATTTTGTTTTTTCATAAGCCTTTAAAAAACATTCAAAATCATGACCTCGATTTATTTTTTTTAATGTTTTATTATGAATGGATTGAAGCCCGTATTCCACCCATGTGTAATAGTCATCTTTAAAGCCTGATATAAGTTTAATTTTTTCATCATCTATGCAATCAGGGCGTGTACCTATGGAAATCCCAACAATATCTTCGTGATTGAGCGCGGAATTGTATATTTTTTCTAATTCTTTAACAGGTTTGTACGTATTTGAAAAGGCTTGAAAATATGACATAAATTTTTCGGCTTTAAAGCGTTTTTTCAGGTTTTCCGCTCCGATTATAACCTGTTCTTCCACTGACAAGAGATTTGAATGCGCTTGAGAAAAACTTCCTCCTTCATCGCAGAAAATACAGCCGCCTGTCGAAATTGTGCCGTCGCGGTTAGGGCATGAAAAACCGGCATCAAGTGTTATTTTATAAACCTTAACGCCGAATTTATTTTTCAAATGAGCGCTGAATTGATTATAGCGCTTATCAGTATTATTAAACATAATTATGAATTTTTATTATCTTCTTCTTCATAAATCGGATAAACGTAATGTTCTCCGCAGTTAGGGCATACAACTTCCTGTTGTTTGCCGTTTTCAAGTTTTGCTACTTCAAACAGTGTTTTACATCCTGATTGTACACATCTGATTGCCCAGCTCGGTCTTATTAATCTTGCCATAAAACTTTCCTCTTAATTAATCTGTATTACAAGATTATTTTAGCATTCTAAGGCTTTTTGTGCAAGTCCGTAAAGATTAATTGACTGTTTAATTTAATATCTAAAGCATAGAGTTAGAATATTTAATGTTTAGAAAGGAGAATTGTATATGAAAAAATCATTAATTTTTCTCTCAATATTTATAGTTTCATTAATCGCATTTATCGATGCTAAAGACAGAATTGAAGAACTTGACGAAGTTGCAGCAAATACTCCTTCACAGGTTGAAATGAAACAAATGATTAATAAGCCTGAAGAACAAATGAAATATAACACAGATGCAATTAAAAACAATGTTAATAATAATGCGGAAAGTGCAGTTAAAAAACGAATTCAAGATAATCAGCTTATGCAGAAACAGCAGGATAACGTTGACAGACGAAGGGATTCAATAAATAATACAGTTAATTAAATCCCGTAAATCATATCTCCGTAAAATTCATTGTTATCCTGATTTTTTTGTTTGGGTTGCTGCGGTATTTTCTTATCGAATTTGAGAGCTCCGCCGCTGTTTGTATCTGTTTGTATTTCAATCGGTCTTACAGCTTTCGGGAAAAAACGCAATGTAATATTCTGTGATGCTGCCGGTGCGGCAATGTCTTTTGAATACATTTTTAATTTTTCATGCCACTCGGCAGCCTGCAAATAATTTTTAGCTGTGAAAACATTGCCGTTGTCCCCGAGTTTCATTGAATAATTATTACTCCATATTACAATATTATTTTCGGTATTAAGCAGTACTACCGAAGTTTCAAGCCTGAAAGGATATATGATATCGAAATCTGAACATATTTCAAGTATCTCCCATACTCCTCGTTTTACGGAGTTTTTATTTGTGACTGCAGAACTTGTTACAAGAACAATATAATTACTTGAAAAATTTGTTCCGATATTTTTAAATGCACCGTAATCAATTTTTTTTGTATTTTTATATTCATCAAGAGCGTTTTGCGCTGAATTTTTTAATTCTTTATTTGAGTTCAATTTTTCTCTGATATCATAAAGCGTCGGCGACTTAATTTTGCCGTTTGATCTGTTAAAGTTTTTAATTATATCGTTAGCAATAATTTCTGACATTTCGTCAAAATTATAATAATTTTCTTTTGTTGAAAGCAGGTCTGCAGGCAAAACAAGAACATCAACAGCTGCAGCATGGACAGGACATATTAAAAACGCAAGAATAACCAAAATTTTTACAAATGCTTTCATAATGTAATTATATCACAATATCCTTTACTTAAAGGATTATATTTTTTTTATTATAAAGTAAAATCTTCATATGAACTACGAAGAAATGATAAAATTGGCAGAAAAAGCCTCTGAAAATGCTTATGTACCTTATTCGAAGTTTCCTGTCGGAGCCTGTATATTAACCGAAGGCGGTAAAATTTATACAGGATGCAACTTTGAAAATGCAAGTTTCGGCTTAACTATTTGTGCCGAAAGAAATGCTGTAGGTTCTGCAATTGCTGACGGAGAAAGAAAAATAAAGGCAGCAGCAATATTTTCTCCCAAAATGGACAATTGTACACCTTGCGGTGCCTGCAGGCAAGTATTAAGTGAATTTAAATCTGACGAAGGTCTTGATATTATTACAAAAGTCCCTGACGGTATAAAAGTTTATCCGATTGAAGAATTACTGCCGCAATCTTTTGTTCTGTAAAGTATGTATTTAGTAGAGCTGGTTGTTAAATTATTTTCAAGAAAAAAGAAGGTTAAAGAGGCTTCATTCGATCCTTTTGCACAGGACGATATTGAAACCTCCGTAGATTGTAAACATATCTTTCTGCCTGTGGACAGCACCGGAGAAATTCTTGCATGTTCAAAATGCGGGCTTGTCGTAAATAAAAAAGACTTAAGAGATATAAATATTTTTAAAAGAAACTTTAAAATCTGAGGGGATAATCTTTCGGTATTTGCCAGCCTTCATATTGAATAAGTTTAGTACAATAGTTATGGTATTTTTCTCCACAACCATAGCCGTTTCCGGCGTTTAATAATCCTTCGCGTGTGCCGTCCCAACTCCATGCGTATGGCTCAAATGTCGCTTTTACAGTATACTTATTATCGCTTTCTTGCTGTCCTGTTGCCAATACGGGATTAAAGCGAAATGCAAAATTATTTATACCGCCTTTCGGGTTTTGTAAAGCTTTTTTGTTAACATAAAAGCCCATATCGTATATGTAATTTGCAACTTTAAGTATTCCGCCGTCATTTAAATAAATAAGGAAAGAATTTTTATCATTCGTTTTTTCTATAGAAGTTATCTGCAAGTGTTTTCCGATATACCTGTTAAACCATTCTATAGCTTCATCTGTATTACAACTTGGAGAACCGCTGTATCCGCAATCAGCAGCCCAGGTTTCAACATCTCCGTATTCTGCAACGGATGAGTTTATTGCCTGGTTCATAACTGAATATATTTTTTTTAATTTTGTAATAACTTCTTGTTTTTTGTGATTGGCAATTAGTGCAGGCATAGTTAAGGCCGCAGCAACTCCTATTATACCCAGTGTAATTAAAACTTCAGCTAATGTAAAACCCTTTAACCCCTTTTGCCAAGCGACCTTTGCGGGGGGGGGGCAACCCTTAACGCTTTGAAATTAAACATTTCAACCTCCTTTTTTTCTTATTATATACTATATGAGGTTAAATTACAATATTGCAGAATTATTTTTTACTTATCATCATTTTGGAAAGAATATTTTTTGCCGCCTGCAGCTGTGCGTCATTATGAGTTTTTACGTCTTTAAGACTGAATTCGACTTTAATATCGGGAGTAATACCTTTTTTATTGATATCCGTGCCTTTAGGTGTTAAATATTTTGCGATAGTTAGGTTTAAGCCGGTTTCGTTAGGCATCGGAATAATTTTTTGAACCATACCTTTGCCGTAAGTTTTTGTCCCCAGTAATTTAGCTTTATTATAATCTTTTAAGGCTCCTGATAAAATTTCGCTTGCGCTTGCGGAGTTTCCGTCGACAAGAACGATTGTAGGTTTCTTTACCCCGAATTCGGTATCTTGAGCGTTAATATCATATTTATAACCGTTTCTGCCGACAATGCTTACAATATTGCTTCCTTCCGGCAGGAATAAATTGGCAATGAATATTGCGTTTGGTAATAGTCCGCCTGTGTTGCCTCTCAAATCAAGGATTAAACCTTTCGTATCTTTGGTTTTTTCGAGAGCTTCCAAAAATTCGTTGGGTGTTGTAGAACCTATGAAGCTTGTAATTTGAATGTAACCTATATTTTTATCAACCACGGAGCTTTTTACTGTTTTAATTTTAATTTCTTTACGCATAACTCTTTTTAAGAGTTTATCTTTATTTCTTAAAATCGTGATATTTACAAAGCTGTTTTCAGGTCCTCTTACAAGGTTTGCAACCTCTGAAAGCGCAAGTCCGTTTACCTCTTTACCGTCAATTGCAAGGATTATGTCATCGGGCAGAAGGTTTGCAAATTGCGCGGGGGTGCCGTCCATAACATTTACAATATGAATTTTACCTGCTATTGATGTGATGTTTACCCCTATGCCTGTTATTTTTGAATTTATTGAATTATTTTGCTCAAGATATTCGGTTTTTGACATGTATCTTGAATATGGATCATTTAAGCTTGCAAGCATTGTATCAATGGCAACTTTAGCATCCTCATCATTTTTTATTTGTCCGCGGTAATGCTCTTTCCATCTTCCCCAGGCTTGATTATTAAGTTCTGCATCATAGTAGTTGTCTCTGATAATTTTCCAGCTGTTATCAAACAGCCTTTGTGAAGATATATGATCATGGTCAACCATTTCAGGCATTTCCGACACTTCAAAATTACTTACGCCCATAAAGATTTTGTTAAGTGTAAAAAGTGTTAAAACCAGAAGTATGAATATGATTAACTGACTTCTCTTCATACGAATATTTAACATCAAGAGATTTTTATAATCAATATACTTTGTAAGTAGTTTAGGAGATTAATCCGTATCACAGATCTTCAAACCCGGGAGAGGTTGACGGAAGGTTTTTATAACCTTCATTAGACATTACTGTCTTTTTAATATACTTGTTAGAGTATCCTCCGCGTTCAAATAATTTTTTTAAAGTATTTTCCCTTACCACAAGAGGATGAAGTTCATCGTTGCTTTCAGGATACAATTTAACTATTTCATACCATACCGATGCTTCCATAGTCCAAGCGTAAGTTTCTTCCGCAAGAGAATTATATTCATCCTGATGGAGAGCTTCGTGTGACAGTAAAGCTGCAAGAGCACCCGGAGGGGCATCTTTATGGCGCGGGTTAATAAAGATGAAAAGCTGTTTATTCTTTTTCCAGCCCAGTGCATCAAACTTTGCATAGTCAGGGTTAATTGTTCCCAGATCTCTAAATTCGATTTTTACGGGACGACCGGAAAGGTTATTCCCTAAAATTGCGTTTCTGGAAAATTCTCCGTTAGTACCCTTTAGCATGTCCAGTGCAACATAAAATACTTCATCTTTCCCTACGGATTTATACATTGGCGTAATCTGTTTAACATATTGCGAAGTATATTTTGCGGGATATGTTTTAGGCATTTCTATCAGTTCTTCATTTTTCTTTGCCGATAATGCGGGCAATTGGAGTGCCAGAACTGTTGTTGTAATAAATAAAATCTTTTGTAATTGTTTACTATCCACTAATCTTCTCCTATAATATTAACTAAAACTACAACTGTAGCAGATAATTAATATTATAATTATATTAATTCCGACGTCAAATTTTATTTTGATTTTCTGTTTAGTGAGGCGAGTTCTTTGTACATAATTTTATATTCCGTATTTTCGGATATACTTTCAGCTTCTTTAATGTATTCAAGAGCTGTTTTATAATCTTCTTTTTCTTTGTAAATTTTACTCATTTGCGCATAATATTCTGCGTTATTTACATCATACATTATAGCCCGTTTCATACACTCAATGGCTTCTTCATAATCTTTTTCCGTAAACCTTACAAGTGCTAAGTAATAATAGCCTGCGGCAAAATTCATATCAATTGAAATTGCCTGCTGTGCATAGTTCTTTGCTTTTTCATAATCACCTGAAGCAAAAGCCGCTTTTGCACCTGTTGTGTATGCGGAAATATAATTTTCATTTTCACTCAAAATTTTATCAGTAATTTCTAAAGCATTGTCATATTTTTTTTCTGCAATATAAATTTCCGCAAGCTGACATTTGTAATTCAGGCTTTCAGGTGTTTGTGAAATAACTTTTAAAATAGTGTTTTCTGCTTTTTCAAAAAGCGAAAGTTCTCTGTAAACTTTAGAAAGAGCAGCGAGTGTAAAATTATCTTCACAACCTTCTTTAATGTTATTTTCAAGTTCTTCCTGCGCGCCGAGAAAGTCTTTTTTCTCAAATTTCAAAAGCGCGTTCAAAACATGAGCAAGACTGTAATCAGGATTGTGCTCTAAAATATAATCAATTTCTTTTTGTGCTTTTTCAAAATTTTTCTGTTCAAAATAAAGATATGCAAGCGAATATCTGTACCCCGGAACATCAGGGGCAAGGCATATTGCCTGCAAATAAGCCTGTACAGCTTCTTTAAACCAGCCGTTAAAGAAATATGCATTCCCGAGATTATAGAAATAACGCGGATTGTTTTTATTTTTCGCAGAAGCTTTCGAAAAATATTTAACGGCATCAATAAACTTCATATCTTCAAGTGCAAATAATCCTAAATAGTTTAAAATTTCAGGGTTTTCTGAAGTTTTGGAAAATGTATTAAAAATATTTTTCGATTTTTCAAATTCGTTTTCATCAAAGTAAATTTTTCCGAGAAGTACAAGAGCATCTTCATTTTCAGGATTAAGCTCCAATGTTTCGTTTAACTTAATTTTAGCTTCGTCCGGTTTTTCGTTATCGTAATAAGCTTTTGAGATTCCGTAAAGAATTTCATCATTTATAATGTCAGAACATTCAAATTTTTTAATTTTGTCCAAATCTCCCGTTACTGAAGAAATATGTATCAGCTCAAGAAGATTTTTTGTATTTTTTTCAATATTAAAAATTTTTTCTGCTGTTTCATAAGCATTGGTATAATCATTTGAGAACATATAAATTTTTTCAAGAATTTTCAATGCTTCAATATGTTTTTCGTTTTTTACAAGAACTTTTTCAAGATAACTGGCTGCTCTTTGAAAATTATTCAATAAAAAGTAAAGTTCACCGAGTTGGAACAGAATTTCAATATTATCGCTTTCTTCTTCCAATGCTTTATAAAGCATCTCAATTGCCTGTTTATAACACTTTTGCGCCTTCAAATCAAATGCCTGTTTAATATATTCCAAAGTTTCCTGCATTTATGCTCCGTTATTTCTTCTTATGGTTTTTTTTGTGTTTATTTTTCTTTTTCTTTATGTTTTGCTGCTGATTATTATTAATAAGGATTAAAACTTCATCTTCCCCTGCCATTTTAAGGTTGTTTCGTGCAATTCCTTCAAGGCTTGACATAGAAGAAAACATTTTTATATCCTGTTTTAATTCCTGGTTCTGGTTCTCTGCGGCATCTCTGATTTTTGTCAAAGTGGAGATTTTAGCCCTGTAAGAAATTGTTTTCGAAATATTCAATATAGCCCCGAAGCCTATCTGAATAAGGCAGAACAGAAGAACAAGCGTCAAAAAAGAATAGTAAAATCCTGTTTTATTTTTGGATTTCACGGACGCAAATCCGCTAACTTCTTCCCGTGTATTATCCTGTTCAGTATTTTCAGCCATAAAACCTCACACCTGAATTATAAACGAAATAAACGCGTAAAACAACAATATTAGAATAAATTTACAATTTTAATTTTGTTGAAAAGTTAAGTTCTGTTTTAGTTGTAACATTATCCGCGTATATAGTCTGTTTGGCTCCTATTTCAAATCTCAGGCGGTCTGTGTCTTTTTTGCCGAACGGGTTAATTGAAAATATTAATGCTCCTGACTTTCTGTTGCGGGTAATATCCGCTTTATATTCATTTTTAATTGACATATAATTGTTTAGTTTAAATTCGGGAGCAAGCGAGATTGTATCATAAAACAGGTTATAAGTTGTATTTAAATTCTTTTTGTAAGTTGTGCTTAATGCAAATCTGCTTTTTTCGTATTTGGTAAACAAACCCGTTTCGGATTCCAGCATTGCTATATTGTCGACTTCGCTGCCGTACAAAGCGCCGAATGTCAAATTACCTCGAGTTTCGGCTGCTCTTATTGAATTCGGTGCAATCTTATATTCTTCATTTTTGTATCTGTTTATTGTTTTTGATGATGAGTGTTTTGTTAAGTTTAAGCCTTCGGAAGCGGCTATTTTCTGTGGAACTTTTAAATTAACTACAAAATTGTTATTATCATCTTTTAAATAAATAGCTTCTGCATCTTCAATATATTCGGCATAACCTTTAAGAACGGTTGCTCCGAGAACAGCTTCTTCATCATTTTCTCCCGACATATCGAGCATAATTTCTTCATCGGTATTTTCATCTGATGAAACGGATTTTTCATTAATGTAGTTATCTTCGTCTGCTTCTTTTTCTTGTTTTGTTTCTTCGGGTTCGTTGTCAGGAATTTTATAAATGAATATATTCGGAAGATCATTTTCTCCGCCTGATGACGGGAGCATTTTTTTGTTAATCGAAAATGCGGGAATTTGCATAACCATTAGTGATAATAAAAGTAATAAAACCTTCCTCATATAAATATTTTAAAACATTATAAAACTTAGTCAAATTATAAATAAATTTTCAGGTTAATCGGTTGAAAACTTCCATAAAATTTGTTATATTTGTAAAGGATATATATTTTGAAAGGAGCGATTATGATAACAAATGAAGCAAAACAGATGCCATTTCTTCAAAAGTTTCGCAACTTTTGTGTTGAGGCATCTACCTGCGCAGCAGTCGGGGGGGGGGCGTTTTAGGGCTTTTACCTTGTTATTTTGGGGGTTGTAAAAAAAATAAAAACCGTTATAATAGTGATATAGCACATCACTATTGTAATGAGGTTTTAAATATGAAAAAGGCATTTACGTTAGCAGAAGTTTTGGTCACTTTAGGTATAATTGGTGTTGTTTCTGCAATGACTGTACCTTCTTTGATGCAAAATCATCAGAGAAAAACTTATGTTACACAGTTGCATAAAATATATAACGAGTTACAGCAGGCAAGCCTGCAATATATGACCGACAATAATGCAATTAATATGAAAGAAGCGGGGATAATCAGCGATGATGCAGCTTCCGATTTTATAAAAAAGTATTTTAAAGTTGTGCAGGATTGCGGTGCAGATAAATCTCCCTGTTTTCCCGAACACACTGTATACAAAAAGTTGTCAGGAGCTGAAAATAGCGTCTGGGTTGGAAAACGTCATTTTGTTCTGGCAAGCGGAGCTTCCGTTTCTACATATTATCATCCGGAAGATGAATTGCTTCTTGAATTTTGGGTAGATATAAACGGACAAAACGGACCTAATATAATAGGCAGAGATTTGTTCGGGATGTATATGTCTGTAGACGGTGTTCTTGATGATTTAACTTATAAATTTCCTTTATCAAAAGAAGAAAGAGAAAATAAATTTAATACAGTCTGTAAGGCCGCTAACCAAGGAAACTTACATGGCTGTTTCGGTAAAATTCTTAACGATAACTGGGAGATGACATATTAGGGCTGTACTTGAAATCAAATTCTGCTCGTGGTATCCTTTTTGTGCTGATTTATAAATAAGAAAGAAGGAAAAAATGACAGACGTAAGAGTCAGAATTGCTCCGTCACCAAGCGGAAATTTACACATAGGTACAGCCAGAACGGCTTTATTTAACTATTTGTTTGCTAAAAAAAATAACGGAAAATTTGTTTTAAGAATTGAAGATACTGATGCTGAGCGTACAAGTCAGGCTTATATCGATAATATTTTTGACAGCTTAAAAGCTTTGGGCTTAAACTGGGATGAAGGTCCCGATGTAGGCGGGCCTTACGGTCCTTATACACAATCCGAAAGGTTTGATATTTATCCGAAATATGTCCAAATGCTTCTTGATAAAGGCTTTGCATACGAATGCTACTGTACTCCGGAAGAATTGGAAGCTGAAAAAAAAGAAGCTGCTGAAAATAAAAAACCTTATGTTTATACAAAAAAATGTTTAAACTTAACAGATGAAGAAAAGGCAAAATTAAAAGCTGAAGGCAGAAAACCCGCTATAAGATTTAATATTGCTAAAGCGCAAAAAGCTTTTCACGAAACTTCAATGCTGACTTTTGACGATATGGTTAAAGGCGAATTGCATGTTGATACAAATCTTCTCGGCGACTTTGTTATTATGAAGTCAAACGGAACTCCAACTTACAACTTTGCTGTCGTAATTGATGATATGTTAATGAAAATTTCGCATGTAATCAGAGGTGAAGACCATATTTCAAATACTTTCAAACAAATTTTGATATTTGAAGCTTTAGGGGCTGAAGTTCCGAAGTTCGGACATTTGGGCATGATTTTGGCTCCCGACAGAAGCAAACTTTCAAAGCGCCATGGCGCAACTGCCGTTTCCGAATTCGTTGAAAAGGGTTATTTGACTGACGCTTTGATTAACTTTGTTGCACTTCTCGGCTGGTCGCCTTCTGACGGTCAGGAAATTAAAACCGTAGATGAAATTGCACAGGATTTCAGAATTAACGAAATTTCTTCATCAAATTCAATTTTCGAATACGACAAACTGAACTGGATGAACAGCCACTACATTAAAATGCTTTCTATTCCCGAATTGAAGGAAAGGTTAAAACCGTATTTGACAAAATATGATTTGAATGAATTAACAGATGCTCAATATACACGTATGGTTGAAATTACATATGAACCTTTGACGCTTTTATCTGATATTACTGACGCTGTTCCTTATTTCTTCGGTCAGGATGTGGAATTTGACGAAAAAGCAAAAGAAACCCTTGATACAGAAGTATCTCAGGATGTTTTAAAAACATTTATGGAGCAGGCTCAGGACTGGGAGTGGACAGAAGAAAATCTTCATGAAAAACTTGAAGCTTTCAGAGCATATTACAAAGAAAAAGGCGTTAAGCCGAAAGTTACAATGTGGGCAATAAGAGCAGCTGTTACAGGCAGAATTTGCGGGGCTGATATGACTGCAATTCTTGCAATTATCGGCAAGGAAAAAACATTCCGCCGTGTAAAAGCCGCAATGAAACAGACTGTATAGCATAAAAAATAACTTAAATAAAAAACGGGTTTGATAAAAATCAGACCCGTTCTTATTTTTTAATAAATATTAATAAAATCAAAAAATTCTTAAAGAAATTTTTGTCTGGACCGTAAAAGGTTATATATGTATTGCTAATTTATTTGGGGTTGATTATGGTTGATATCTACATTACTTCTGATGAGATAAAGAAATATATTTTTATGATAGTTTTATTTAATGCGATATTTCCTAAAGTGTTGGAACAAAGCGGAATGATGGTAAATATAGAAGATGCCGAAGATCCGACGAATATTCGCAGAATGGCTTATGAAAACTTTATAGACCGGTATGATTTGTACGGTTTAAATCAGATAGCAGAGTAATTATATATCATCGCGCTTTTTGTCGCTTTTGGTGATAATAAGTTTTCCGGCTTCAACTGTATATTCAACTAAATCTGTTTCAGGATTAACTTTAAGCAGTTCTAGAATTGTCTTGTTAACTGTTAATGCCCATCCGTTACCGTTTCTCATTAGTTTTCTATACATTTCTTACCTTTTAACCTTACATTGTACTTGACAATATCATAGCGAATGTAATATTATAATTCTAACGATACATTTAATGGTTGAATGTATGTTTTATTGCTTCTTCAACTAAGAGAAGACACCCCACGTCTGCTCTTTTCATGTTACAATTCTTTTATGGAAGAATTTACTCATTATACGGTTATGAAAAACGAAGCCGTTGACGCGCTGGAATGCAAATCAGGCAAAATATACGTTGATTGTACTCTTGGCGGCGGCGGGCACAGCGGCTTAATCTTAAGCCGCATTCAGCCTGACGGAAAACTGATTGCTTTTGATGTCGATGAAGATGCAATTAATGCCGCTTCCGAACGTCTTAAAGATTATAATAACTTAACAATTGTTAAAAATTCTTATACTAATATTAAAAAAGTTTTACATAACCTCGGAATTGAAAAAATTACGGGCGGTGTATTGTTTGATCTCGGCGCATCATATCACCAGTTCCACAAAGGCGAAAGAGGTTTTTCATTCTCGAAAGAAGCCCCCCTTGATATGAGATTTAATCAGGATGCGGAGTTTTCGGCTTATGATGTTGTTAATACCTACGCCGAGCAGGATTTGGTCAGAATTTTTTCCGAGTACGGCGAAGAAAGATTTTCAAAAAGAATTGCAAAAAAAATTGTTGAGCAAAGAAAGCTTAAAAAGCTTGAAACAACTACAGAATTAGCTGATTTAATAGTAAACTGCACTCCTCATGTAAAATCGTCAATTCACCCTGCAACCCGTGTGTTTCAAGCAATCCGTATCGAAGTAAACCAAGAGTTAACAAATGTAAAAAATACTCTGAACGATGTGTTGGATTTGCTCGACTTTGGTGCTATAATAAGTGTAATAAGTTTTCACTCCTTAGAGGATAGGTTAGTGAAACACTTATTTAAGTATCACTCGCAGAGGTGCCATTGTGATAAATCGCAGATGATATGCCACTGTCCGCCTCCGATACTGGAATTGGTTAATAAAAAACCGATAACGGCGGGTGATGAGGAGATAAAAATTAATCCTCCGTCGAGAAGTGCCAAGCTTAGAATAGCAAAATGCATAAGGCACTAATTAGGTTAGAACCTGGGGTAGAGAAGTTGAATACAGCAAGAGTAAGATTATCAGAATTAGAAGTTTCGGAAGAAAGATATTCAAAACAAGCATACGTTAATAATCCGATTAGAGAAGAAAATCAAGTTATTGAAGGTTATTTTCAGAAGGAGATTTCGCAAAAAGCCATGGCTATAAGAAAAGTAAATAAAACTTTATGCGCTTTACTCGGTGTTGCGGTGCTTATTGCATTCGTAGGCTATTACTTTGCGATGTCCAACGAGCTTACTCTTAATAAGTTGAGCAGACAGATTACCACTCTTAATGATGAAAATGCCGAATTGCAAAATCAGTTAGACAGATTAAAATCTTTTAATAACGTTGACAGCAAAATGATGCAGTATAATATGCTTCAAAAAGCAGCTAAAGTTATTGAAGTCCCTGCTGTAACTTCATCTGTTGCCGTTGACAGTAAACCTGAAAAAACTGCTTCTTTTAATTGGGCTGTAGGATATTAATTATACTTTTGTTTGAAATTTCCCATACTAAAGTATGAATTTTTGTAAAATTCATTAAAGTTTTTTTCATAACGTGCCGTAATAAACTTTGAAGGCATGTATGTAAGGAAAATTTCATGAAAAACGAAGAGAATAAAAATGGTGTGTCACTCTTTTCACAATCTGATTACCTTGTAGGACAGGATCCGATTGAAGAAATTTTTGCGCTTAATTTAGGCGATTTTATCGCAGAAAATCTTATTTCGGAAGATCTTGCAAGAAAAATCGGAAACAGTGTTAAAGATAAAAAATCAGGTCTGATTAATCAGCTGAAAGAACTTATTTCCATATATTCACTGCAAAATACATTATGTGTACTGAGTTTTGACAAATCCGAAGAACAGGCAATTTATACATCTATTGCACAATCAGTAAAACAAATGTTGGAAATTAAGGCATGCCGTATTTATCTTGAAAAAGAAAATGAATTAATTCTTGCAGGGGCGACTTGCGACTGTGATATTAAATATCCGATTGATGAAAATTCTGCAGCCGGCAGGGCTTTTATTTCGCAAGAGACTGTTTATGGTGATTTAACGGCAATTCCGATGTATTGTAATATAAAATCTACAGGGGTAATTGTTTTAGATAATGATGCTTCCGTAAATAAAGAATATATTAATCTTGTTGAAAGCATTGCAATTCTTTTTGCTACTTCAATGACTTTACAGCATGTAATTGATGAAGCAAATAAGCTTATCGATGATGAACATTCAACTGTTGGTGATTTACAGCACATAAGAGCTGAACTGACAGCCTTAATCGGTGATTTGTGCGACTATCAGCAAAGTTTTGTAGAACATCTTGCCTACGCCGTTGATACAAAAGGGCAATACACTGTATCGCATTCAAAAAATACGGCGAAACTTGCAAGACTTATTTGTAAACAACTCGGTTTAAATGAAAAAACAACCGATTTAATATATTATGCCGGCTTATTGCAAAATATCGGTAAAATTGCACTGCCTGAAAGGATTTTTGCCGCTAACGGAAAACTTTCTCCTGAGGAATTGAAAAAAATTCAAGAACATTCAAATATCGGCGTGCATTTGCTGATGAACATTAACTTCCTGTCAGAAGTTGTTCCTTATATAACTTATCAGAAAGAAAGATATGACGGTTCGGGAGAACCTGAAGGCTTAAAGGGACAATCAATTCCGTTCGGTTCGAGAATTATTGCCGCAGCAGACGCTTACTCGGCAATGACCTCCGACAGACCTTACAGGAAGGCTATGCCTGTTGAAAAGGCTTTGGATATCATGAAATCTGAAGCAGGTTCAAAGTGGGATCCCGTTGTGGTAAATACTCTGGCAGAAATATTAAAATAATCAGCAATTTCATATATAAAGAGGCACCATTAAAAATATGGTGCCCCGCTATTTATTATTGAACTATACTGAATGAAACTATTTTATCAATTGCAATGTTAAGCCAGTCATATTTGAAACATACATAATCATTACATTTACAGTCGTCGCCGTCGCATGTGCAGAAATCTGAAAGTCTGCAGACTAAAGCATTTTCTAAAGTGATAAAGTCCTCATGGCATTCTTCGCATTTGCCTTCCGGTTGAAATAGATTACCGTCAATTTTCAAATGTCCCGTAAAAATTGTAATTTTGTTAGTTCCGCTTTCTTCAATAATTTTACCTATGGATTTTAAAAGATGTTTAGACATAAAATACTCCTTTAAGTTTTTACAAAAATACTATAAAGGAGATAACAAATTTTTTAATTGCTCACAAGGCTATTATTACGGTTTAAACCCCGAAACTTTAGACGCAATCTCTCTGTAATCGGGAAGTTTATCCATGGTTAAAATATATAAAGACGGTGATGCGCCGTCCCCTACATTCGGAAACATATTTGCGTCGTCGCATCCGCCCTGAAGAAAACTTTCCATAGAGCATAATCCTTTTGTAACCTGGGCAGGAAAAGTATTGCTTATGAAAGGGAAAATATCTTTATGCGTAGATATACAAAGGGCCGTAAGTTCATCTGAAATATCCCCGCATCCGACAGTAAACGTGTGAACATCTTTGCCAAACCTGTTGGGTCCTTTTCTTCCGTTTGTATCAACAAGAACCTTGAAAGCATTTGCATCGACGTCAACATTCAGCACCATGCCGTCAGGTAATGCGTAAAAACATCCTATTCCCGTCCTGTTAACCATGCCGTAACCGTTAGAAATCTGCTCCCCATAATAATTATAACTTACATCAGGAACCCAGCTGCCCGCAGAAGGTCCGTCAGGAGCCGATTCAACATATTTCATCTTTTTTGCCACTTCCGCAAATGCGTCGCAGTTATTGTCGCCATATCCCATACCTTCTATACAGGTCGCGATATCTATTCCTTCACATCCCTGATCGGCTTTAAACATAATAATGGCATTAGAAAAATTAGAATATAATTTTTTAAATGCTACTACATATTGTTTATTGTTGTGTTCATTAACAAGTGACGGTAATGTCATTGCTGCAACAACTCCTATAATCCCGAGGGTTATAAGAACTTCCGCAAGAGTGAATGCTGATATTTTTTTTATAAAGTAATTTTTAAACACCATTTTTCTTATAATAGTTTATTTTTCTATAGTTTTCAAGTAGTTAAGTTCTGTTAATTTTTGTCATAAATTAGTCAAAAGAATATGTTTATGTTACAATATTGTCAAGGGAATTAGACTAATTAAGGGGAGAATATAAAGAATATGGCTGACGGAATTACAGAAGTAACCAATGAACAAAATACAAAGGCTCAAGAACCCGAAAAAATAGAGGTTCATGATTTGCCCGATAACAATGAAGCTATTGAAACAAAGACTTCTCAATCTTATGATGCCAGCAATATTCGTGTATTGGAAGGTTTGGAAGCAGTCAGAATGAGACCCGGCATGTATATCGGCTCTACTTCTCAAAGGGGGCTTCACCACTGTATTTATGAGATTGTAGATAACTCTATAGATGAATCTCTTGCAGGTTTTTGTACAGATATTCATGTTACCGTTAATAAAGATAACAGCGTAACTGTTGAAGATAACGGCCGCGGTATCCCTGTTGATATCAAGCCCGAAACCGGAAAGTCTGCTCTTGAAATCGTTCATACCGTACTTCACGCAGGCGGAAAATTCGGTGACGGCGGTTATAAAGTATCAGGCGGGCTTCACGGTGTAGGTGCGTCTGTTGTTAACGCGCTTTCCGAAAAATATCGCGTTGAAGTTTCAAGACAAGGGTTTGTATGGCGTCAGGAATATATGAGAGGCGAACCTCTTTCTCCTGTGGAAAAAGGTGAAGCTACGGATAAAACAGGTACAAAAACAACTTTTTGGCCGGATCCGGAAATATTTACCGAAACCACTGAAATTGATTGCGATGTAATTGCTAACAGATTGCGTGAAATGGCATTTTTAAACAAAGGTTTGAAAATTATTTTCACTAACGCACATACCGATGAAACGGAGATTTTCCACTATGTGGGAGGTATCGCAAGTTATGTTGAATTCTTAAATCAAAACAGAAATGTATTGCATGAAAAACCGATTTATATTGATAAAGTTGTTGACGGAATGCAGATTGAAGTTGCAATGCAATACACTGATGCATACAGTGAAAGTGTTTTATCTTTTGCAAACAACATTAACACTCATTCGGGCGGTACCCACTTAACAGGTTTCAGAAACTCGTTAACACGTGTATTTAACGATTATGCCAGAAAAAATAATATATTAAAAGATTCCGATCAAAACCTTTCAGGCGAAGATGTAAGGGAAGGCTTGACGGCAATTGTGAGTGTTAAGATATCAAATCCCGAGTTTGAAGGTCAAACAAAAGAAAAATTGGGAAATGCAGAGGCTATGGGCGCAACTCAAGATGCTGTCCGCGATAAATTACAGGAATGGCTTGAATTTAACCCGAAAATAGCTAAAATTATAATAGAAAAAACGCTGCAGGCTCAAAGAGCAAGAGAAGCCGCAAGAAAAGCAAGAGAATTAACAAGAAGAAAATCAGTTCTTGAAAATTCAACATTGCCTGGTAAACTTGCCGACTGTTCAAACAGAGAGCCTGAAAAATGCGAAATTTATATTGTTGAGGGTGATTCAGCGGGAGGTTCCGCTAAACAGGGCAGAAACAGAATGTTCCAAGCTATTTTGCCTTTGAGAGGTAAAATTCTTAACGTAGAAAAAGCAAGACTTGATAAAATTTACGGTAACAATGAAATACAATCTATGGTTCAGGCTTTCGGTATAAATATCAGCAGAAACCCTGATGAAGTAGATTTGGAAAAACTTCGTTACCATAAAATTATTATCATGACAGATGCTGATGTTGACGGTGCGCATATCAGAACCCTTTTATTGACATTTTTCTTCAGATATGCAAGACCTTTAATCGAAAACGGTTATGTTTATATTGCTCAGCCGCCGTTGTTTAAAGTTACTCAAGGCAAGGTTTCGGAATATCTTTATGACGAGCATGCGCTTGATAAAATGCTTAAAGAACGCGGAATTAAAAGTTTGAGTCTTTCAGATAAAACTAAATCAAGAGTTAAAACAGGTGATGAACTTCTTGAACTTATCAAAAATATGTCGGCGTTTTATAACTCATACAACAACCCGATTTTAAACTTGTATCCGGCTGTTGTATTGAGAGGTCTTGTTCGTTCAAATATTACGCCCGAATGTTTTGAAGATCAGGCAAGAATGAATGAGATTATTGAGTACTTAAATCATTACTTGCAAGACCATGCTAAAAACTATAATATTCAGGAAGCTGCAAATTATGTGTGCTCATTGAAATACAATCCTGAAAATGCTAAATATACAATTCAATTGAACTTCAATGAAGAAGAACATGTATTGATTACTCAAAATATTGTTAAGAGCTCGGAATACAAGAGGTTAAAAACAGCTTATCCGTTAATCAGAGATTATTTAATCGAAGAAGAAGATACGCTTATCCTTGAAACAGACACCGAACAATATGAAATTAATTCATTTGAAAAACTTCAAAAATTTATTGACGACAGAGGTTCTAAAGGATTGCAAATCCAACGCTTTAAAGGACTCGGTGAAATGATGCCTCAGCAGCTCTGGGAAACAACAATGGATCCTGCAACAAGAACTCTTTTAAAAGTTAATGTTGAAGATGCAATGCTTTGTGACCAGCTGTTTGACATACTTATGGGCGACAAAGTTGACCCGCGCAGAAACTTCATTGAAGCCAATGCGGTTTATGCAACAAACATTGATACATAAGGATGGAATTAATGGTTGAATATAATAAAATTATAATGGGCGATTGCATTGAAGAACTTAAGAAATTGCCTGAAAAATCTGTGGATTTGATTTTTGCAGATCCGCCATATAATTTGCAAATAACAGATGGGCTTTATCGCCCTAATAATACGAAAGTAGATGGTGTTTTTGACGATTGGGACAAATTTGCATCGTTTGAGGAATATGATAATTTTACTCAAAACTGGCTCAGAGAATGCCGTCGTGTTTTGAAAGATACTGGTACAATCTGGGTTATCGGCTCATACCATAATATATTCAGAGTTGGTAAGATTATGATGGATTTAGGCTTCTGGATATTGAATGATGTGCAATGGTATAAAACTAATCCAATGCCGAATTTTAAGGGAACACGTTTTACAAATGCAACTGAGACGCTGTTGTGGTGTAAAAAATCAGAAATTCAAAAAACTTATACTTTTAATTATAGACTTATGAAGCATCTGAATGATGGCAAGCAGATGAAATCTGTGTGGGAAATCCCTTTATGCGGCGGGAATGAACGATTACGCGATAAAGATGGCGTTAAATTACATTCAACTCAAAAACCTGAAGAATTGCTGAAGCGTGTAATTTTATCATCTTCAAATGAAGGAGATATAGTTCTTGATCCGTTTTTTGGAAGCGGAACAACAGGTGCAGCAGCTAAAAAATTGAGACGTAACTTTATAGGTATTGAAAAAGAGGCAAAGTATGTTCAAATTGCTTTAGAAAGAATTAATAATATAAAAGAATTTGCTCCGGAACTTTCAATTAATATAGAAGAAAAAAAATCTGATAATAAGGTGCCTTTTAAAACTTTAATAGATTGTCATTATTTATCCGAAAATGAAGTAATGTATTTTAAAGGAAAATCTGAATTTCAGGCAATTGTGCAAAAAGACGGCTTCATAAATTATAAAAATATTACAGGTTCAATCCATAAAGTCGGTGCATTAATCCAAAATTCCCCAAGCTGTAATGGATGGACAACCTGGCAGGTTAAAAAGGGTAAAGATATGATTTATATTGATGAACTTCGCAAACAATATAATAAAGAAAGGGCTTTTGTATGATAATTGAAAATGAAGAATTTACTAAAATATTTAATAAAAAAATATTTGAAGATTCTAAATTATCTCTTTTACAAAAACTTGCACAGTATCCTGATAGATATGTAGGTATATTCAGACCTACAAAACCTAAAATAAAAATAATCCAAAATATTACACAGTCGCATGAAATCAAATTCGGCGATGCAATGGAAAAAATAATTGAAGTTTATCTTTCTAAATGCGGTTATGAAATTTTGGATAAACGAATGGTTTGCGAGGATTGTGAATACAATATAGATCAATATGTTCAAAAAGACAATAAAATATATTTTATTGAACAAAAAGTCAGAGATGACCATGATTCAACTAAAAAACGCGGACAGATAGATAACTTTGAGAAAAAACTCGAACAAATTATAAAGCGGAATCCTGATAAAGACATTGAAGCTTTTTTCTATTTTATAGATCCGTCTTTGAATAAAAATAAAAACTATTACCATTCAGAACTAAAGAATATA
>FR900469.1:3284-35590 GCA_000438175.1 Fusobacterium sp. CAG:439 | reverse complement strand
AAGAGTTGTTTGAGCTTATGAATATTCCTCAGGTATGGGATGAATTGGAACAGAATCTTATCAAATGGAGAGACAATCTGCCCGAGTTTCCCGAATTTAATTTTGATATTTCTCCTCTCGAAAGTTTTGAAGAAATAAAAAATTTGTCAAATAATGAATGGCGTAAAATATTATCTAATGAAAAAATAATTGATGAAGTATTTCCTGTTATTTTTCCGGAAAAACAAACACTAAAATTGCTATATAATGAATTTAAAACACGTTATGAAATGACGCCAAAGATAAAAGCTTATGCTGCAATTTCTGAAATGTTGAAAAAGGTAACATTATCTTAGGAGTTCAGTAAAAAAATCCTATATAGATAAGGTAGGATTTTTTATTTGAACAAAATTTTTTCTTGATGTAGTATTATTACATAGATTATACGAAAGAGAGATTTAATATGACAAAAAAAGAATTAATTTTTTTAGGACCCCCTGCATGCGGTAAAGGTACGCAGACAAACAAATTAGCTGAATACTTACATTTTCCTCACGTTGACACAGGCTCATTATTGAGAGCTGAAATTAAAGGAGAAACTGAAGCAGGAAAAGAAGCTAAAGCTTATATCGATAAAGGACAGCTTGTTCCTGTTGAATTAGTTACAAGAATTATTAAAAACAGACTTTCTCAGGAAGATTGTAAAAACGGTTATATTTTAGACGGTTTCCCGAGAAGCGTTGAACAGGCAGAAGAACTCGAAAAAATGAATGCACAAATCGATAACGGTATTGATACAAAATTCATTGCCGTATACTTTGATATTGATACAAGCATTCTTGTTGAAAGAATTGTTAACCGCCGTTCCTGCCCTGTATGCGGAGAAATTTATAACCTTGAGTTTAAACCTCCGAAAGCTGCAGGACATTGTGATAAAGACGGTGCAGAACTTACTCAGCGTAAAGATGACACAAGAGAAGTTGCACAATCCAGATTTGATACATATAATAAAGAAACAGCTCCGTTAATTGATTACTATACTGAAAAAGGCGTTTTAAAATCAATTGACGCTAACGGTTCAATTGACGAAGTCTGGGAAAGATTATTAAAGGTAATTCAATGATACATAGAAAATCACGTGATGAAATTAAAAGAATACGTCATGCAGGTCACATTGTAGCTCTCGTGCATCAAAAGATGAGAGAGGTTATTGAACCCGGTATAAGCACAAAAGAACTAGATAGTATTGCTCATGATATTATTCGAAAAGAACGTGCTATTCCAACGTTTTTGGGATATCACGGTTTCCCGGGTTCAATATGCGCTTCAATTAATGAACAGGTAGTTCATGGTATTCCTCATGAAGACGTAAAGGTTAAAGAAGGCGATATAATAAGTATTGATGTCGGTGCAACTTATGCAGGTATGGTAGGCGACGGAGCTTGGACTTATCCTGTCGGAAAAATCAGTGATGAATGCCGGAGACTTTTAAAAGCAACCGAAGAAGCTCTTTTTGCAGGTATTGCGCAAATGAAAGCAGGAAATGTATTAGATGATGTTTCCGGTGCCATAGAAGCCGTTGCAGTAAGAGAAAAATTAGGTATTGTCCGTCAATACGGCGGTCACGGCGTAGGACATGAAATGCATGAAGAACCGTTTTTGTTTAACTATAAAGTCGGAGACAGAACATTGCTTAAACAGGGTTATGCAATCGCAATAGAACCTATGTTAAATCTTGGCGGTGATGCTGTTGAGGTTGCCGATGATGAGTGGACGGTAAGTACAACAGATAAAAGACCTTCGGCACACTTTGAACATTCCGTTCTTGTGACCGACGATGAACCTGTAATAATTACGCAGCTTATGGCGTAAGGAGAAATTTATGAATTACTATGTCGGCTTATCGCTTGCGGCTTCGTCAGGAATGGACAGCGGAATTGCGGTATTAGACGAAAATGATACTCTTATTCTTGTGGATAAATTATACACAATGAATGATGTAATGTTTTTTTTCGATAATTTCCCGTCGCTGAAATATTCAAAAATATGCGTTTCTCTTGTCTGGGACAGAACTATGCTTAACGGGAAATGGCGTATACTCGGCAAACCTTATCAGATGGTTGCAACAAATCCGTTAATTCCCAATCGTGAGGGTTGGACACAGAGATATTCAACAAGAGGATGCGAGTATTTTAAATCTTTAATGGAAAAAGGCGTTGAGATTAACCGTTTTGAATTATATCTGACAAGGCAAAGCATGCATTTAAATTCATGTTACAAAGAGCGTTCACCTGCTGATTGCAAATTTTTACAGCAAACTTTGAAAAATGAATGGCATATTGATCTGCCGTTAAATATGATGCCTATGTCGCAGCTTGAAGCAATTGTAGGTGCTATTCTTGCAAAAGAGAACACTAAAAATCCTGACAACATAAAAGTATTGTCCCATTTTAGAGATGCAAATGTGATAGATGTAATAAATAATCCCAAACTGCTTGCAGTGTAATTATTCTCTGCTTGTTAATAATCCTAGTGCCAGACCTATTGCAGCACCAATTCCTGCTCCCCATTTAAATTTTGTTCTCTTTACTCCTCTGAATGCTTCGTTAGAGGTGTTGTCCATTAAGCTCGGATTTTTTTTAAAGGTATCAAAATTCTTTACAAAATCATCTTTTAAGTTTTTAACTGAGGTTTTGTCATTAATTTTTTTATCAAGTTCAATACATTTTTGTGTAATCGCTTTTACGTCTTGCGGCAAGCCCATTTCCTGCAAAATCATTTTACTTTCCGTCGTAACTGATTTGTTATCAACTTCTTTTGCTATTTTTGCAAGTACTGCGATTTGAGCATTGGTTTTTTCCTTTGTAATATCAATAGCTCTTTGCACGAACAAATCTTTATTAACAGGAAGATAATATGCATTCATTCCTATAAGAGCTCCTGCCATCATAGCACCGATTTTTCGTTTTTTTGCAGCTGCCGGATTTGGTTGGTAATATGTCATTGACGGGTTTATTTGTGAAGCCATAAGTCTGCCTTATAATTTTAACCTTGTTATGTATAAATCCCGTAAAAAAATTTTTTTGCTATTTATTGAAAAATGAATGAAAATTTATTATAATAATTATGGTTAATAATTTTATGAAAGGAGCTAGTTATGAAAAGATTTAACAATGTCGGGGGGGGGGCAATTTAGCAGCTCCTAAACCTGCGTTTACACTTGCAGAAGTATTGGTAACATTAGGGATTATTGGTGTAGTTTCTGCAATGACTTTGCCTACATTGATATATATTACCTTCTTAGTCAATGTAAGCTGCAAGAACTTCTTGACCCAACACGGAGAATCTCATCTTCTTTAAAGCTCGCAACTCTGTTTGACGGATGCATTCTTTTGTTACTCCGTAAATATTTCCGATTTCTTCAAGTGTCATTTTTGCATTGTCCTCAATGCCGTATCTCATTTTTACTACTTGCTGTTCGCGCTCTTTAAGTGTTGATATTACATTAAGTATGTCGCTTTTAAGATTTTCAAATTCGGTGTTTTCCGTAGCAGAAGCTTTCTTGTCTTCAATTATGTCTGCAATATTAATATCTTTACCGTCTGAATTTTCCAAGCCGCTTTCTATAGATATTGTTTTTGAATAAGCTGTTAAAAATGAATCTATTTTATCGCTTGAAATATTCATTCTTTTAGCTACATCTTCATTTTTAACCTGACAGTTGTTTTCACGTTCCATCTCCCGTTTAATTTTAGAAAATCTTGATAAAGTTTCCTGAATATACACAGGAATTTTCATGCAATGCGACTGTTCTGATATTGCCTTGAACATTGATTGTTTAATCCACCAGCTTGCGTATGTCGCAAATTTGTAGCCCAATTTATAGTTAAATTTCCCGGCAGCAATCATAAGTCCTAAATTACCTTCCTGAATTAAATCAATCATAGGAAGATTTGACATATGTATTGCTTTTTTCGCAATTGTAATAACCAGCTTTAAATTTGCTTTAATAAGTTTTTTCTTTGCATCGTTATCTCCGTCTTTAGCTTTTTTCGCAAGTTCTTTTTCCTCTGCAGGGCTTAGTGAGCGATAGTCGGAAATTTCTCTGATGTAATTTGAAAGAATACTGTCATTTGAGCCGTCTAAAATTTCATTTTTTGCGGGATTTGAAGATTTGATGGCAGTTTTCATTTTGACAGGCGAATTTTTTTTCATACCTCTTTTAAACTCCTTCTTATTTAGGTAACACAAGATACAACACTATTTGGGGATATATATTTAGAAAGACTTAGTATATATTTAGTATATATTATAATATATACTTTTTCAAGTCTAATGTTAAGTTATATTGCAAATAATAAATTTTTGTCAGATTAAAATTTTATTGTATAATAAAGTAATGGAGGATATTATGAAGAAAAAGATACTTATAACTTTAGGAATTATTGTTGCCATAGCAGCATCATCTGTTGTGGGTTTTGCAGTTGCAGCCATGAATGCGCCTAAACATCCGTCAGATTATAAAATCGGTATTCCGTACGAAAAGGCACTTGAATCGGATAAACCTATGCTGGCTGTATTTTATGTTGACTGGTGCGGTTACTGCATGAGATTTATGCCTAAATTTAAAACTTTAAGCGGAATTTATAAAAATAAATACAATTTCGTTATGATTAATGTAGAAGCAGATGAAAATAAGGCTTTATCTGATGATGTGGGGATTACCGGTTTCCCTACTGTTTACATTTTAGATCCGAAATATGATAACAGAGTTTTGATGTCTAACAGCTACTACCAGAACCTTAAAAAATTCAGAGTTGAGTTAGACAGATATCTTAGAATTAGAAGTCTGTTGGATAAGGCTTCAGCTCAGGAAGAAAAATAATTGTAATATTTCTTAATAAAATGAATAAAAAATAGCAATTTTTTAAAGAGAGAGTACTTTATATAAATATAAAGCTCTCTCTTCTTATTTAAACGGATAGGCCTTGAATACAAACCTCAAGGTCTTTTTTTTATGCTTAAGTTTATATTTATGTTAAAATTAAAATATGAAAGATATTCAAAATTTAAAAGATAACAGAAATGTAGATATACAGAAAGTCGGAATTAAACATCTTGAACTTCCTTTAATAATTCAGAGAAAAAATAACTCTAATCAGATTGTTTGTGCAAAAGCCAGAGTTAATGTTTCATTGCCGAGAGATTATAAAGGAACTCACATGTCAAGATTTGTTGAGGTGTTAACCGAATGGCAGCATAAAAATCTTCTTGGGGTTGATATTAAAGGATGCCTTGAGAAAATAATAAACAGACTTGATGCTGAAAGCGGAGAACTTGAATTCAAATTTAAATATTTTATTGACAAAAAATCTCCTGTTACAGGAATAAGCGCACCTATGAGTTATGATTGCTCATTTGAAGGGCGTATCGAAAACGGAAATTATAAATTTATTTTAGGAGCAGCTGTTCCCGTTACAACTCTTTGCCCTTGTTCAAAAGAAATTTCCGATAACGGGGCGCATAATCAAAGAGCTTTTATAAAAGTTAAAATTTCATATGACGAAAGTGAACAGGTTTGGCTGGAAGATTTAATTAATATGATAGAGGAATGTTCTTCCTGTCCGGTTTATCCCCTGCTGAAACGTGAAGACGAAAAATTTGTTACGGAAAAAGCCTGGGATAACCCGAAATTTGTGGAAGATGTTCTTCGTGATGTTGTTGTTAAATTACGCAATCACTCCGTAATAAAAGAGTTTGAAGTTGAATGTGAAGCCTTTGAAAGTATTCATAATCATTCTGCCTGGGCTTTTCAACATGAATTTAAAGATTAAAATTTATAAGAAACAATTGCATTAACACTCCAATTTTTTGCGCTGTTATCTTTGATATCTTGAAGATTGTATCTTTGTGCTTCTAAAGACAGTGATGCATTTTCATTCAGTTTCTGAGTTACTCCTGCAAATACTCCTGCGCTGTTTGTCCACTTATCTTGTTTGAAATCCATCTGACCGGAGTAATGCGGATTTAAATAGATATTTGTATTTTTCCCGACAGGTACATCGACTGATAATGGAGAATATCTGATTTGCACTGCTTCAGTATTTTTTCCCATTTTATTTCTTATTCTTAAATTTTGATTAAAAATTCCGTTTTTATCGTAGTCATAACCGCCTTTAACATCAAGGACGAACATTCCTTCGGTATTGAAATCAGTTGCAGCTCCAAGAAATGCTGAAGCATAGCCTTTACCGAATTTATATTTTTCTTCTGCTCCGCAAAGAGTGAAATTTCTTCCGTCTAATCCCTGATATGTTGATAATGATACGTTTCCGACTGTTTTAACAGGTTCTGTCATGTTATCCCCTTTTCGTAAATAATTTCCCCGTATAATTATAAACGTATTTTATCTCTTAAAATTGCCACAATGTTAAAATATTTAAATATTGATGTTACTTAAAAATAATGTTATAATAAAGGAAAGAAAGGAGTAAAAAAGATGAAATTTTTAAAATCACAAACTCGGGGGGGGGGCGCACTTTAGGCTCAGCTCCTGCCTTTACGCTTGCGGAAGTCCTTGTAACTTTAGGCATAATCGGTGTAGTGTCCGCAATGACAGTGCCTTCATTGATGCAAAATCACCAGAGAAAAACTTATGTAACCCAGTTACATAAAGTTTATAATCAGGCTCAGCAAGCGCTGCTTCAATACCAGACCGATAAAAATGCCATTGATTTGAATGAAGCAGGATTGGGCAATACAGCGTCACAAGTTGAATTTATAAAAACTTATTTTAAAGTTGTTCAGGATTGCGGAACACAACCAGTACCATGTTTTAGTGATACTTATAAAAAACTTTCTGGAACACCTACAAACCTTGAAGATGCAGAACATTTCTTTGTTCTTTCTGATGGCGCGGCTATAGCAACAACTGCCTTGTCAAATAACCAAACCATTAATTTAGTAATGGAAATTTGGGTTGATACAAACGGGGCCAAAGGTCCTAATATAATCGGCAGAGATTTTTTTATTATGTATGTATACAAAAATGGTGTTATAGATGATATCAACTTTGAAGAACAAAGTGATGGAAATAATATAGTAAATGTACCTTTAGATGCGGAATATCGGGAACGTATGTTTAATACTTACTGTCTGGGAACAAGTGGAGCCCGCAGAGGTTGTTTCGGGAAAATCCTTAATGATAATTGGGAAATGACTTATTAATAATATTTATAACATCATTATGAATTTCTTCAATTGATTTTGCGGCATCAAGAACCTTAATTCTTTGAGGTTCTTGTTTTGCAAGTTCAAGGTATCCGTTGCGTACGCGGTTATGGAAATCTATCCCTGCACTTTCCATTCTGTCTTTATCTTTGCCGACACGTTTCATAGAGGTTTCGACATCAATGTCAAAAACAAGTGTTAAATCGGGTTTACGACCGTTAGTTGCAATATTATTCAGCATATTAATTCTTTCAATGTCCAATCCTCTTCCGTAACCCTGATATGCAACTGTGGAATCTATATGTCTGTCGCAAAGAACTATTTTGCCTTTTTCAACTGCAGGATTAACTGTAATATCAACATTTTGTGCTCTGTCTGCAAGAAATAAAAAGGATTCACATCTGTCTGAGACATCGCCTTCATAATTCAAAAGAATTTCTCTCACCTTTTCGCCAAGCCCTTTACCGCCGGGTTCTCTTGTAAGTACAACATCTTTCCCTGTTTTTTGTAAATATTCAGCCAGCAATTCCATCTGGGTTGTCTTTCCACACCCGTCTGCTCCCTCAAAAGTAATAAATAGTCCCTTTTTCATTTTCTAACCTCTTTACTTAATTATATCAAAAAAATCTTATTTGTGTTTTACCTTATATTATGCTAAAATTCACCTATGAGGAGAGCTTGTATGGAAACTAAAATTACTGAACTTAAAAATAAAATAGAATTTGCTTATAAAAGAAACCCGAATACACCGAGAGTTGCATTTTATCTTAACTTCTCGATTAATAACTATCCTAAAAATCCGGGGATGTATTCTTTACTGGTACGCTTGTTTATGCAGGGTACCAAAAACCGTACGGCTCAACAACTGTCAGAAGAATTGGATAAGTATGCTATCGAATTTACTGCAGAATTAAAACTTGATTATATAAAATTTAAGTTTGTATGTTTGAACGAAGATTTTGAAAAAGCTCTTGAAATATTTACAGATATAGTAAAAAATACTACTTTTGAAGAATTTGAAAAAGAACGTACAAAGCTTCAGGGAGAAATTATTGCTGAACTCGACTCCCCGCGTGCAAAAATTATAGACAGCTACTATAAAAATATTTATGAAGGGCACAGTTATGGATATACAAATACAGTAATTCTAGAAAATTTGAATAATATTAAAAAACAAGAAGTTATTGACGGTTACAAAAATATTCTTGAAAATAGTAAAAAAGTTTGCGCTTTTGTGGGAGATTTAGATTTTGATAAAGTCAATAACCTTCTGGAAGAAAATCTTGGCGACATTGCACCGTCAACTCAAAATTTACCTTGTTTAGCCCATCCTCTTCTTACGGAAACAAAAAATGTGGAAATTATTCAACCTGATTTAAATCAGGCGCATATTTTGAAAGGCTGGCTGGTCGCTTCTGCAGACAGTGAGGATTATGCTTCTATTGCACTGTTAAATATTATTCTAGGTGCAAGCGGTTTATCTTCCAGATTGTTTTTGGAACTTCGCGACAAAAAAGGGCTTGCATATGTTGTAAGAAGTGCTTATGATGTTGCAAGACTTTCTGCAAACTTTTCTATTTACATAGCTACAGAGCCGAACAATATTGAAACTTCTTTGAAGGGATTTGATGAAGAAATCAAAAAGATTAAAACAATACCTGTCAGTGAAGAAGAACTTGAAAACGCAAAAAATAACATATTCGGTAAATGGGCATTTATCGGAGAAACAAATTCGCAGCAGGCAAATTGGCTTGCTCATTACGGAGTTATGGGGTTCGGTTTTGATTTCCATGAAAAAGCCGTTGAAAAGATTAAAAAGGTTACACCGCAGGATATTATTGCCTGTGCCAATAAGTACTTTAACGATACTTATGTACTGTCTGTCTTAAAGCCGTAACCTTGTCAGGTAATGGAATGCGCCTGAATATAAGCAATAATATTCAGGAGGCGGGTTTTGAAAAACTTTTATCTGGTAACTTTAATCTTAATATTATTTTTTTGCACCGGATTTTCAAATTCCGTTGTTGATATTTCAGTGTCCTATCAACCGAATGTCGACAAGCTCGAAGAAATTTTTAAAGCTTATCTGCCTTTAAACAAAAATGACATAACTTTCACTAAAGTTCCGCGCGGTCTGATTGTAAGTATAAACGAAGAATGTTTTTTTAACGAAACAGAGGTAAGGATTAAGGAAAGTTCGCTTTGCGTGCTTGATACAATAATAATGCTCTTGCAAAAACTCCCGAATTACTGCGTTGTTGAGGATCATACGGAGGAAAACAGCTATTATGATGAGAATTGGGAATTGTCTCTTGCAAGGTCTGCAAATATTGTTGAATACATGATTACTTGCGGCAAACTTCCTGCCTCACAGCTTTTTTCTCTGGGGTACGGGCAATACATGCCTTTCAGAGATAATGTTGCACCGAAAAACGGAATGAATAACAGAATTGACTTTGTTATTTTGGAATACGAGGCTAAGCGATGATACTCTGGCGAAGTCTTGTTGTTCTGTTTTCGCTTAGTATATTTTTTAACTTCATAATAGCCTGAGCATGAAGCTGACAGACGCGTGATTCCGACATACTGATTGTTTCGCCTATTTCTTTCAGGGTCATATTCTCCTGATAATATAAAACCATTATAATACGCTCACGTTCGGGCAGTCTTCTTAATGCTCTTTCAAGTTCATGCTTTACATTTTTTTCTTCTGCCTGTTCCTGCGGATTAAGTTTATTTGTATCTTGAATTGTATCAATGATTTCTACGCTGTCATCGCTTGCCCCTTTTTTGTCATAAAGAGAGGTCATTGTCGTATCTTCAGACAGTATTTGTGTAACCTTTTCAGGCTCCATATCAAGAAAACCTGCAACTTCCTGAGTGGTCGGCATGCGTCCGAGTTCCTGTTTCAGATGCTCCTGAGCATTTTTAATATCTTTTATTTTTTTTCTTACGCTTCTCGGTAAAAAGTCTTGAGCACGAATTCTGTCGAGAATGGAACCTCTTATCCTGATAAGTGCGTATGTTTCAAATCTTGTATTTTTCTGCGGAGAATATCTTTCTATTGCATTAATAAGACCTTCTACGCCGTATCCTGCAATATCTTCCACGGAAATAGTTGAAGGCAGAGTAACTTTAACACGTCCTACAACATATCTTATCAAATAAATATATTGAACAATCAAAGTGTCGCGAACGGCTTTATTGGATTTATCTTTAAGGTAATCCTGCCATAATGCCGCGAGCTCATCCTCCGTCAGTCTTTTTATATTATTATATGATGTAAAATCAAAACTTTGGCTCATTAAACTTCCCAAATATTGTTCAAATATCTTACATATCTATTCTATACAATACACGTTTGACTACATCATTTAAAAAGAGGAAATGTCTGAAAAATCCTAAAGTTTGCGAAGTATTTCGCATGCTTTAACTTTGTTGTTTCTGCTGTTCAGCATCTTCCTCAGACGGTTCAGGCTCGGTTCTGATTATTTCAAGCTTGGTAATTCTTGCTCCGTCAACTTCTTTTACAACTAATGTGAGGTTATTTAGCGTAACTTTGTCGTTAACTTCGGCAAGACGCCCTAAAAGTTTAACTACAAGTCCGCCTATCGTATCTATATCTTCGTCATCAATTTCTTTTTCGTTAATTTGGAAGAATTCAGCGAATTCATCAAGACGCATCATTGAATTTGCAAGATAGGTATTCGGAGCAACTTCAATAATGTCGTTTTCCTGTTCTTCTTCTTCGTCAAATTCGTCCTGAACATCTCCGAATATTTCTTCGATAACATCTTCAAGGGTAATAAGTCCGGAAGTCCCGCCGAATTCATCTATAACAACAGCCATTTGTCCTTTTCTTTTTTTGAATTCAAGAACAAGATTATCCATTGTTATGGTTTCAGGTACCATTAAAATATCGCGCTGTATTTTTGTTATGGGGCATGTTTCATCTTTCAGCGAAAGAGAAAATAAATCTTTAACATGAACAAGCCCTGTAATATGGTCAATATCTTCTTCATAAACAGGATATCTTGTATACTGGCTGTCTGCTGCAAGTTCATTTAATTCTTCTATCGGCATGTCGCTCGGGATACAAACCATGTCTGTTCTCGGTATCATAACCTGTTTTGCCGTAAGATCCGAGAACTTAAATACATTATGAAGCATTTCTTTTTCTGTTTCGTTCAGCACTCCGCCGTTATAACTTGCATTAACGAGCATATCCAGTTCTTCTGTAGAGTGAACAAGCGAACCTTTATGAGAATGCGGAATATTTAACAATTTCAAAACAAAATTCCCAAACCCATTCAGCAGCCATATAAAAGGATTAAATATAAATGTTAAAACCTGCATCGGACGTGCAACCCAGAGGGCTGTTTTTTCGGTATATTCCAACGCAATTGATTTCGGAATAAGTTCGCCGAGTACAACATGGAAAAATGTAATCAACGCAAATGCAATAGATACTGACATTGTGTGTGTTGCAATATTCCTGCTTATTCCCGGAAGGAAAGCGAAAACAGGTTCAATAATATGAGCAAGCGTTCCTTCTCCGACCCATCCTAAGCCGATACTTGATATTGTAACTCCAAGCTGTACCGCAGCTATAAATTTATCTAAATCCTTTAAAGCTTCCAATGCTATTTTTGCATTAAAATTGCCCTCATTAACGAGCTGTTCAATTCTGGTCTTTCTTACCTTGACCATCGCAAATTCGGAAGCTACAAAAAAGCCGTTTGAAAACAATAAAAAAGCTATTACAAACAAATTGAATATTGTATTACCGGACCCGTCCATTATATTTTATTTCCTTCTATATCAGTTTTAAGTGTAATTATAATATTATTTATAAAAAATTGCAATCCTATTCTTTCGGTTTAGGCATTTCAACTTCTTTAAGCTCCGTATAAATCATCGGAGAAAAACCTCTTGTTGTAGTTACTGTAATAACTTTATAAACAGGAGGGTTGCTCAGCAATGTCGGTGATGTGATATGATAAACTCCGTTTCTCATAATTTCGCTGTTTGTGTGTAAATGACCTGCGATAATAGAAACGACATTATTATGTGTATCAAGGACATCAAAATACTTTTCCTTTTGATAAACCATATGAGTAGGTCTTTCTTTTGCTGCTGTTAACGGGAAATGCTGGAAAATTATTACAGGATTTCTTTTATATTTTTTTAACTGTTTTTCCAGCCAGTTTAGAGTATCTTCTTTATAATATCCTATTGAACCCGGAATAACTTCTTTAGCTCCGTCAAGAACTATAAAAACAAATCCGTTTTTCTTAAAAACATAATTAGGTTTTTTGTATTTGTAAAAGCAGTTATTATCTCTGACAATTTCCAAATAGTGTTCTTTGGATAACCCGTTATTTTTAAATACGTCATGATTACCTATAACAAGATAATAAGGGACATCAAGCTTATTTATTATGTTTACAAAGTCTGGTAAATAAGCTGCTTTTGGAGAATCAAGATTGTCGCCCGTAAAAACGACGAATGATATGTCTTTTTCTTTATTAATACTTTTTACGGTTTGTTTAAGAACTTCTGTTCTGTATTCATCTTTTGCAATAAAGTGACTGTCAGTTACCTGAACAAATTTGACAACGCCGGCAAAAACAGTATTTTGCAGCAACAAAATTGAAAGTAAAGTTAAAAATATATTTTTTTTCATTCTTTTTTATGCCCTCTGGACAAATTATAACATAAATTATAATATATATAAAGGAGAAGATATGAGATTAGACAAGTTTTTGAAAGTTTCAAGATTAATAAAGCGCAGAACAGTCGCAAATGAAGTTTCTGATATGGGACGTGTTTATGTAAACGGGAATTCAGCAAAACCCTCCAAGCAAATTAAAGAGGGAGATGAAATAAGAATTGAGTATGCAAACAGAACAGTTGCCGCACGTGTTTTAAAAGTTCCTTTAAATAATGTAAGCGTTCAGGAAGCCTCATCTCTTTATGAGATTATTGAATAAAATCTGAAATATGTTATAATTATAAATGTATGTATGAAAGGAGCTAGTTATGAAAATATTTAACAATGTCGGGGGGGGGGCAATTTAGCAGCTCCTAAACCTGCGTTTACACTTGCAGAAGTCTTGGTAACATTAGGGATTATTGGAGTAGTATCCGCCATGACAGTCCCGACTTTAATGCAAAATCACCAGAGAAAGACTTATGTAACCCAATTGCATAAGGTCTATAATGAACTTTCTCAAGGTTTAATCCGTTATCAGACAGATAGAAATGCTCTTAATCTGACAGAAGCCGGATTAAGCGTAGATACCTTTTCTGAGTTCCTAAAAAATTACTTTAAAGTAGTTCAGGATTGCGAAAATGAACAAACACCTTGTTTTGCGGATTCTTACAAGAAAATTGCAGGTGTTGAGACTTTATTTAGATGTGATGGAGCCTGCATGGTTCTTGCAAATGGTGCAGCTATAGGAGTTTATAAAGCCAGCGCCGGATATACAAATATGATTGCAGAGATAGTGATTGATATTAATGGGCAGCAGGGACCTAATATCTTTGGCAGAGATGCTTTTTCTTTATTTTTATACAAAGACGGAACTATAGATGATTACTCTACGTCAGGTGTTGTTCCTATGACTGAAGAACTGAGAGAACAACGTTATCAGACAGCTTGTATAGACAGTGCAGGTAATAAGTGGGATGGCTGCTTTGGAAAAATCTTAAATGATAACTGGGAAATGACATATTAATTTTGACTTTTTAATAAAAATCATTAATTTTCATGACATCTAATGCAAACGGATGATTTTTTGCAAAATAATTGATTATTAACCGAAATTATCCGATTGTATCAGAAAAAGAGGTAGTCATGATAATTAACGGTGGAATCAGGTACTGTGAAAAAGGCTTAACAACTTCACTCAGAGCTATGCATGTTCAGAGTGAACTTATCGGAATGTACAATGAAAATGTTACAGGATTTGATAAAATCGGCTTTCAGAGAAAAGATCCTGTAGTATCCTCATTTACAGAATATATAGGTGTTCACGGGCTTTCACAAACCATTGATGACAAAGTCGGGCGTATTGCAATGTCCGATAATCCTCTTGATTTGGCATTGGCTAATAAAGGTTACTTTCAAGTTCAAAGTGCTGAAGGGATTAAGCTCACACGTGACGGAAGATTTAAACTTGACAAGGAAGGAAATTTACTAACCCTTGAAGATGCAAGTGTCCTTTCAAGCGCAGGTGTGCCTATTAAACTGCCTGTTGTGCCTGAAAAAATTGAAGATGTAAAAATTAATTCTAAAGGGCTTGTAAGTGTATTTAATAAAAATACAAACAAACTTGAAGGTGTTGCATTTCTCGGAGTAGTAGATGCAAACGGAGTTGTTGTCATGGACCCTCAGGTGAAACAAGGGTACAACGAGTATTCTAACGTTGCCCTGCAAAATGAATTTATTTCTATGATGCCGATTATCAGAAATTTTGAAGCAAACAGACAAATTTTTATGATACAAAATCAAAATCTTCAAAAAGTAATTTCGCAGCTAGGAACAACATCATAAAGCAAGTGAGGAATAAATTATGTACAGTATGCAAGGTATAGTCAGAAAAAGCGTAAACAACGTAACTACACAGTTTGAAAAACTCGGTTATGTTGCAAACAGTCTTGCTAATATGAATACACGCGGTTATAAATCTGTATCGTTTGAACAGATGCTTACAGAGGACGGCTATTTAACAGGTGCAATAAGAACAGACTATAAACAGGGGTCTATTCAAATAACAAGTAACCCTTACGATGTTGCAATAAACGGTACAGGGTTTATTCCTGTTGTATCGCCCGAAGGTGAAGTTGCTTATACCCGCGACGGTGCATTTAAACAAGGCAAAGACGGTTATCTAGTGACAACTGACGACTGGCTTGTAGGTGAAGGGATTAAAATTCCCGCAAATTGCTATAAATTTGAAATTAAGCCTAATGGAGAAGTTCTTGCGTATGACGGAAAAAATGTTGCACCGAGAAAACTGGGAACTATTCCTCTTGTACGTTTTCCCTCACAAGAGAATTTGGAACAGGCCGGCATGAATAAGCTTATTCCAACAGCAGATTCCGGAGAACCGATTTTAATAAAGGATCATGATTGTATCTGTCAGAACAATTTGGAAAATTCTAACACTAATATATATTCATCTACATCTGAAATGCTAAGGCTGAATGCCTCACTTCTTGCAAGTACCCGCATGATGAAGGTTGTTGATGATATGTACAACAAAGCTATTAACATAAGAGAGTAGCAAGTAACATAATCTATTGAAAATAGAAAGAAAGGGTAAAATGTTCACACCGCTTGACAATATGGGCAAAGTCACATTAATGATGGATTTGATAACGCAAAGACAAAGAGCGTTAGGTTCAAACCTTGCAAATATTGATACACCGGGTTACGTCCGTCGTGATATTAATTTCGGAGATTATCTGGGATCGATGAACAGTCCTCTTGAAACTAAATTATCCGAAAAACTCGGACCGTCAGGGGTTATTGAAGAAAAAACTTATGAAGAAATTGATCCTGCAAATGAGTTAATGGAATTACAGCAAAATTCACTTCTTTATACGATGGCAACGAGAAGAATGTCAAATATAATTACAGAAATGAAAACAGTAATAAATGTAGGTAAGTGATAATAAAGGGTAAAAAATGGGAGCGAGCATAAGCGAGTGACTGACAAAGATACAAAAAGTTTTGACAGTAATCATCAGAAAGGATAAAAAACGAGAGCGTAAGCGACTGATCAATATATAATAAATTTTGACAATAACCGTCAGAGAGGATAGAAAACGGGAACGAGCATAAGCGAGTGACTGATAAAGATACAAAAAGTTTTGACAAAAGCCGTCAGAGAGGGTAGAAAAATGAGTATAATGGAATCAATGAATATCGGAGCAAATGCCTTAAAAGCACATGGCTTAAGGCTGGATATTCATGCGAAAAACGTTGCAAACGTTGATACTCCAAATTACGTAAGAAAAATTCCTGTTTTAAATGCAACAGAAGATATTTCTTTTCACGGACTTATGAATACAATGAAAGAAGATGTTTTCGGCGTTGGTACTCTGCCTTATCTGCAAGGAGGTGTTGTATTTAACGGCTGCGTGGAAGATCCTACTGTTGGAGATAAAATTTACCGTCCCGGTCACCCCGATGCCGATGCCAACGGTTATATAAGAGCTTCAAATGTTAATCCTGCGGTAGATATGGCTGATGCTATTCTCGCTCAAAGAGCTTATGAAGCCAACCTTGCTTTAATTAATATTACAAAATCAATGGCTCAAAAGGCTACAGAAATCGGAAGATAAAATTTATGATTAAACTTTCAATAATTATTCCTGTTTATAATGTTGAAAAATATATCCCTGTTTGTTTGGAAAGTATTATTAACCAGCCTTTTAAGGATTTAGAAATTATATGCGTAAATGACGGTTCTTCAGACAATTCTCTTTCTGTATTACAGAGCTATAAAGAAAAAGATAACAGAATTACAATTATTGATAAAAAAAATGAAGGTTCAGGGGTCGCAAGAAATACAGCCTTAGCTATTGCAAAAGGTGATTATGTTTATTTTGTTGACGGCGATGACTGGCTTGCAGATAATGCTTTAGAAAAAGTTGTTTCTAAAGCAGATGAGTTAGATACTGATATTTTAATCTTTAGCGGGCTTTCTTATTATAACGGTAAGGGACAAAACGGAGCTTACAGTAAAAATAAATTGCCTGAAAAATATTTTGATAAAGTTTTTTCATCAAGAGAAATAAAGAAAGATATTTTTAAATTTCCGTCTACTGCTTGGACGAAATTATACAGACGAGAGTTCCTTTTAAAAAATAATATTAAATTTCAGGATTTGAAAGCGGGACAGGATCAGCTTCCGTTTTTTCATTCAATGATAAAAGCAGAAAGAATTGCAATTTTGCCTGAAAATTTATATTGTTATAGAAAAAATAGAAAAGGTGCTGTGACATCAGTAAAAAAGAAAAAGAATTTTTCACCGATATATGTTTTCTATGGAATAGAAGAAATGTTGAAATCAGAAAATTTGTTAGATGATTACAAAACTATTTTTGTAAATAGATATTTTTCAAAAGCAACATCTTGGCTCGGGAAATTCCAAGATGATTTGAAACACGAATATTACCTTGAATATACAAAACTTTTAAATCATGTAAAAATAGAATATCCTTTTGGTTGGTGGACTAAGTTTAATCCAAATGAAAACGATGGTTATTGGAAGTTAAAACTAAAACAAAGTTGTTCTAAAATTATTTTTTAGGCAAGTTTATCAAATAAATTGCTAAGTAGGTTATATCTATATTCTTTGTGAATTTCATCAAAAAGAAATTTATAATCCTCTTTTGGGGCTGCAACTTTTGTACATTTGTATTCTTTGCCTTTCAGATTAAAAAGTTCATATATACGCGAAGAATTTCCTAATTCATCTTTTGGAAAAGTTTCGTATCCAAAAATTTTACCATCTTTAACTTTTTCTATTAGTTGAAATTGTTTATCTAAAATACTATTTTCAGTTTTGCTAATAGACGCTCTTAATTGTTTTAGAGCAGGTGTTTGTATAAATTTTCCGTTAAAATTTTGACCATAATTTTTATATGAAACATTGTTGACTTGCATAACACATAATTCCCGATTAAAAATGAAAAAAATGTCGACGGGGGGACTTGAACCCCCACAGCTCTCGCCACATGCACCTCAAGCATGCGTGTCTACCATTCCACCACATCGACATGGTTAAGAACATAAATTATTTTATCATAAATATTTTTATTTGTAAATTTAAATTTTTTAATATTTGTGTATAAATAATTATATGAATAAAAACGAACTGATAAGATCTTGTCTTAGATTTGAAGATGCTCTAGAAACTTATCCTTTCAAGGATAAAACTTATGAAGAATATGCCGTTTTACGACATAAAAGTAACGGTAAATGGTTTGGACTGATTTTTTATCTTGACGGGAAGCTGTGTATTAATTTAAAGTGCAATCCTGTTGATTCTGCGATTTTGAGAGATGAATATAAATTTATTACACCGGCATGGCATATGAATAAAACTCATTGGATTATGGTTGACGTAAACAAGTCTCCGAAAGATTTACTTGATGCTCTTGTTGAAGCAAGTTTTAATTTGACTGCTCCGAAAAGAAAGATAAAATAAATTTGAATTTCCTTTTTTACATGTAATAATGATGTTATGTTAGACACGATTATTATAAAGGGTGCTAAAGAACATAATTTAAAAGATATTTCGCTTCAGCTGCCGAAAAATGAATTAATTGTTTTTACGGGTGTGTCAGGTTCGGGAAAATCTTCGCTTGCGTTTGATACGATTTTTGCAGAAGGGCAGAGACGTTATATAGAAAGCCTTTCAACTTATGCAAGACAATTTTTGGGGCAGATGGATAAACCCAATGTTGATTACATTGACGGACTTTCTCCTGCTATTTCAATTGACCAGAAGTCTACAAGCAATAACCCCCGTTCTACTGTCGGAACTGTTACGGAAATTTATGATTATTTAAGGCTTTTATACGCACGTGTCGGAACTCCTTACTGTCCTCAATGCGGTGAAAAGATTAAACCGCAGACGATTGATGAAATAGTTTCAAGTATTATGAAGCTGGGAGAAGGTACAAAAATACAAATTCTTGCACCTGTTGCAAGGGGGAAAAAGGGTGAATTTTCGTCAACTTTTGAAGAATTAAGACAAGAAGGCTTCGTCCGCGTAAAAGTTGACGGAGAAATTTATAATCTTGATGAAGATGAAATTAAACTTGCGAAGACAAAAAAACATGATATTTCAGTAGTCGTTGATCGAATTGTTGTAAAAGAAGCAGCACAGTCGCGTATTGCAGACAGTGTTCAAATTGCCTTAAAAAAAGCCGACGGTGTTGCGGTAGTTGATGTTATAGGCGGTAAAGAAATTATATACAGCGAGAAGCTCGCATGTCCTAAGTGTAATTTGAGTTTTGAAGAATTGGCGCCGAGAATTTTCTCATTTAATGCGCCATACGGTGCCTGTGAAAGATGTTCGGGACTTGGTGCTGACTTTGTAATTGATCCTGATTTAATTGTTCCTGACAGAAAAAAGTCTTTAAAAGACGGAGCAATTTATCCGTGGTCAAAAACTTCCACATCGTATTATGAAGATGTTTTAAAATCTGTTTGTGCGCATTTTAATATTGATATGGAAAAACCGTTTGAGGAATTGTCTGAAAAAGAACAAAAAATAATTCTTTACGGGAGCGATGATATTGTAAAATTTACCGTAATGCGTTTTGGAACGCATCGTTATGAAACAAAGTACAGAAAATTTGACGGCGTAATTCCGTTTTTGGAAAAACGCTACAATGAATCTAGCGGTGAGTACTGGCGGGAAGAAATTGAAAAGTATATGACAACAACTCCTTGTCCAGTCTGCCATGGTGCAAGGCTTAAACCTTTTCCTCTTGCGGTAAAAATTAAAGACAAAAATATTTATGAATTTACTCTGATGCCTATTGATGCGGCATTGGAATTTATATCTGATTTGTATCTTGAGCTTAACGAGTTTCAGATGCATATTGCAAAACAAATTCTTGATGAAATCAGAGCCCGCTTAAGATTTTTAAAAGATGTCGGATTGAGCTATCTTGACTTAGCTCGCAGAGCGGGAACTTTATCGGGCGGCGAAGCTCAGCGTATAAGACTTGCAACACAAATCGGAAGCGGTTTGTCAGGGGTTTTGTATGTTCTCGATGAACCTTCAATCGGACTTCATCAGAGAGATAACGACAGATTAATTAAGACGCTTATAAAGCTTAGAAATCTCGGTAATACGCTTATAGTTGTCGAACACGATGAAGATACGATAAGAAATGCTGATTACATAGTTGATATAGGTCCTAAAGCAGGTGTGAACGGCGGAAAAGTCATAGGCTGCGGTTCTGTACAGGATATTATAAATGCTAAAGGTTCGATTACGGGAAAATATTTGAGCGGAGAAAAGTATATTCCCATACCTGAAAAAGTTAGAGAAGGCAACGGCAATTTTCTACATGTAAAAAATGCACATATAAACAACTTAAAAAATATTGATGTTGATATTCCTCTCGGTAAAATAGTATGCCTGACAGGTGTATCAGGTTCGGGTAAATCTTCTTTAATGCAGGATTTAATCTATGAGTATGCTATTCACAAACTTCGCGGCAACAAACCCAAACCTCAGGGGGTAGATGAAATTACCGGATTTGAAAATATAGATAAAATAATTGCAATCGACCAATCCCCGATAGGCAGAACTCCGCGTTCAAACCCTGCAACTTATACAGATTTATTTACTCATATAAGAGATTTGTATTCAAAAACCAATGAGGCAAAATTGCGCGGTTACAAACCCGGCAGATTCAGTTTTAACGTAAAAGGCGGAAGGTGTGAGGCTTGCAAAGGTGATGGTGTAATAAAAATTGAGATGAATTTTTTATCCGATGTTTATGTTAAATGTGATGTGTGCAAAGGAAAACGCTATAACCGTGAAACTCTGGAAGTTAAGTATAAAGGGAAAACAATTTCTGATGTTCTGGATATGAGCGTTAAGGAAGCTCTTGAATTTTTTGACAGTATTCCCGCTATAAAAAATAAATTACAGACATTAAATGATGTAGGTTTGGACTATATGAAGCTCGGACAGAGCGCAACTACTTTATCAGGCGGTGAAGCTCAAAGAATTAAGCTTGCATCGGAGCTTAATAAGCGTTCGACAGGCAAAACGCTTTATTTATTGGACGAACCTTCAGTAGGTTTGCACTGGTATGACCTTGATAAACTGATAAAAATTCTCCAACAGCTTGCAGATCAGGGAAATACAATTCTTGTAATTGAGCATAATTTGGATTTTATAAAAGTTGCTGATCATATTATTGATTTAGGACCCGAAGGCGGTACAGGCGGCGGACAAATTATTGCTCAGGGTACTCCCCGTGAGGTTGCAAAATGCAAAAAATCCTTTACTGGACAGTATCTTAAACCAATATTGACAAATAATATAAAATAATTTATCTTTTAATTAAAGAAAGTTGGTTATATGAAAAAATTATATCTGTATTATTTATTAATTTTAGGATTGCTTACTCAGCCTGCTTTAGCAAAAACAATTCCTGTTCAGGCATTAGAGGATTTTTCTACGGAGAACCCGCCGCATACGATGCATGTAAAAGTTTTAGACGGTATTGTTTTAGACGAAAATTTACTTTTTGAAAACGGGTATATTGTTGAAGGGAGAATTGTTGATGTTACAAACCCTAAAAGGTTGAAAAGAAATGCAACCTTTTCTTTTGTTCCCGTAAGTTTTACTGACGATAAGGGCAATGTTACATATATAAAGGGCTACTATCCCGCTAAATACACAACCAAAATAAACAAAGGACAGCTTGCAAAAAGTGCAGCTCTCGGTGTGGGCAATTTTTTCGTAAAAGGTCTGTCAATGGGCTACAGTGCTGTTGAAGGTGCAGTTAAGAACGAAAAAGATAACCGCTTTAAATCAAGTGTAAATGCTGTGTATGAAGATTCTCCTTTTTCTTACGTCGAAAAAGGCGGAGAGATTATTATTAAAAAAGATCAAAATTTCTTTTTAAACTTTAAAGTAAAGGATGAACCTGATGAAGAAGAGGTTCCGAATTATGAATATGTTGAATTACCACCCGATAAACCTTCAAATTAACATATAACGTGTATATATGGTAATTGACGGATTTATTTAATTATGTTATTATCCATTTATAATAATCGGAGAAATATAATAATGAAAAAGGTATTATTTGTAATTGCATTATTGATGGGTCTTACAACAATTCCGGCTGACGCAAAGACAGCACCGGTGCAAACTCTGCAGGATTTTTCAATAGCAAAACCCTCACAAACTTTGCTTATTAAAATTTTGTCCAATGTACAGTTAAATAAAAATTTAATGCTGCATGAAGGTTACTATGTATTAGGGCAGATTATGGATGTTTCAAATTCAACATTTGTGTTTATGCCTATAAAATACCAAAATTTCCATAATGAAGTTTTTGAAATTAACGGTAATTATCCTGCAAAGTTTGTAGAAATGGTTGATGCATCAAGTAAAACTCCGGCTCAAGGTTTAATCCCGAAAGATTCAAAATTTCTGCTTGATTTTGTCATGGCTGATGAACCGCAGAATAATGAAGTCGGTGCAAAATACCAAAATGCGGGGACTCCGGAAAATGGGATTTCTTCTCTTGTCAATCAGTCAGAAGCTGTCATATATGACGGTTCAATTCCTCAAACTATGAAAGAATTTCCCGGTATTAAACTGAATTCTTTTGATAACGGCAGCAATTTTAATATCCCTGAAAATTTGATTATTGAATCTGAAAAAAGAGACAGTAACATAAACTCTTTAAAATATTAAACTTCAACTGCGGCTTTTAATTTGCCGTTTCCCTGAAGAATGATTTCGGTTTCTTTACCGTTTTCTGAAAAGATTAAACGTGTTTTTTGAATACTGTCTTCTACAAAGCGTGTAATTTCTTTTACCTTTAAATCATTCATATATAATCCTTTCAAGCTTATATATTATATAATAACAGATTTTTGTTTATTTTCAACCCTGATGTAAATAAAAAAGACCGATTATTAAACCGGTCTTTTTATGACATAAAGATTAAGCTTAAGCTTAACTAACCTTTAATCTGGCTCATTACTTCATCAGCAAAGTTTTCCTGACGTTTTTCCAAGCCTTCTCCAAGCATATATCTTGTAAATGCTTTTACTGTCAATTTGCCTTCAATAAGCTGTCCGACAGTTACATCCGGGTTTTTGATGAACGGCTGTTCTAACAACACTTTACCTGATAAAAGTTTGTTAACTCTGCCTTCAACAATTTTAGCTCTGATTTGCTCAGGTTTCTTTTGAAGGTCTTCTTTGCCCATTTCAATTTCTGTTTCATGGTCGATAACTGATTGAGGAATTTCATCTCTTGAAATAAATTCAGGAGCGGAAGATGCGATGTGCAAACAAATATCGTTCATTAATTCTTCATCTTTGTTATCTGTTTGAATTAATACACCGATTTTACCGTTGTGGATGTAAGATGCAGTGTTTCCTTCATAGCGTACAAATCTTCTGAAAGTGATTTTTTCGCCGATAGAAGCGATTTTTTCTTTAATAACCTCAGAAATAACTTTGCCGCATTTTTCACAAGTTGAAGCCAAAAGTGCATCATTATCAGCAGGATTAGTTTTTGCAACACATTCTGCCAAACCGTTTGTTAATTCTTTAAATTCTTCATTTTTAGCAACGAAGTCTGTTTCGCAGTTAACTTCAACCATAGCACCGCAATCAGCTTGAATAGAAGCAGCTACCAAACCTTCGGCAGCAATTCTTCCCATTTTTTTATCAGCAGATGCAATACCTTTTTGGCGAAGAACTTCCATTGCTTTTTCCATATCTCCGTCAGTTTCAACAAGTGCCTTTTTAGCATCCATCATGCCTGCACCTGTTTTATCACGGAGTTCTTTTACCATTTGAGCTGTAATGTTCATTATAATTCTCTCCTTTTTATCGGTGAAAGAGAGGACAGAAATATTTTTCCGCCCTCTTTCACTAAAGCTTAATTATTCTGCAACTGTTTCTGTTTTTTCTTCTGAAGCAGCAGCTTCTGCTGAAACGCCTGCATCTTCAGGTTTAATATCTTCAAGTTTTTTAGCGTTTGCGTTAACTTCTCTTAACTGTTTTCCTTCCAAAATTGCATCTGCTAATTTAGAAGTAATTAATTTGATTGAACGGATAGCATCATCGTTTCCGGGGATGATGTAATTAATTCCGTCCGGATCAGCGTTTGTATCAGCTAAGCAGATAACAGGAATATTAAGTTTATTAGCTTCCTGAATAGCGATATCTTCTTTTTTCTGGTCTACGATGAAGATTAAATCAGGTAAACCTCTCATTTCTTTAATACCGCCTAAAGTTTTGCTTAATTTGCCTAATTCTCTGTTTAATTTAGCAATTTCTTTTTTAGGTAATTTTTCAGCGTGACCGGAGTTAATGAAATCTTCTAATTCTCTTAATTTATTAACACGTCCTCTGATTGTTTCGAAGTTAGTAAGCATACCGCCTAACCATCTTCTGTTAATATAATAAGCGCCTGCTCTTACTGCTTCTTCAGCAACAACTTCAGCAGCTTGTTTTTTTGTACCTACGAATAAGATATTTTTGTTTCTTGCGGCAAATTCTCTAACAACAGCATAAGCTTCATCCAGCAAATCTGTAGTTTTACGCAAATCTAATACATAAATACCATTTCTTGCACCGTAAATATACGGTTTCATTTTGGGGTTCCATCTTTGAGTCTGGTGTCCGAAGTGTACACCTGCTTCTAAAAGTTCAATCATAGATGCTACCGGCATCGTTTTTCTCCTTTATTTTAACTTGTTGTACTACGGGTTATACTGTCTCATTTTTATATTAAATAAAAACTAGGGCAAAACCTATCAGACCAGTGTAACCAATATAATAATAATACAAACATGCCTTTATGCAAATTTATTATTGCGTTTTATTACATAAAATATTATTTCATTGATATCTGTTCTTTTCTTTTGTTGCGATGTAAAATAAAAGAATAGGCAACATTGTAAAGTAAAAAAAAACGGACTTTCTATCAAGATAGATTGTCCGGTATTTCATTTTCTGAAACAAAAAGGATTTACATTAACTTATATTGTGTTAAGTCTAGTATTCAATGCCCTGTCTTGCCATAACACCTGTATCAAAATAATGTTTGATAGGTTTCATTTCCGTTACAAGATGAGCCATTGCTTTTAATTCCGGATGTGCATAGCGTCCTGTCAATACGATTTCAAGATTTTCTGGTTTGTTAAGTAATGCTTCTTTAACATCTGAAACTTTAATCATATTCATCGCTGTGCAGATATTAATTTCATCAAGAATAATTAATTGATATTCCCCTGAATTAATTGCTTTTTTAGCGAATTCCCAACCTCTTTTGGCTTCTTTAAAATCTTCCATACATACGTTGTGAGAATAGCATACTCTGTCCATTCCAAATTGAACAACATCAAGGTTCGGAAGGAATTTTGAAGAAGAAACAATTTCTCCGTATGAAGTTGCACTGTCTCCTTTTGTAAATTGTATAATAAGAACTTTCCAGCCGTGTCCCAATGCTCTTAAAGCTAACCCCAGAGAAGCTGTTGTTTTACCTTTGCCGTCTCCTGTGTAAATTTGAATATAACCATGTTCTAACACGACTCACTACCTCCAATAAAATGATAAGTTCCTCTACCCTTATTTTAACGAATTTTTCTCACTGTTTTAATCGTTCCAAAGGTGGATAATTACTCGAGCAAAAGATGGATAAATGTATCTATCCCCTGCTCCCAAGATTTGTATATTCATCATAGAACTAAATTAAAAAAAATAAATAACTTTCATTCTTTCCATGCCAATCTTTTTACAATTAATTTTCTGCAAAATCTATATATTGACAGTAGGTCTAATTTTTGAGAAAAAAACGGTTTACATAAAAAATTTACATAATTTTTGTAAACTAATTGTTAAAAATACTTGCATACTTTTGAATAAGTCTTATATCAATACTTCATGCCATATTACAATTGTGAATATTATTAATATTAAAGGTTTGAATTTTTTAATAAAAATATGGGAATAATAAAAACAGGTCGATAATTTAAATATTAACTTATGTAACAAAATACTATATTAGTGAAATTCGCTGATTTTCAAAGTGTTTACATGTTTAAGAGTATAAAAATCGAGAGAGAACATGAGCCTCAATAAACCAGGATTGGCAAAATTGAATACTCAAAGCAGTACGCTTGGCAGTGCGTCGTTTAAAGCAACGACGGCAAATAAACTTGCGTCTTCAACACGTTCCGGACAAAGCTACGGAATTATGGCTCAGCGTTCTGCTGTCGGTACGGGAGCGATTTTTAATGTTAAACGATATAACAGTGCTTCTATAAGTGCTCAAAGACATGCATTAAACGATAACAGAACTGTTGTTAAAAATAATAATATTATAGGAACCCCTGTAGCACCTCATACTTGTTCAGGTAATAACGGTATGAACAAATATGCTGCAGCGCTTGCAGTTGCCGGTATGTTAACTAAGACATTAGGTTCTGTGGTAGCGTCATCAAAATCATCAGGAACAGCTCAAACTCAAACAGCTTCTACGGCGACAAACGGTACTGCAGGTTTAATAAACGAACTTGCAACGGCAAAAAATTCTGCTGATATCCAAAAAGGTTTAGATAAAGTCGAAGCAGAAGTGAAGGATTATGAAACTCAGATTGCGAAAGCTGAAGAAACAATAAGTAAAGAAACAAAACTTAAATCCGAAAATGAAACCAAGTTAAAAGATACGGAAACGCAGATTGGACAAGAAAAACAAAATATTGCAAAGCAAGAAGGTACTATAACTAAGCTTCAAAGTTCTATTCAAGCTGATAAAATACGCCTGGATATGCTTAAGTCTTCATTATCAGGTGCGGGAGAACTGGCAAAAATGTCTCTTCAAAACGAAATTAGCCAGCTTGAAGCGAAGATTAAGCAAGAAGAACAACAACTTAAAGAAGCACAGGATTCCAAGGCTAAATCCGAAAATAATTTAAAAACTAATTTAGAACCTGCTAAGGAAAAGTTGACAAAAGATATTGCAACCTGCGAGAAAAATATTCAAGATGCAGAAGCAGAAAAGAATTCTGCATCGTCTAAAAAAGATGCATTGGACGAAGCAAAAGTGAAATATACTAAAAAATTATCTGAAGCTCAAAATAAAGAGTCTAAAGAATTGGCAAAGTTATATAAGGAAATCGGAAATTATGCCAAAGAGTTTCAAGAAACAACGGATACTGATAAGAAAAATAAGCTGGCTCAAAAATATGCAGGAAAAGCCAGAGAATATAATGAGATAGTCCGTAATTCAACAACAAGCAGTTACACGGAAGTCGGTGTTGACTTGAACGGTTGATAACATATCGTAACATTACACTTTACTTTTAAATATGTGTAATTTATAATAAATACACAGACAGTATTGTCATTAAAAAAGAACGGGAAGCCCCGTTCTTTTTTATCTAATAGGGCTTGATAGAAAGGGTAAGGTTTATTTTTATGAAACAGGAAATTAACAGACATGATGTTCTGGAAAAGATTACACCGTTAATTGAAAATACTGCCATGCGTTTCGGGTATATTCCTATTGAAATCGAATTTGTAAAAGAAAATCACAGATGGTTTTTGCGTATTTACCTGTATTCAAAAGAAAAAGAGGTTACTCTTGACGATTGCGAAAAAGTTACAAGAAGCCTTTCTGATTTTCTTGATGAACTTATACCCGTGAAATACTATCTGGAAGTGTCTTCTCCGGGGTTGGAAAGAAAGTTTAAGTCTGAAAAAGAATTTGTGATTTTTAACGGCAGAAGAATAAGCCTTAAACTTAAAACTCCGCTTGAAGGAGAACAAGAAAAAATTTTTAAGGGGGAAATCCTTGACTACAGCGAAAATGAAGGTTTGAAATTCTTCAGATTTGACGACGGTAAAGAACTTCAAATTCCCAAAAGCAATATTCAATCAGCAAAACTATATATAGATTAATAAATATGAAAGGATAACATTATGATTAAAATCGGAACAGCACTTTTTGAAGCTTGTGAAGAACTTGAAAGAGAAAGAGGGATAGCTAAAGATGTTTTAATTGCGTCCTTGTGTGATGCAATGGTTGCTGCATATAAAAAACATATGCATATTAAAGAAGCAACAAATATTGAAGCAATTCTTGATGAACAATCAGGCGAAATCGGTGTTTTCAGAACAAAACTTGTCGTTGATGAAGTAGAAGATCCCGATACACAGATTACACTTGCTGATGCAAAGGAAATTGCGGAAGATGTTGAAGTCGGTGATGAAATTAAAATAGAAGTTACTCCGGATCAATTCGGACGCATCGCTGCACAGTCTGCTAAACAGGTTATTACGCAGCGTATAAGAGAAGCTGAAAGAAATCTTGTTTTACAAGAATTTATGGATAAAAAAGGAACCTTAACAACAGGTATTATTCAAAGGGTGGAAAATCGCAATGTTATCGTAAATATCGGTAAAACAGATGCTATTATGCCGCAGAAAGAACAAATTCCCGGCGAATACTACAAACCCGGCAACAGAATAAGAGTTTTTGTTCTTAATGTAAAAGAAACAACAAGGCTGCCGCAAGTTATTGTTTCTCATGCGCATGCCGAAATCGTTAGAGAGTTATTTGAACTTGAAGTCCCTGAAATTGAAGACGGTATCGTTGAAATTAAATCCATTTCACGTGAAGCAGGATACAGAACAAAAATTGCCGTTTGGTCTAACGATCCCGAAGTTGACAGCGTAGGTGCTTGTATCGGACCTCGCGGAAGCAGAATTCAGACAATCGTTTCCGAATTGAAAAATGAAAAAATTGATATCGTAAGATATTCGGAAGATCCGGTAGAATATATCGTTAACGCTTTATCACCTGCAAGAGTTGTATCGGTTGATATTCTTGCGGATGATGAATATTCACATGAAGCAATGGTAGTTGTTCCTGATGATCAATTAAGCCTTGCAATCGGCCGCGAAGGCCAAAACGTAAGACTTGCTCATAAACTTACAGGCTGGAAAATAGATATCAAGAGCGTTTCTCAGATGGAAAGAGCTGAAGCCCAAAATATCAGCAACTACGAAGAAACTCCCGAAGAAATCGCTGATGACGCAGTTGAAGAAGTTGACGAACTTCAACAGGAAATCGAAGAAGAAATGAACCAACAGGTTCTTGATGAAGAAGATTTACAGCAGGATGAACCTGTAGAAGAAACTGACGATATCGAATAATAAAAAATCTTTTTCCGTTAAATAAAAAGGGACTGTAAGCATACAGTCCCTTTTTTATATCTGTTGACAAAAAATATTGAGCAAATATTATATATAATATGGCTTAAAATACCAAATTAGTATTGTAGTATAAGTAGAAAAAAGGAGATTAATCTCATGGCTAGAGAAAAGTACGAACGTACCAAACCGCACGTTAACATCGGTACCATTGGGCACGTTGACCACGGTAAAACAACATTAACTGCAGCTATTACAGCTGTATTGGCTGCTCAAGGACAAGCTGCTTTGAAAAAATTTGATGAAATCGACGCAGCTCCTGAAGAAAAAGCAAGAGGTATTACTATCTCTACAGCTCACGTAGAATATGAAACAGCTGCAAGACACTATGCTCACGTTGACTGCCCGGGCCACGCTGACTATGTTAAAAACATGATTACAGGTGCTGCTCAGATGGATGGTGCTATCCTTGTAGTTGCTGCTACTGACGGTGCTATGCCTCAGACTCGTGAACACATCTTGTTAGCTCGTCAGGTTGGCGTTCCTAACCTTGTTGTATTCTTAAACAAATGTGATATGGTTGATGATCCTGAATTGTTAGAATTAGTTGAAATGGAAGTTAGAGAACTTCTTTCTTCTTACGAATTCGACGGCGACAACATTCCGTTCATCCACGGTTCAGCTTTAAAAGCTCTTGAAGCTGCTCAAGCTAATCCTACAATCGCTCGCGGTGCTGACAAATGGGTTGATAAAATCTGGGAATTGATGGATGCTATCGATTCTTACTTCCCAACTCCGGAACGTGATTTGGATAAACCTTTCTTGATGCCTGTTGAAGATGTATTCTCTATCACAGGTCGTGGTACAGTTGCTACAGGCCGTGTAGAACGTGGTATCGTTAAAGTTGGTGATGAAGTTGAATTAGTTGGTTTAGGCGAAACTAAGAAAACTACTGTTACCGGTGTTGAAATGTTCAGAAAATCTCTTGACCAAGGTCAAGCAGGTGATAACATTGGTGCTTTATTACGTGGTATTGATAAAACTGAAATCCAACGCGGTCAAGTACTTGCTAAACCGGGTACAATTCACCCTCACACTAAATTCACTGCTAACGTTTACGTATTGACTAAAGAAGAAGGCGGACGTCATACTCCGTTCTTCCCCGGATACAGACCTCAGTTCTACATCAGAACAACTGACGTAACCGGTTCAATCAAATTCGAAGGTCAAATGGTAATGCCTGGTGATAACGTTGTAATGGAAGTTGAATTAATCGCTCCTGTTGCAATCGAAGAAGGTATGAGATTTGCAATCCGTGAAGGCGGTCACACAGTTGGTGCCGGTGTTGTTGATAAAATTATCGAGTAGGAATATAATCGTTCCATTCAACACTTATAAAAAACATGAACTTGGAAACAGGTTCATGTTTTTTTATATTGTAAACTACAAGGTCTGCTTATTTTAAGCAGACCTATACAATTCTTTTTCCCCTGTAAATTTTTTACCTTTTCCCAAAAATAATCTTGACCTTGACCTTTAAAAAATAATGTTTTAGTTACTTTGCAGCTTGAAGTGATTGAAATTTTGTTGTTTCTTTAGATTTCTGCAAGTATTTAACCAGAGATTTTGCAACTAATTCAGAACGTCTTTTATTTTCTTTATCTAAGATTTCAAAATATTCATCCAGTGATGACATAATATATTCTGTATTTTCCATTTCTTTTTCCCCTTTTATGACTATTATAAACCAATTCTTTTTTTATTTCTAATTATTTTAACTTAACAGTGCATCTAATATTTCTGCATTTTTTGTTGCTTTTTTTGAATTTCTGACTTGATTTCTGTACATATATGTTCTAAGAGCTTCTCTGATTAATTCTGAACGTGTGCGATTTTCATTTCCTGCAACTTGATCAATTTCGTCTAAAAATCTTTCAGGCATTGATATTAACACTCTTGCCATATTTTTCTCCTTTTTTAATTATTCCCTTTGTAATTCCCCTTGTATTTATATAAAGGAAATTATTAATTAAAAATTGCGTAAAGTGTATATATTTTTTATAAATATCTTAATAAATCTTAATATTTAAAAGTTAAAATCTTCGTACATAATAGTTCCGGTCGTTTTTTAGTTCAGACTTTATATAGGATAATTCGGGGTTATTTTTAATTTTAGAGAGGATTTTTGCAGTTTTTTCTCTGATTGTGTATTCTTGAATATTTTTTGTTTCCTTTAAAATACCCGCAAGAATTTCAGGATTAATAAATTCCAAAAATTCATATATGGTTTCCAAATACCAGTACAATTTGAATACTTCTTTGTTAATTTTATATTTACCTTCTTGAAAATCAAATTCTTTAATTGGTTCTATCAAGTCTAAAGTTCTTCTGGTAAGCATATTACAAAATGCATTTGTGAATTTGGAGCTGTTTTTAAGACTTTTTACAGCTTCTATAGTATTTCTGCAAATATTTCCGTTTATATCTATAACAGCATCAAGCAGAATTTCTGAAAATTCGGTGAAGAATTCAGGGGTAGATGGTATAAACTCTTTTAGCCTGAATGATACGGCTTCCCGTATTTTTCCGTCACAACCGGTTAAATTTTGAATAAATATTTTTGCTTCGTCAATAGAATTTATTTTATCAAGCTTTAATGCTGCAGCTTGTTTTTCGGCTACAGAGCCTTGTTTTAAAAACTCAATAAGATGTTCATGTGAATATGAATTTTCATATATATTTAAAGCTGTATTAAAATCATTATTATATTTTTCTGTAAGAATATCGTTCAAATTTTGCTCCTAAGGTCGTTATATCAATAATATAACATAAACTACAATGTTTTTTTAAGTCAAAATAGTTTTAATGAATGATATAAATTTCGGATATTAGATTATAATAATTTTAGGAGAACATCATGAAAGAAATTCTTACGTTTTTTAAAGACATCTTTATGCTGAGTGATGAAAATTCAAAGGTAAAAATAGGTTTATCACAGTTTAAAGAAGAAGATATTCAGGAGAAAAAAAAGGCTAAAAAAGTTTCAAAAATTCAGAAAGAAGTAAAAATTTCTGATTTAATGAGAAGAAGTGCTTAAATTTTTTTATTAGATTTATGGAAAGGAGCAATTATGAAA
>FR900469.1:0-3144 GCA_000438175.1 Fusobacterium sp. CAG:439 | reverse complement strand
TTAGCAGAGGTATTGTTAACTTTAGGGATTATCGGTGTTGTTTGCGCTCTGACTTTGCCGTCTTTGATTGCAAATCATAAAGAAAAGGAAACTGTAACAAGATTAAAAAAAGCCTATTCAACTTTATCTAATGCCTACACAGGTGTATTAAACGAATATGGTCCGCCCCCTGATTGGAATGTCGAAAGTTGGGACGATGTTGTAGTAATGTTTTCAAAATATATTCAAAATGTACGTGTTTGTACTTTGATGCAAGGCGGATGTTTTTTCTCTGAAGCAAGAAAGGATTTGAGGAATAATAAGGTTGACCAGATGGCTTCTATGTCTTCTCTGGTAATGAGTGACGGTATTGTTATGGGTATCGGACATCAGATAGGTGTGGAACAGGCATTACCCTGTGAAAATTTAAATTATTGTTTTCAATTTGAAGTTGATATAAACGGTGATAAACGTCCAAATCGTTGGGGCGAAGATACATTTACTTTTGTTGTCACAAAAGATAAAGTAATTCCGCGTGGAGGGAAAGATACTCATGGCAGACAGAAAATGTGTGATCCTTCTGCTTCTTCAACTTCAGCCGGCTGGTATAACGGGTCAGGATGCGCAGCATGGGTTATACAATCGGAAAATTTAGATTATCTTAAATGTGTAAAAGGTAATCAGAAATATTGTAATAAAGATTATTATTTTAATTAATATTCAATCCCTTTTCTTGCTGCAATCCCTGTATCCCAGTAGTGCTTAACAGGTTTGATTTCAGATACAAGGTGGGCAATATCTATAATTTCCTGCCTTGCATTTCTGCCTGTAAGTACAATTTCCATTTCTTCAGGCTTGTTTTTCAGAACTTCAAGCATATCATTAATATCAATGAACCCTAAATCAATTGCAATATTAGCTTCATCGAGAATTATGAGATTGTATTCATCATTTTTAATTGCTTTTTTTGCAAGTTCCCAGCCTTTTTTTATTTCTTCGGCATCATCTTGAGTTTTGTTGTCTGAATATACAATTCTGTCAAGACCGGCTTGAACAATTGTCAGGTTTTTTGAAATTTCAGGCGACAGATTTCTGAAAGAGTTAAGTTCTCCGTAATCATCCCCGCCCTTTGTAAACATTATAATAAGAACTTTCCAGCAGCGTCCTAAAGCTCTCATTGCAAGTCCGAGTGACGCCGTTGTTTTACCTTTGCCGTTACCTGTATAAACCTGTATATATCCGTGTTTTGCCCAATTCGGATTTATTAAATTGTTGTTATCGCAATTGTACGTCATTTGTATTTATTATATATTAAAAACATGGATAGTAAAATTGACTTACGGATTAGGGCTAAAAGTATAAGAAAAAATTTAGATATGCAGTCAATAAGTGCTTCTGCCGCTGCTAAAATCAGACAACTTGATTTTTATAAATCGGCAGAAAATATTTTAATATTCTATCCTATGAAAAATGAGATTAATTTGCTCGAATTGTTGAATGATGATAAAAATTTTTACCTTCCGAAAGTCTGTGGTGATAAACTTTTTGTCTGTCCTTTTCAAAAGGGGGATAAGCTTGAAAAATCCTGCTTTAACACGGATGAACCATGTACAAATCCTGTAAGTTCCGATATTTTGGATTTAGTATTTCTTCCTGCTCTTATGGCTGACTGTGAAGGTTACAGGTTGGGTTATGGCGGCGGTTTCTACGACAGATTTTTATCTGAAAATCCGTCAGTGTTTTCAGTTTTGCCTATTCCAAAAGAATTACATGTCGAAAAGCTCCCGCGAGAAGATTTTGATATAAAAGCTGATACTGTTATCATGGTTTAACAAGGTTAAAAGGAGTTCACTATTAAGTGAACCCCTTACAGGTTAGTTAAGGATAGGATGTATTAAGTAAAAATTCTATTAGTATTCAGGTTTCCACATTTTTATTTCGTTTTCTTCACCCTGTTTACATGCTTCGTATTCTTGTTCAAGAAGTTTTAATTGAGTTTCAAGTTTTACTTTTTCTTGTTGAATTTGTTTTTCCTGTTCGTTAAGAAGTTTTGCTTCTTGTTTTCCCATTCTTTCACGTTCTTGATCATAAAGATTTTTAAAGATCCATTGCTGATACATCATTTGCATATTAGGATCTTGCATTTGCTGCATTTGCATTGCTATCATCGGCTGCATCATACCGAATTTTTGCTGCGCACCGAATAATGCTCCGTTATGAGCATATTGCATAAACATCATTTGACGTCCGAACATTGAACTTGGAGTATTCATCATATCGTTCATTGAAACAGAACCGTCAGCTATATTTGCGGCATACTGCTGCAAATCAGATAACTTTCTGGTCAGGTTCATCAAACGATACTGAAGTTCGTTCTTTCGATGAATAATGTCTAATTTTCGGTATGCGAAAATTAATAGACCCATTGTCGTTTCTCCTACCTTTAATTGTTAAACTAACCTTTGTAACCTTTTAACCTTACATGAATATAAAAACATGCAACTCCTTGGAATTGCATGTTTTTGACTGTTTTGTTAAGTTATGTTACATTTATCTGTTTTCTTTGGTAATAACTTTGTCAATAAGACCGTATTCTAAAGCTTGTTGTGCTGTTAAGAAGTGGTCGCGTTCACAATCTTCTTTAACTTTTTCAATAGGCTGACCTGAATTATTTGCAATAATTTCAATCAACATATCTTTCATTCTTAAAATTTCTTTAGCTTCGATTTCAATATCCGTAGCCTGACCTTTAGCACCTCCGAGCGGCTGGTGAATCATTACTCTTGAATTCGGCAGAGCCATTCTTTTTCCTTTTGTACCGGAACAAAGAAGGAATGCACCCATTGATGCCGCATCGCCCAGACAAATTGTTGATACATCAGATTTTATTAACTGCATTGTGTCATAAATTGCCATACCTGCTGTGATTACTCCTCCGGGGCTGTTAATATATAACATAATATCTTTTTCGGAATTTTCACTGTCTAACAGTAATAGCTGCGCAACAACCGAATTTGCAACATCATCATCAATTTCTGTTCCGAGGAAAATAATTCTCTCTCTAAGCAAGCGCGAAAATATATCAAAAGAACGTTCTCCGCGTGATGATGCTTCTATAACAGTGGGTACGTAACCCATTATTTTCATATAAGTTTCCTGATCCAT
>FR900468.1 GCA_000438175.1 Fusobacterium sp. CAG:439 | reverse complement strand
TAATTACCCATGTAAAATTTATAAATCTAAAGGAAAGTATTTAATAATTGATAATAAGTTTAATTTATATACTTTTAATGGAATTGATAAAAATAATCTGGTCGGTATAAAAAAAGTTAGATTTAAAAATTGATATAAATTCTGACTATTTTCAATTAAATAACGGGCTTGTTGTTTTTTATAGTATTGATAGTAAAGTAAGCCGTAAAATTCAGTTTATAATCTTTGATATAAATAAAGAGAAATTTGTGAAAAAGCTAGAAAGTAAACTTCCTATTAATGAGCATGATTATAATACAAAAATTATACCTTATGAAAAAACAAATTTTATTATTGTAAGTAGAAAGATAGGGATGAACAATCAGACTTCTATCCAAATTGTTAATTCTACAAATGATTTTATAAAGACATATTATATGAAAAATTATATATTTTATGATGTAATTATTCCAATAAAAGATAAGTTATTTATTACACAATCAGATTTAAGTACAAAATTACAGAAAACATATTTATACAATATTAATGAAAATTCATTAAGTAAAATTAAAAAATTAAATATTAATCGTACTGGAAATACTCGATTACGGTTTGTTGTAATTGATGAACAATATCTTTTCGGTATTGAATACTTCAAAGGTAATAATTATATATTTCTTTATGATATTAAAAATTTAAATAACATAACAGAATTATATTATTTAAAATTGCCACGAAACCGAATAAAAGAGGATTTATCGCAAAGTAACATTGCAATGATAAATAATAATGAAGTATTAATTACAGGTGGTGAAAAATGGTGGCTAATAGGCTGTGGTGAAACTTCCAAGTCATATATATTAAATATTAAAACTAAAAAATTTACAAGAAGATCTGATATGAATTTTGCCAATAGAAATCATTTGAGTACAAAACAAATGGTACAAGTATATTATTGTATAGTCCTTATGCACAAAATAATAGAGAAACAATACAAATATTTGAAAGGGGTAAATTATTATAAAATCGAGTATTAATAAAAAGTTAAAGATAATAATTCTATTTTTCATTATAGGAATAGGCGTTATAATATATCATTTTATTTATAATATTTATTCTAATCAATATGTTTCTATTAGAAAAGGTCCTGATATGATGTATGATGCTTATGTAAAAGCTTATTTGAAATTAAAAAATGGAAATATTTTTATAATAGAGAATGATTTCGGGGATAATCCTGAAATAGAACAATGTTCAAATATCGTTCGAACCTGAAACCAAACTGTTAGACCAACCGGCATCTGGCGCAATCTTTTTCCCTGTAAGTGAAGCTGCATAAACTGTAACGGGCTTATATTCGCCTGATTTTTTTAGAAACTAATCTCATCTCGTGAGATAAAAGCCCTGTAGAGTTACCTTGCTTTGCATATTTCTTTTTGAGATTATAGTTTGAAAGAGCATTAACATTACAGCGACATCTTCAACAAAGACTTCAGTCAAGAATTTAAAAGCTTTATACGTAAATTTCATTTCATAAAATTATCGACCTTTTTTGAAATGGACTTGTCAAAAAGGTCAAACTGGACGTTTAAATACAGAAAATTTGCATTAAAAAAGAGGGCTTAAACCCCTCTAATAATGGCGGGAACGACGAGGCTCGAACTCGCGACCTCATGCGTGACAGGCATGCGCTCTAACCAGACTGAGCTACGCTCCCATATTCAATTATCATTTCTTAACACAAGCACGTACAATACTCTGTCCGCTCCCGTATCAAGCTGTGTTTATAATATAACCTGCTAAAAAAAAAATTGCAAGCATATTTTTCAAAAAATTTACCCCGGTGGAGAATATCGATTATAAACACACAGGTAATAGTTATTATATTGTCAATTTGGTTTAATATAATCATTAAATCTTTTTCATACTTCCAGCTATTCTTAATTCCAAGCCTCTTTTGAGGCTTTTTCTTTTTTTTATGCTAAAATTGATTTAAATAAGGAGCATAATATGCTTGAAAATTGGAAATTACCTCTTTTAATGACTGTACTTGCCGGATTTGCAACTGTAATTGGCGGGTTTATAACTTTTCTTGTTAATAAAAATAATTTAAAAATCCTTTCGCTCGGACTTGGTTTTTCAGCTGGAGTTATGATTTTTGTGTCGTTTACTGAAATACTATCAACTGCAGAAGGGCTTTTAAAAACATACTATCCCGTAAGTTATCACTGGATTATGTTCTGGGGATTTATTGCAGGAGTCATAATATCAAAACTTATCGACACTTTTATACCTGATCACGTAGAAGAAGATTTATTGAATGAAAAATCCGAAAACTGCCAAAAAACACATAGAATAAAAAGAGCAGGTTTACTCACTGCAATCGCCATTGCTGTACATAATTTTCCGGAAGGTTTAGGTACATTTCTGGTTTCTTCTCAGGATATTACAATTGGAATTTCTGTAGCGCTTGCTATTGCACTGCATAATATTCCGGAAGGTATTGCTGTAGCTTTGCCTATTTATCACGCAACAGGCAAAAAACGCATGGCTATATGGTACTCTTTCTGGACCGGAATGACAGAACCTATTGGAGCTCTCATTGGACTTGCACTGCTGCACTGGTTTCTGCCGCAAGTATTTGTCGGCTTCTTCATGGCTGCAGTTGTCGGAATCATGATTTATATATCTTTTGATACCCTTCTTCCACTATCACACGAATACGGTGACTGGCATTACGCTATTACAGGTATAATGTCCGGGGTAATTGTTATTTGGGCAAGTTTGCTGCTACTTAACGGATACTAGTTTTTAATGTATAATTTTATCAAAGAAGAAAGGAAACTTTTTATGACAAATTTATCACCATTACAAATCGAAAGATTAAAATACCAGCCAAAGCTTCCTGCTTCACTGGCAAATGGTATTAATCATCTTATTTCTCAAGAAGGCTCTGCAACTCAGTCAGTTGCAAATCAAGAAGAAATTAAAGCTTTATTCAAGAACACTTACGGCAAACCAACCGTAACATTCCAAACTTCTACAGAATCTGTAGCCAGTGAAGTTAGAAATGTTGGTGTTATCCTTTCAGGGGGCCAAGCTCCTGGCGGACATAACGTTATTGCCGGTTTATATGATGCTTTAAAACAAGCTAACTCTAAAAATAATCTTTACGGCTTCTTAGGCGGCCCTAGCGGTATTATTGAAGGCAAATACGTTGAATTCAATGATGAGTTTATTAACGATTATAGAAACACCGGCGGCTTTGATATCATCGGTTCCGGCAGAACTAAATTGGAAACAGAAGAACAGTTCCAAGCAGCCTGGGAAGTTTGCAAAAAACTTAACATTTCTGCTGTAGTAATTATCGGCGGCGATGATTCTAACACAAATGCTGCACTTCTTGCTGAATGGTTTGTTGCACATAATGCCGGCATTCAGGTTATCGGATGCCCTAAAACTATTGACGGCGACTTGAAGAACGAACAAATCGAAATCTCTTTCGGGTTTGATACAGCTACTAAAACTTACGGGGAATTAATCGGAAACATCGAAAGAGATGCAAACTCTGCAAAAAAATACTGGCACTTCGTTAAAATTATGGGCAGAAGTGCTTCTCACGTTGCATTAGAAGCAGCTCTTCAAACTCAGCCGAACATTACTTTGATTTCTGAAGAAGTTGAACAGAAGAAAATGTCACTTTCTTCTATCATCAATTACATGACAGATATTATCGTAAGACGTTCTGAAAACGGTAAAAACTTTGGTATTGCTGTTATTCCTGAAGGTTTAATTGAATTTGTACCAGAATTAAAAACAATGATTGCAAATCTTAATGATATTATGCCGTCACTTGAAAAGGATTCTAAATATTCAAATGGTACAGATGCTGAAAAGATTTCAATAATTGAAAATTCTCTATCAAGCGAAAATTCAAGTGTATTCAAATCTTTACCTTCACTTATTAAATCACAATTATTAATGGATAGAGATCCTCACGGTAACGTTCAGGTATCAAAAATTGAAACTGAAAAACTCTTAATTTCTATGATTGAAGAAAAATTAGCAGGCTTAAAGAAAGAAGGAAAGTATTCTGGTAAATTCTCAACACAATCACACTTCTTCGGTTATGAAGGCAGATGTGCATTCCCTTCTAACTTTGATGCTGACTACTGCTATTCACTCGGTTTCAACGCATTTGCTTTGATTAACTTCGGCTTAACAGGGTATTTGTCTTCAGTAAGAAACCTTACAGAACCTGCTAATGATTGGATTGCAGGCGGTGTTCCTCTTACAATGATGATGAACATGGAAAGACGTCACGGTGAAATGAAACCTGTTATCAAAAAAGCATTAGTTGAACTTGATGGGCCTGTTTTCAAAAAATTGGAAGAAAACAGAGAAGACTGGGCTATGAATGATAGATACCTATTCCCTGGTGCAATACAATACTTCGGTCCTTCATCTGTATGTGATATTACTACAGTAACATTACAGCTTGAAAGTGAAGCTAAACTCGCCAGAATATAGGCATTTTATAAAATCAAAATCAAACAGGATGTGCTTAACACATCCTGTTTTTTATTTTAAAATTTCTTTTTTTCCATAAGCTGCATTAATAAATCTTCAGAAGCTTTATATAAAAAAGAGGAAGCAATCCATTCTTTAAGTTCTGCCAATTCTTTTAAAGAAGCTGCTCTTATAATTTTTGGAGCAAATCTATTATATTCTTTTTTCACTAGAACACCACGCAGTAAATCCAGATAATCGGTATTAGATTTATTTGCAATTCGATTTAATTTTGCTGAAAGCTGCTGTCTTTGTTTTAATAATTTGTGATAATCATACTTATCCTGGACAGAATAATAAAGCTTCAGATTCTGTTTTTGAACTCTTATATCACTTTCAAGTTTGTATAGCTTTACTAGAGATTCATTAAATTCTTCTTCAACTTCTGTAAAGTTAAGCTTTTCAGGACCGATTTCTTCCTTTTTAGATTTTTTTGCACCAAATACCGGAGTTTGGTATTTATATGTATTTAATGGTAAAATGTTCATATTTTTTTGAAAACTTGTAAAAATATTTTTTGCTATAATAAAACAGAAAAGGAGAAAAAGATGTTAACAGGACCATTTTTGGATAGAAACTGGATGGGGCAGAATCCGGACTATGCTTCATCTGATATTATAATGCTTGGTATGCCGTTTGACGGAACTGTTTCATACCGTCCCGGTTCAAGATTTGCTCCCGAGCAAATCAGGCTTGCAAGCTGGGGGTTGGAAGAATATTCTCCTTACTTTGATAAACACCTTGAGGACTGTAATTTCCATGATGCCGGTGATTTAGAATTCCCGCTGGGTAATACAAAAAAATCTCTTGGTGTTATACGTCAAAATGTTGAAGAAATTTATAAAGACGGCAAACGGGTTTTCGGCATAGGAGGCGAACATCTTGTTACACTGCCGGAAATTCAAGCAATTTCTAAATACGTTGACAACCTTGCCATTGTTCACTTTGATGCACATACTGATTTGCGTGAAGAATACTTAGGAGAGCCGCTCTCACATTCCGCTGTTATCAGACATTCTGCTGAAATCATCGGATTTGAAAATCTTAAACAAATCGGAATACGTTCCGGTATGAAAGAAGAATTTGAACTAATGAAAAAATACAATACGTTAATTCACGAACACAAAGAACTGGATGTATTTAAAGATAAAAATATATTTATTACGGTAGACTTAGATGTATTAGATACTTCAATCATGCCTGGTACGGGAACTCCAGAAGTCGGCGGTCTTGATTTCAACCAGCTGGTAGGATGGTTCAAATATTTATCACAGTTTAATATTATTGGTGCTGATGTTGTTGAACTTGCACCGGATTATGATGCCAGCGGAGCTTCTACAGCAGTTGCAACAAAAGTAATTAGAGAATTATTAATGGCAGTAAGTTAAAAGTATGAATATAGATAAAGTAGTACAAATTTTAAAAGACGCAAAACAAACACGGAGCGAGTTTGTAGACCTTATGGATACCTTTAATGATCCATATCTGGTATTGATTTCCTGCATTCTTAGCCTCAGGACAAATGACAGGACAACATATCCTGCAACATTAAGAATGCTTGAGCTTGCCAAAACTCCGCACGAGATGAAGGCGGTCAAGGCAGACGACTTAGCAAAAGCTATTTATCCTGTTGGATTTTATGAAAACAAGGCAAAGCAAATAATTGAACTCTCGCGCCAGATTGATGAAGAACTCGGAGGCGTGGTTCCTGACGAGATAGAAGACTTAATTAAGTTCAACGGCGTCGGACGAAAAACTGCAAATCTTGTTTTATCCAGAGGCTTCAATAAACCTGCAATTTGCGTTGATGTTCATGTTCACAGGATTTTTAACCGCCTTGGATATGTTAATACGAAAACTCCTGAAGAAACGGAGTTTGCCTTAAGAAAAAAACTTCCTGTTAAGTATTGGATTGATATTAATACTCTTATGGTAACACACGGACAGAATGTTTGTAAGCCAATAAAACCAAATTGTTCAGTTTGTCCTATAGCCGGGCACTGTGCAAAAAATATTTAGTATGATATAATTAGTCCATAAAGAGAGTGAGTTGTAATGAGTGAAGAAATTAATTGTCCGTTTTGCGGAAATTTAATTGAAGTAAATGCGATAAAATGTCCAAACTGCAATGCATTATTCAAAGATCCTGAACTTCCGAATATTAAATTTCAAGAATTTGGACCGTTTCTGGCAATCGATTTTTTAACATATGGCTTCTTTGCGACTATATGGTTTTTTATTAACGGCAAGGCAATTAATCACCTGACAGAAGGGAAAAAAGATGGTATAAAACTCAACTGGCTTGTTCTTTTACTGGCAATCAATGGCGGCTTCTATATGTTTTTACTTTACCATCAGCCTGGATTATTAGCACTATCAGCCCTGCTTCAATGCTTTATATATATTGCATTAACCTACAGGGTACTCAGAATAATACAAAAATACACAGCCAGATTTTATAATGCAGAGCTTGAATTTAACCCGTATTATATAGCAATCTTTAATGTGCTTTATTTAGTACATTTTATTGATACTTATCAGGACAGAGTATATCATACATATGAATACTTTGACTGGAAATCGCCGCAAGCAATCTTCCT
>FR900467.1:12915-14860 GCA_000438175.1 Fusobacterium sp. CAG:439 | reverse complement strand
AGTGTAGTGCTGGCGGTCTATCTATTGTTTTCGGTTGCTTGCTTCTTTACCGTACATGAGCATTCACGGCAGATTTGAATTCCACAAAATTCAACCTGTTCCATAAAACGGCGAAAATAATGCCTGAGTTTGTCAAACAATTCAGCGTTTTCCATTTGCTCAATTTCATCAGCAATTTCACCGAATGGTGTTCTGCTGATTTCCATAACAATATCTTCTTTGCGTTTAAAATAAGTATAAAAAGTTCCCTTGGCAACACCGGCTTTTTTTGTAATATCTTCGACATTAATTGCGTCAAAGCCTTTTTCTTTAATAAGCTCCAACCCTGCGGATATAAGTTTTCGTTTAGTTTCAACGGCTGATTTTTGTCTTTTATTCATAAAATACTCCTGATTATAAAATATTATAACAAATAAATGACTAAAAGTCAATGACCTATAGTCATTTATTTGTCTTAGGATACTGCATTGATTTTATGGCAAAAATATAAAAAACTTATAAAATAAACAAATAGCGATAGTCATTTTAGCTGTTACAAATAATCATTTAAGGTGTTTCTTTGCAAGAGTTGTAGTTTTTTGTCCAGGTTGATTTGTACAGCTAGATAGACTATTTTGGTAAAGCAGGCTTTGTGTGGGCGTTTTCGGGTCGGAAAAATTAAGTGTTCCAAAAAAATCAAAACGGAAAACCGGACTTTTTCTGGACTGTACGGATAGATTGAGATTTATATATTATCAGTGAGATACGCACCAAATTTGAACTGTACGGATAATTTGATTATTTCGGAATAGTCCAGTTCCGCAAATTTTCACAAAAATATCATAAGGTTTGAGAATTTGAAACAAGGTCGGGAAAATTTTTCCGACCTTGGGTTGAGCAACTTCATTAGTATAAAATTTTAATTATTGCCTATAAAATCAAGCGTTTCTCCATCATCAGGGATTAATAGATTACCAATATTATTTTTAGTTTTAAATTCTTTTAAATCATCCCTTGTAACAGAAAGATGGCTGACTGTATCTAAATGACTTGCAATTACTTTTGCGCCAGGTGCGGCATCCAAAACATTTTTTACATCTTCAATATTCATAATTATGCGTTCTCCGTTCAAAAGAGTTGCCGCACAGGCATTTACTACTATAACTTCAGGCTTGTATTTGCCTAAGACATCTTTTACTTCCTCACACCAAATTGTATCGCCTGCAATATACAATGTTTTTTCATTATTTGATTTAAAAACAACACCCATTGCATCATAAGGCAAGCCAACAGAATCGCATAACGGTTTTATTATCTCTCTTCTGCCATGTTGGGTTCCTGTTTTGTATATGGTTATACCGTTATATTCAGTTCCTGATTCTTGTATAATCTCAACATTTTTAAAACCCTTTGCGATAACGTAGTCTTTATCAATATTAGACTGTACAAAAACTTTTATATTTTTATCCAGAGCTTTTTCTGCAAATTCATCCCAGTGGTCAGGGTGGATATGAGTGATAATAACAGCATCAACATCAACAATTTTTTCAATTCCAAAAGGTAATTCCACTCTCGGCTGACGAATTTGTGAGTTTATGGCGCTATCAAACCCGGGCATATAATCTTTGGGCATAAGCCATGGGTCAATTAAAAATTTTTTATTATTATATTCCACTATAATTGTTGCACTTCTTACCTGTGTAATTTTCATTTAGATTTCCTCCTTTAATAAAGCAATTTTATACATTTATTATCATTTTGACAAGAATGCACTTTTTTGTATAATACTTACCAAAAAGTAAATTAGGGACTTTAATTATGACTAAGCATAAGAAAGATGAATATAAATGTCCGCTTGAGGCAACAATGGATATAATCGGAGGGAAATACAAAGGAGTTATAATCGGACACCTTATAAATAAAACATTGAGATATAATGAGCTACAAAAATTGATTTCACACGCAA
>FR900467.1:5711-12905 GCA_000438175.1 Fusobacterium sp. CAG:439 | reverse complement strand
CAAAAATTGATTTCACACGCAACGCCCAAAATGCTTATCCAACAGTTAAAAGAACTTGAGGCAGACGGAATAATTAAACGGAAACTTTATCCGGTAGTACCGCCAAAGACTGAATATTCTCTCACTAAAAGAGGTGAAACACTTATTCCTGCGATTATTGAGTTAAACAAGTGGGGAATGAATTATTTAAAAGAAGAAAATATCCCCTGCGCCTACAAGGGTGATATGGATTAATGCATAATCAATTATAAAAAGACCACTTGACAAATATACCCCAATAGGGTATCATGTATATGTAGTTAGATACCCTCTATGGGTATAAAAGAAAAAAGGAGGCCAATATGGCTAAATGTTCAAATCCACATTGCAAATGCATTAATTGCAAATGCGGTGACAATTGTACTTGCACCGAAGACAAATGTAATTGTCCGCCTGAGTGCAATGAACCTCCTAAAAAATAGAATATTATTTTAGGATTAAGGAGCGGCCATGCTGCTCCTTTTTGTGTATAATGAAAGTATGAAAAAAGAGTCTACAAACGATATGAACATAAAAAAATCAGAAAATCCGAGCCATAAACATGAGATACCTCGCCTAAACAGGGCAATAGGTCAGTTGGAAGGTATCAAAAAAATGATTGAAGAACAACGATATTGTCCGGATATTATTGTGCAGCTCAAGGCTGTGCGTTCGGCAATAAAACATATTGAAAGCAATATATTGAAAACACATCTTGAAGAATGTGTTGCTAAGTCTTTTTCTGATTCTGAAATTGCAAAAGAAAAAATTATGGAAATAAAAACCCTGCTTGATAAAATGCAGAGTTAACTTATATATTTTAATTTGTTTTTATGATAGTAACTTTATATTCTTAAAATTGCAAATTTGCTCATTTATTTAATATTTCAAATTTTATGTTGCCCAAAATAATCAAACCATCTGTAACAAATAATCAAACCAAGTGTTCTTTTACATAAAACTTCCTTAGTTATCGTAAATAATGATTTTGGTAACGCTAAAGAAAGGAATTTATTATGACGCACGAAAAAGATAAAGAAACTATGAAAGAAAAAATGCATAATGCAGGCGAAAAGATTAAAGAAAAAGGTCATGAGATGAAAGAAGATATCAAAGAAGGAGCTGAAAAAGTAAAAGAAAAAGCTCATGAAATAAAAGAAGATATTAAAGCTAAAGCAAAAACCGCCAAGGCAAAACATGATATGAAAGAAAATGAGAAAAAACGTACTGCATAAAAAAATAAAAAAGAGGCTTTAAAAGCCTCTTTTTTTAATCCATAGTTTTATAACGTTTCAAGACTGCATCTTTAATGTAATTGTCATCGGATTTTAACGCTTTAATCAGTACTTCATTATCCGGTCTTGCTCCTGCATTAATAAGTAATTCGACAATTTTAGGCTGTTTTTTCTTTATAGCGTACGCAAGAGGTTTTGTATAGCCTGCCTCCTGATTAACATCTGCACCGTATGCAATCAATGTTTCAACGATTTTAGCATCCTTCTCTCTTATAGCCATAATCAGAGGAGTAATTCCGGCTAATTCTTTATTTGGATCTACTTTATTTTCTAACAATAATTTTACGACTTCATTTTGATTACTGGCAATTGCCATATATATAGCAGGAGTTTTCATAAATGTAGAATCAGGGCTCATGCCTGCTTTCAAAAATAAATCTACAAGTTGTGTATTACCGCTGTTAATTGCATTGAAAAAATTAAATGTGTTGTATTTTATATCCTGTGCCTGAATTTTTGCGATATAAACCTGATGCATATCTGTTTCGGCATCGGCATAGACAGCAGTCTGAACAGCAATAAGCATAAATAAAACAGTTAAAAACTTTTTCATAATTCCCTCCTTAACGGCTATTAACATAATAACATTTTTTATTAATTTTGTATACTGTTAATTGCTTCTTCCTTTGAAAATGCTATATCATTGTGAGTTATAAGTTTTCTGAGGCCGAGTTTTAAGGTTGATGCGGCAACATCTCTGTTATTGAAAATGATTATAACTCTTACATTTTTCCCTTTTAGTGTTAAAACCAGGTCTTCAAGAGCAAAAACGGCTGAGATATCCATACTTTTAATGTTTGAGCAGTCTATTATTACTGTTCTGTTATCTATAACAGCGTCAATTCTAGAGGCAATTTGTGAAGCGGAACCGAAAAACAAAGTTCCGTCAATGTGCATTATCATGGTTTTGTTTTTTAAATCTTCATCAATATAATTTTCGTCTGACAGATTGGAAAGTCCGACAAGCTTGATATCTGTCTGTTTAGCTACATTTGCGGCAAAAAGGATTGAAGATAAAACAACCCCGACGCCGACAGCAAGGATTAAATCATCAAAAACTGTTATAAGAAACACCAGAAGCATAACTATTAAATCATTTCTCGGTGCTGCTTTTATAAGTTTTATAAATTTGTAATCAATGATACTGACCCCCACTTTAATAAGAATTCCCGCAAGTACTGACAGTGGAATTTTAGCGGCAACAGGTGCAAAGAATATAATAACGAAAATCAGGAATATAGAATGAATAACTCCTGAAAGGCTTGTTCTTCCGCCGCTTCTAATATTAATAGCCGTTCTCATTGTCGCCCCGCAGGAAACAATCCCGCCAAAAAGAGCCGCAGCCATATTTCCTATACCCTGTCCGATTAATTCTTTATTTGACTGATGTTTTGTTCCGGTAAGAGAATCCGCGACAAGTGATGTCAAAAGAGAATCAATTGAACCCAGAACAGCCAGCGTTAAAGCAATAGGAATAACCGTTTCAATCTCGGACAGCTTAAAAGCTGGAAAAGTTAAGTTTGGAAAACTTCTCGGAATTTCTCCAATAGTTTTTACATCAAAATTGAAGATTACTGCTGCTAATGTTCCGAGAATAAGAGCAGTCAGTGGCGGCGGAATTATATTTGCAAGTTTTTTTGGAGTGAAAAACACAATTATTAAAGTGAGTACTCCAAGAATTACGCTGTATAAGTCTGTATTTCCTATATGTTTTACAACATTTATAACTCCGTCAATAGGAGTTCCGGTAAAATCCAGTCCTAAAAACGAGTTCACCTGCAAAAGAATTATTATTGCTCCTATGCCGCTCATAAATCCTGATATAACGGGATACGGAATAAAGTTTACAAGTTTCCCTACTTTTAAAAGCCCCAGTATAATTTGAAACAGTCCTGAAAGAAGAATTGCGGCAAATATTAAATTCGGATTATCTGAATGGACAGCAGCAACAGATGCCACAACAACCGTTAAAGGTCCTGTAGGACCTGATATTTGTGTCGGTGTTCCGCCAAATATTGCGGCTAACATCCCGACAATTATTGAACCGTAAATCCCTGCCGCAGCTCCCATTCCGCTTGATACGCCAAGTGCAATTGCAAGCGGTAAGGCTATTACACCTGCTGTTATCCCTCCCAGTAAATCGCCTTTAAAATTTGATAAAATCCCTGTTTTCATAATGTAAGTCCCCGTATAATGTCCAAAATATTATATAACAGAATATTTGGAATTTTACAAGGGGACTTACTTTTTTTCTATACAAGACCTTCTTTTAGAGCTTTAACGGCGGCTTGAGTTCTGTCATCAACTACAAGCTTTTGTATAATATTACAAACGTGAGCTTTTGCTGTATGTTCCGAAATCGTAAGCTCCTGAGCTATTTCATTGTTGGAAAGTCCGTCTACAACGAGTTTTAAAACTTCATATTCTCTTTGAGTAAGATTTGCATGCTGTTCTTTAAACATGGCTCTTGACATTTGGCGCGGCGGAATTACACCGCAGTTTTTTTCTCTTAATATTGGAACTACCTGCGGATCAAGCCACATTGCGCCTTCTTCTACTGTTTTAATAATCATTTTTAAAGCATCCGTGCCTATGTCTTTCATAACGTAAGCACAGGCACCGGCATGAAGCGCATCTATAACTTCCTGTTCGCTTAAATGGGAAGTAAGGATTACAACTTTTGCTTTACTGTCAAGTTCAAGAATTCTTTTTGTTGCTTCAATCCCTGAAATATCAGGCAGACCTATATCCATAACAATTACATCAGGATGAGTTGTTCTGAATTTTTCAACGGCTTCTTTCCCGCTTTGTGCTTCAGATGCTACAACAATTTCATCCTGCCCCTCAAAAAGAGATTTTAAGCCTACACGTATAAGTTTTTGGTCTTCTACAAGTAATATATTTATTGTCATAATAATTTCTCCCTATATTACTTATAAGTTTTTTGTGAAAGTAATTAATCCCTTTTATATGAAGAAACGGCGGCAATATTATCGGCTGTTAATTCAGAAATAAAATTTGTATTATTAATGTAAGCTTTAATGCAATCTTAATATTTTTTTAAGATTATTAATGCCAAAATTATGGCAAATTAATTTATTTTAGGTTATTATGTAAATGGTAAATATACATAAGGTGTATCATTATGAAATATTCAAATTATTCAACGGTAATTATCGGGAGCGGCATCGCCGGATTATATGCGGCATTAAAGATAGAACAGCAGGTTAATCTTCCTGACGGGCTTCTTTTGATTACCAAATCAAAATTGGGAGAGAGCAACTCAAGATACGCTCAAGGCGGTATGGTTGGAGTTATGAAAGAAAATAAATCAGATTCCACTGCTTCGCATATCTCCGATACGATTAAAGCAGGCGCAGGGTTGAGCGAGTTTAATACAGTTAAATATATTTCAGAGCATTCAGACGCTGTCATAAAAGATTTACTGAAATTCGGGGTTGAGTTTGACCGCGATGAAAACAATAATTTATGCTTTACTAAAGAGGCTGCACACAGTGTAAGAAGAATTTTGCATTCAGGCGGTGACGCGACAGGCAAAATGATTGAACAGGCTCTTTGTAAAAAAGTTATAGAAAATGAAAATATTGAAGTTTATGAAGAAACCGATGCGGTAGAACTTTTAGTAAGTTCAGACCAATGTAAAGGCGTTCTGATATTTAACGATGAAACTCAAGAATATGAAACTATATATTCTCCGGCAATAATACTTGCAACAGGCGGTATAGGGCAATTATACAAATATACTACAAACCCGGTCGGAGCAACCGGTGACGGGCTGGCTCTTGCATATAATGCAGGAGCAGTAATGCAGGATATGGAATTTGTTCAATTCCACCCGACAGCTCTCGCCATAGACTGCGGAGAAAACAGGTTTTTAATATCAGAAGCGGTCAGAGGTGAAGGAGCAAAACTCTGCGACGGCGACGGTGTTGAATTTATGGCAAAATACGATGAACGCAAGGAATTGGCTCCGCGTGATATTGTAACCCGTGCTATTTTTAATGAAATGAAGAAACATAATGTTGACAATGTTTATTTAAATGCAACATGTATAGATGCTAAAAAACTTGCTAAACGTTTTCCTAATATTTCACAAAAATGTATGGAAAACGGAATTGATATAGCACATGATTTTATTCCTGTTGCGCCTGCGGCACATTACTATATGGGCGGTGTAAAAACTAATCTTAAAGGTGAAACCTCAATAAAAGGGTTATATGCAATTGGCGAAGTTGCATCAACCGGACTTCACGGAGGCAACAGACTTGCAAGCAATTCTTTGCTGGAATGTGTTGTATGCGCTTATTCTGCTGCAGAGTACCTTAAATCAATAGAATTAAAAACTCCGAAACAGATCGACGAAAGTATTAAATCACTTCTTGATAAATATACGGATGAAGATGTTATTCTTGAAGAACTTGATATTCCGTCAATGAAAAAAGAATTACAGGAAATTATGTGGAATTACGCAGGTATTTTCAGAGATGAAAAATCCTTGCTTACAGCCGTAAGCAAAATAAATAAATTAAAATCCGAATTCCCGCGTAATTACAAATGTCTCAGCAGAGATGAGTATGAGTTTAAAAATATGCTTCTTGTTTCATTATTAATTGCAAATTCCGCATTAATGAGAAAAGAATCGCGCGGAGCTCATTGCAGAACAGATTACCCGAATACTAAAGAAGAATGTATTCACAGCTGTATGACTAAAAAAGAAGGAGTACCTGATTTTGTTAAGTAAATTTTATGTTCAAGACCATGTGAAAATGGCGCTTATGGAAGATATCGGCTATGGTGATATTACAACCGAAAATCTTGCGGGAGAAAATGATTTTTTAAAAGGAGAATTAAATACAAGAAGTGAAGGTGTTCTTTGCGGCTGCGATGTATTTAAGACAGTTTACGAAACCTTATCCGATAAAGTTGAAATAAAATTTCACTTTAAAGACGGTGATAAAATAGAAAAAGGCGACAAAATTGCTGATATTTCAGGACCTGCTAAAGATCTTCTTATGGGTGAAAGAGTTGCATTGAATTACATTCAGAGAATGTCAGGAATTGCAACCGAAACCCGTAAATATCAAGATGCAATCAAGCCTTATTCCGCTAAAATCGTTGATACAAGAAAAACAACGCCGAATTTTAGAGCGTTTGAAAAATATTCTGTAAAAGTCGGCGGCGGCGCGCTTCACAGATTTAATCTGTCTGACTGCGCAATGATTAAAGATAATCATATAAGACTTGCAGGATCAATTACCGGTGCTGTTAATAAGTTACGTGAAAATATTTCTCATGCTCACAAAATCGAAGTTGAATGCGATACACTTGAACAGGTTAAAGAGGCAGTTTCAGTCAAGGCAGATATAATAATGCTTGATAACATGTCCGTTGATACAATGAAAAAGGCAGTTGAAATAATAAATCATCAGGCTGTAGTTGAAGCCAGCGGCAATGTTAAACTCGATACCGTCAACGCAATTGCATCTACAGGTGTCGATATAATCTCTTCAAGCGCAATTGTTGCTAAAGCTCCTACTTTAGACCTTGCACTTGATATGTAAAGTGTATATAAAACACTAATTGTAAAGAGGCTGAAATTTAGAATATTCAGCCTCTTTTGCCGTATTTATAAAAAAATTGTAAACTTTCTTAAAAACCATGGCAAAAAATTTTTTTCTTTGTTTTAAAATGAATGTAGATACATTTAATTGTTTGGTGAAAAAATGAAGGTAAACTCAATACAACGTGATATGACCCTTAAGCAGGGTAATTTAAGGCTCCTTTCGGGATCTCAGAACTTTAGAGAGAAGAATAGCGCGGGCGTGTATGAAAACAGAGGATATAATGCAGATTATTGCGG
>FR900467.1:0-5657 GCA_000438175.1 Fusobacterium sp. CAG:439 | reverse complement strand
GACCCTGCCGCAACTGCTTTAAAAAAGGGCTTTACTGATAAGATACTTTCCAGTAAATGGTTCGGTTCATTTGCAAAATATTCTCATGAACATAATATTTCAACGAGTGCTTTAATTGCTCTGGTTCTTGCAGGTGTTATGAGACCTGCAACGATTATGGCACTTCCGGGAAAAGATGATAAAGAAGATAAAATTTATGCCTCAGGACACGCAATGGCGTCAGGTATTATAGGATTTCTTGTTTCAACCGCTATTACAAGTCCTTTTGATGAATCTATTAAAAAATTCTTTGAGGATCCTGACAAATATCTTATATCTAAGAAATCTGCAAAAGCTGGCCGGAAAGGCTCAAAACCTACTCTGGAAAGAATGAAAAATGCTATGAAATATTTAGAGGGAAAAGTCGAAAAAGCAACAACCGCAAAATATTATGAACCTATGCTTGAAAAATTGACAAAGCAAACCTCTGCAATGGAAACACTTGCGAAAAATATACCTGACTGGGTTATCGGTGTTCCCCGTGCAATTTTAACAATTGCCCTGATACCGCCGATTTTAAAATATGTTTTCGGAGTGGAGAAGAAAAAGAAAGCAGAACCTCAGAAAGATACAACAGTAAATAATAACAATAACATGGAAATGCCTAAAATGGACTTTATAGAAAAACCTGCTTTTCAGCAATTCAAAGGAGGTGTTAAATAATGAACGTAACATTTAACACTAACTCTTTTGCAAAAAATACTCAAAACTATAATCACAATAAATTAAAACAGCAATCTTTTACCGGTAATCCGCTGCAAAGCGGAGCTGATGTCGCTAATGAAATGATGAAAGATTCAAATTTATTTGCTCCGTTTTTAAAGATGTATGATAAATTCACTGACGGCATCGCTAAGCATTTTACCTCAAAAATTGTTAACAGCAAACCGATTATAGGGCTTGCTTCAAAATTTAAAGACAGCGATAACTTATTTCAGCACTGTCTTACAATAGGTTCTGTTATTACAAGCGGTCTTTATATGCAAAAAACGCTTACAAATGACAAACTTGATAAGGACAGAAAGAAAACTTTAGCTGTAAACCAGGGACTTACATTTGCTGTTTCAACTTTCGGTGCCTACGGTTTAGATAAATACGTTAAAGGCTGGTGGGGTAAATTAACAGAAAAATTTGCGGGTCACCTGCTCAATGATAATAAATTCGTAGAAAATTTCCACAAACATAATGATGCTATTAAAGAAGCAAATAAAAAGTTGTTGGATGCGGCAAAAGGAACTTCCGAAAAGCCTTTGCTGAAAAAGACTGCAAAATTGGAAGATTTTGTAAAAACTCATCCTGCTTATAAAGCTCTCGGCGAAGGCGAAGCAAAATCTTTAATAAATAAGATTAAAGGTATGGGGGTTCTCAGAACAATGATAGTATTCGGTTTTGTATACCGTTACTTTGTTCCTGTTGTTGTAACCAAACCAGCTAACTGGCTTTGTGAAAAATATCTTGCCAACAAAAAAGCAAAGGCTGAAAATAATCCGAAAGCTTAATAGTCAAAATCTTTTAAAAACGAGTTGTTACTAAATATGTAGTAACAACTCGTTTTTTATTGAAAAAAAAAGGAATTTATGCTATATTTTCCAATGTAGATGGGGTAAGAATGACAGAAAAAGATTACTTGGATTTAGATTTAATAGCTAAAGATTGTAACCTGTTTGACGCGTCTGACGTTAATTGTGTCATTCAAAAAATCCAAGCACTCGATGAAATTTACGAACACGAAAATCTGGTTAAAATCTATAATTATTTTTTGAGCGTTTCCAGAAATCCGGAAATATTGATGAATGTTATTCAGTGCGCTGACAGAATTAGAGATAAAGCTTCTCTCAGTGCTCTTTTAGATTTGCTTTTGATGAAAAATATAGATGATGAAAAAGATTTGTTTATTAATGTCAGAGCAATGTGTGCAAAGGCAATTGCAAATTTAAAAGATACCTCTGCAGTTACGCCGCTTTTATACTGTCTTAATAACAAGGATGAAAATTATAAAGTTAGACTGGCATGTGCTGATGCACTTGGCAGAATTGGCGACAGATATGCCGTAGCCCCTTTGATTGAAGTCGTAAAAGACGAGGAAGAAAAATCAGTTTATCTGAGAGAAACTGCCGCATCTGCACTCGGTATGCTGGGAGATTTGCGTGCTGTTGACCCTCTGGTAAGTATTCTGGAAACTCAAAAAGGAATTTGGAATAAATTCACTTTTCTTAAAGAACGTGTAATAGAAGCGTTAGGCAAGCTCAGACTTGACGATAATGAAAGAGTTTTTAATGCTTTAAAAAATTCTCTTATGGATGAATCCCCGCAGATAAGGATTAATGCTATAGAAGCTATTATGGACAGTGAAAATCCTCAGGCGGTTGACACTATTAAAACTTGTCTTATCGAAGATGAAGACGAAGAAGTTAAAAAAAATGCACTTATAGCTTTATATAATCTTGTTGGCAGAGAAATTCTCGACGAAGTTGCCAACGGCTCAAGCTATCCTGATGCATTGAAATTAGAAGCTGTTTCAATGATTTCAGAATATGAAGATGATGAGGAAGAAAATAACGATGAGTAAAGGGATTGTTCTTCTTTCGGGAGGTTTGGATTCTCTTGTAAGCTTAGGTTTGGGAATAAATGAGTATAATGTTACTCTTGCTTTAACTTTTGATTACGGACAAAAATCCGCCGAATATGAGATTAACGCATCTAAAGCAATTTGTGAATACTATAAAATCGAACACAGGGTAATAAAATTGGATTGGCTGAAAAGTATAACTCATACAGCTCTTGTCAGCGGCGCAGAAATTCCGGAAGGCAATGCCCTTGACAATCCTGAACAGTCAGCAAAAAGTGTATGGGTGCCGAACCGTAACGGTTTATTTTTGAATATCGCAGGATGTTTTGCAGACGGTGAAGACTATGATTATATCCTGATAGGTGCCAATAAAGAGGAAGGGCAGACTTTCCCCGATAATTCCAAAAATTTTATAGATAGGATTAATGCTGAATTTGAATTCTCAACACAAAAACATCCCAAAGTTGTTGCACCCTTGCTAAATTCCGATAAAAATGATATAGTAAAACTGGCATTACAGTATAAAATTCCGCTCGAATACGTCAGGAGCTGTTATGCGGGAGGCGAAAAGCACTGCGGAAAATGCGAATCTTGTACAAGATTAAAAAATGCTTTAATGTTTAACCATGACACACATTATATAAGGGAACTTTTTTGAAAACACAACTTTTAGAACAGGAAATTAAATATGAAGGATGGCAGCTTTCACCTCACTGGATTTATAAAAACTTTAAAATTCAGGGCGATGCGGCTGTTGCATTCATCGGAGAATGCGAAGTTAAGCTTACTGAAATGGTTGATATAGAAGATGTGATTAATAATGAACCTATTTACAGCAAATCCATGCTCAGCTTTATTTCTGAACAATTTAATGTCGGACTTGTCGAAGGTGTTTTCAGACAAAGGCTTTTGATCTGTATAATAAAAGAAGCTCTTGAAAAACGAGGTTTTGTAATTGCCAGAAACGGTGATGATTTGTTTTATGAAGGAAAGAAATTAACAGTTTCAATAGCGACAAAGTCAATTAATTCAATATTAATTCATACAGGTATAAATATTGATTCTGAAGGTGCTCCTGTTAAAGCAAGCGGTTTGACAAGCGAACTCGGTATTACGGATATTAAAGAATTGGCAAATGAAATTCTTGAAAAATACTCACAAGAAATTAGTGATATAATAATGGCATCAACAAAAGTCAGAGGTGTATAATGGAAGAAGATTCAAAAAGACCTTCACATATAAGCTATAAAGAATATCAAAAAAAAGTTACGAAAAACCCTAATGAAGGGATTATAATATTTGTTTCGGCATTTTTTATACTGCTTTTGCTGTTTTTGGGAATTGCAAAACAAATTTCTCCCGAAGTAGATGTTTCTATCGGTGACGATACCGCCGTTACAAGCAGTGATGAGGTTCAAAAAGCACCTGTTGATGAAAGATTAAAATTATTGCAAATGGAAGATGAAGGGCAAAGTGCCGATTCTGATAATACATTTGCCACAGAACTGGATGAAAAAGTCGTTCTGCCGGAACATAAGAAAGATGATAAACAAACGGCGGAAACTCCAAAAGAAGAAGAACCGATAAAACTTCCGGATAAAGAGGCTAACCCTAAACCTTCCGAAACAGCTTCTCCGGCTCCTAAACCTGTTCCGGTGCAGCAGCAAACCGCTTCAGCAAAAGTTGTAGTCGGATACTATGCAACAAAGGAACAAGCTGAAGTCGCAAAAGGAATTATTGCGGAATCAGGCATGAATATTTCTCCTTTTGTTCGTAACATAGGCGGGGCTTATACTATTCAGGTTGGTTCTTATACTACACGTGAAAAAGCCCAAAGTGTTGCAAATGATTTGTTAAGGAATAATTATCCTGCAAGAATTATTATGGAATAAAAAAAGGTCTTTAATAAGACCTCTTTTTAAATAAACCAGTTGCAGGCATCGCCTTTGCACAAAATGTTATCCAAACTCGACATTACATCTTCTTTAGTCATCTCATAAGTTACAGGTGTAATTGAAATTTTATTGTTTTTAACAGCCGCAATATCAGTATTCGAATCTTCAGCTTCTGTAATAAGCTCGCCTGCCATCCAGTAATATACTTTTCCCCGCGGATCAACTCTTTTTTCATAGTTATCGGTAAACATTTTTCTCCCGAGTTCTGTAATTGCAACGCCTGCAATATCTTCTTCGTCAAGAGCAGGTACGTTAATGTTTAAAATGCTTTTTTTAGGAAAAGTAAACTCTTTCAATTTAGGAAGAAGTAAATTAACGAATTTTGCCGCATATTGAAAATGTTCGTATTCATAATTCATACTGGCAAGTGACATCGCGATACTTGGAACACCTAGCATTGCCCCTTCCATTGCGCAGCTTACTGTTCCGGAGTAAAGAATATCAGCCCCGAGATTGGGTCCGTGATTAATTCCGGAAATAACTACATCAGGCTGTTCCTCAGGAGATAATATCGCATTTATGCCTATTTTTACGCAATCTCCGGGGGTCCCTGTTGTAACCCACGCTCTTTTTACTCCATGATAAGCTTCAACTTCTTCTACACGCAGCGGTGTATGCAGTGTTAAAGAATGTCCTGCCGCGCTTCTTTCTCTGTCAGGCGCGATTACATAAACATCATGCTGCTGTGCAAGAGTTTCTGTCAGGCATCTTATACCGTTAGCCGCAATTCCGTCATCATTTGATACTAATATTTTCATATCTCTCCTTTAAATTCTTTTTAAAACTTATATTACTATAATACTATAAGCAGTTAGATATTATAAATATTAATTTTTGTAACGAAATATAATAATGATATTAAAAATATAGCAATTATATATATAAAAATTTTTTTATATACATGACACGAGGAAAAGCATAAAACGAGGAATCAAGAAAACGTTTTATTGCACACTACACTTCACACTATTACGAGGAATTATTCAAAGAATTCCAACGTCGTTTTCGAAAGGGAACGGCGTTTTTTTTATAATTTGAAAATTTATATAAAATAGTTTATAATATAATTATAAATATTTAAAGAAGGAGCTGTT
>FR900466.1:30154-30718 GCA_000438175.1 Fusobacterium sp. CAG:439 | reverse complement strand
TTTTCAAAGGGAGTGACACGTCACATGTTTATCTTTTAATAAAGTTTAACCTGTTATCTTTCAAATCAAGTAAAATTTTATCTCCTTTAACTAAATTACCTTCAAGAATTTTCATGGACATTGGAATTTCGACAAGTTGTCTTATTACACGTTTCAACGGTCTTGCACCATAAAGAGGTTCATAGCCTTCGTCAGCAAGGTAATCTTTTGCAATATCTGAAATTTCAAGCTCAATATCCTGTTCAAGCAGGCGTTTTTTCAGAGAGTTAGTCTGAATATCGACAATATGCGTTAATTCTTCACGCGTCAAAGCTTTAAACATTATTATTTCATCAATACGATTTAAAAATTCAGGTTTAAATTTTTCTTTAAGAGCTCTGTTAATCTCGTCTTTCTTTTGAATTTCGGAAAGAGTTTCATTCAAAATAACATCGCTTCCGAGGTTGCTGGTCATTATTATAACGGTATTTTTGAAATCAACTAACCTGCCTTGCCCGTCGGTTAAGCGTCCGTCATCAAACATTTGAAGCATAAGATTAAAGACATCGGGATGAGCTTTTTCAA
>FR900466.1:29239-30062 GCA_000438175.1 Fusobacterium sp. CAG:439 | reverse complement strand
TCGTACCCGACGTAACCGGCGGTGGCTCCGACCAATCTTGAAATTGCGGCTTTTTCCATAAACTCTGACATATCAATACGTACAAGAGCATCTTCATCATTAAATAAAATGTAAGCAAGAGTTTTGCCCAGTTCTGTTTTACCGACACCTGTGGGACCGAGGAAAAGAAAAGTACCTATAGGACGTTTCGGGTCGCGCAAACCTGAACGGGAAAGACGGATTGCATCGGAAATTTTCCTGACAGCTTCATCCTGTCCGACTACGCGTTCATGCATAACTTTTTCCATACCGATTAATTTTCCCGCTTCGTCTTCCATCAGGCGGTTTACGGGAATTCCCGTCCATTTGGCAACAATTGATGCGATATCATCTTCATCAATTTCTTCTTTAAGAAGTCTTGTTTTGCCCGACTGCCCCTGAATTGTTCGTAATTTAGTTTCCATTTCAAGCATCTGGCTGTATTTTACTTCCAGAGATGCTGACATTGTCGGATTTTTCTTATTTAGTTCAATTTGTGCTTTAAGTTTTTCGATATTTCGTTTAACAGCGGCTGCGGAATCTATAACTTTTTTTTCTTTAAGCCACTGTTCTTTTAGTTTATTTATCTTTTCATCCAAATCCGTAATTTTTTTTGAAATTTTATCCAGTTTTTTAGAAGATTCAGGGGTATTATCTTTTTCGAGAGCTTTTTTATTCATTTCAAGCTGAATTTTTTCCCTGATAAATACATCAATTTCTTCGGGCATAGTATCGATTTCTATTCTTAAAGCCGACGCGGCTTCATCGAGTAAATCTATAGCTTTGTCGGGAAGGCATCTGTCGG
>FR900466.1:0-29229 GCA_000438175.1 Fusobacterium sp. CAG:439 | reverse complement strand
TGTCGGGAAGGCATCTGTCGGCTATATATCTGTGAGAAAGTTTTACGGCCGAAACAATGGCACTGTCCATTATTTTTATACTGTGATAGCCTTCGTATTTATCTTTAAGTCCGCGTAAAATACTTATTGTCGTATCAACGGAAGGTTCTTCTGCCATAACGGGCTGAAAACGCCTTTCCATGGCTTTATCTTTTTCAATATATTTACGGTATTCATCGGTTGTTGTTGCTCCGATAACCCTTATTCCGCCTCTGGCAAGCATCGGTTTTAAAAGATTTCCCGCATCAGCAGAGCCTTCTGACGATCCTGCGCCCATTATGGTATGAATTTCATCTATAAAAAGCATTAAATCATCTGATTTTTCTTCAATTGCTTTAAGCACTGCTTTCAAACGTTCCTCAAATTCTCCCCTGTAAGAAGCTCCCGCAAGAAGCGCGCCTAAATCGAGAGCGAGAATTTTGTCGTTTCTAAGGCTCTCCGGGACATCTCCTGATACAATTCTTTGCGCAAGCCCTTCAATAATTGCTGTTTTCCCCACCCCCGGTTCACCGATAATTACGGGGTTATTTTTTGAACGTCTGTTCAAAATACGTATTGTTCGGCGTATTTCGTCATCCCTGCCTATTACGGGGTCAAGTTTATTATTTTTTGCAAGTTCTGTTAAATCGGTTGTATATTTAGCCAGTGCATCATTTTTCTTTTCTTCTTTTGACGGGGATGAAGAAGAATTTTCGCCTATTGTTTCCTCAACGTTTACGATATTATTAACTTCTTCGGTCATTTTTTCGTAAAGCTCAAGTCTGTTAATTCCCGACTGCTCCCAGAGGTGGTTTAAAGTTCTGTTATCAAGTCTGAAAAGAGCAAGAAATAAATGTTCAATGCTAACTTGGTCATCTCCATGCTTTTCTGCTTCTTCCTGAGCAACTTTCATAAGCATTATGGTTTCTGTTGAAAATCTTACATCGGAAAATTTTCCTCTTGCAAAATATGCGCGTTTGGAAACGTAATTATTAAGTCTGTCAATAATTTCAGGATTATCGACGCCTACACGTTCCAGCAAAATTTTAGGCAAATCATTTTGATCAAGCATCAAAGCAAGCATTAAGTGTTCCGGAGCAAGCTCGGGATAATTACGTGCAACAACAATAGACTTTGCAGATTTTATAATAGCCTGAACATGGTCAGTTAATAGCATTCCAAATTCCTCTTTTCAGAAAAATTATAAATGCCGAATGCAAATAAGGCATCATACAATCGTTTGACTTACTTTTGAGGGATGAATATTTGCCAGACCGCCGACAAGAGCGTCGTAGCTATATCCCCAGCCATATTTATTATACAAGTCAATGTAATATTTTCTTATAAGTTCCAGATAGTGTGAATAATCTTTACCCAGATATTTCAAAAGAAGTTCTATCGGAAGATTGCCGCCGCCTCTCCCCATTCCGAAAACAGTTGCATCAACGCTGTAAGCGCCCAGTTCTATTGCTTTAATTGTATTTGTGAAAGCAAGCTGGAGATTATTGTGAGCATGAAAGCTTATATTTTCAAATCCGCAGTCCTGCAGTTTTTTATAAATTCTCTCAACATCCACGGGCATAAATGCACCGAAACTGTCTGCAAAATAAATTGAAGTTAAGATATCTTTGTTTTTCCAATTCTTTAAACGTTCATAATCCTCAAACTTATCTGCGGTCATAAGGTGGAGAAAAACTTCAAATCCCTGATTTTTATATTCTTCCAGAGCATCAAGAGCTTCGGAAATCTGATGCGGGTAACAGGCAAGTCTGACACAATCCGCGTTTTTGCTTACAGAACAAATATTTTTTGCATCAACCATGATAACAAGTTTTACATTAGATTTTTTTATACACTGAGGCATATTATATCCTGCTTCAAAGTATTCAACAGCAGAATTTTCGCATGCGCGCAAAGTTTCGCGAACGCAAATATCAGAAAAATTCCAATTGTTAATATGTCCCCCGTCGCGCAGAGTACAGTCCAGAATCTTAGTCATATAAAAATTTTAGCATAAATAACAAAATTAAAAATCAAATAATTCTTTAGCTTCAACATCCAAGGCATCAGCCAGTAATATCAACATGTTCATGGTAATATTTGCTCTGCCGCATTCAATTTGACTTACATAATTAAAATTAGAATCTATAATTTCTGCCAGATGCATTTGCGAAAGATTTCGTTTCTTTCTTAAATAAGCTAATTTTTTGCCAAAATTATTTTTTAATTCAATGTTTCTGCCCATATCAAAATTGTAAGATATTGCCTATTGAAATTCTAATCACTGTCCGCTATAATAATATAGCTGATAACTTTAGAATTATAATCAGGAGATTTAATATTATGTCTGACAATGTTAATTTTGATTTTTCGGAAAGGGAGCAGGAAATCATAAACCTGATTATATTAGGGTACTCTTACAGAGAAATTGCGTCATCGCTTTTCATAACAAGCTCTGCTGTCAAATATCATATTTCTCATATTATAAAAAAGACAAAAGCCGTTAACAAAGTTAATGCCGTGTATATTTTAATAAAAAACGGCTATTTTGCATAGTATATAACAGGTTTAATAAACCATATTATTATAAATAACTTCAGATGCTTTTACAATAAACTCTTTGCCTAAAGGTGAGTTATGCGGACGATGTGCAAAAATTACTACAATATATTTTTTGCCGTTCGGGGCAAAAACAATCCCCGCATCACCTAGCATTTTCCCGATATCACCCGTCTTATGCAGGAATGTAGCCCCTGCAGGCAGACCTGCCGCGATTAAACGGTTATTGTGCACATGCCCCATATAATCAAATATTTTTTCACGCGAACTTGTACTTAAAAATTGAGGGTTATCAATATTATAAAGGATTTGCGCCATGTCGCGTGCTGTAGAATGATTTGTACCTCCTAAATCAGGAAGCCATGTTTGAACGTATGTATGTTTCAACCCCCATTCTCTAATGCCGGAATTAATGTCTGTCATTGAGCCGAGACGCGCCATAATCATGTTGGTTGCAGAATTGTCAGACTCCGTAATCATCATTCTTGCAAGAGTGTCAATAGAATATTTAGAATTTGCCGCCTTAAACTGTAGACTTCCAGAGCCCTCTGTTCTGTAATATTCTGTCAAAGGCATTTCATCATAAATTGTAAGCTGATTTTTTTCAATGGAACGGAACAATTGAACCAGAACAGGAAGTTTTATAATACTTGCGGTCGGGAAAATTTCATCCGCGTTAATATCTGCATAATCCCCCGTTTCGTAATCCCAGACGTAAATTGAAGGATGTATTGAAGGATACATTGCAGAAAGATTATTAAGCTGATTTTCAAGCCCAGAAAGACGAGCTCCCTCAACAAGTGATGTCATTTTAGGTTTTTTAATTTGTGCACCTTCAAGCGAACGTTCACCTAAAAACCAGTGGTTTGAAAGATAATCGGAAGTCGGAAACAAAAGCTTATGGTAATCAGCCCTGACCTCTTTATAAGGTGTAGGATTAAACATCATTTTCGTTACCTTGTTAAATCCCGCAGGCAAAATAGTAAGTCCCAAAAGTGAAACAACCGCAACTGATACAATCCTGTGAATTAAGTAGTTTCTTTGAACCTTTTTAGTATCAACTTTACGTCTTATCCGCACAGGCTCTCTGACTATTTGGACATTGCCCGCGTTATGATAACCCGTATTATAATGATTAATCCTGTAATGCTGCCTGTCGTACTGTCGTCTTGCTAATTCCGGCATAAATATTATATTTCCTCCCCAAGGGTCCCAAGTAATTCTATTTTACTTTACATAAATTTAAATGGCAAGTCAGTTTACATTTTTTTAAGATATAATAATAGAAAATTAAGGAGATGAGTAATGAATAACGATTGTATCTTTTGTAAAATTATAAACGGTGATTTTAATACCGAATTTGTATATGAAAATGATTATGCGGTTGTTTTTAAAGATATTAATCCGAAAGCTCCCGTTCATCTGCTTGTGGTTCCGAAAGTCCACGTTGCGTCTTTAAACGAACTTGAAGATAAAAATCTTATGGGTGAATTGCTTATGGCTGTTAAAGAAACAACTAAAAAAATCGGTTTAAAATCTTACAAAACATTGATTAACACAGGCAAAGAAGCAGGTCAGGAAGTTTTTCACCTGCATATACATATTTTAGGCGAATAAGAAAGGGCAAAATAAAATGATTAAAAACGGAATAGAAAACGGATATTATCACGAAATTACACCCGCAGGCTTCGGGATTGCTATAAAAGCAGGTAAAGTTTTATTTTCAAAACAATCTGACTTCCAAAAAGTCGAAGTTTTTGAAACAGAATCCGAACTCGGACGTGTTTTAACACTTGACGATTTAATGATGACAACAGAGGGAGACGAATACCATTACCACGAAATGATCTCGCATATTCCGATGATGCACCACAAAAACCCCGAAAGCGTTCTTGTTATAGGCGGCGGCGACGGCGGTACAGTTAGAGAAGTTCTAAAACACAAATCAGTTAAAAAAGTTGTACTCTGCGAAATTGACGGAATGGTAATTGATGCTTGCAAAGAATTTTTACCGACAATTTCTTGTGGTCTTTCAGACCCGCGTGTTGAAATTAAAGTTGAAGACGCAATAGAATTTATCAAAGACAAAAAGAACGAATACGATATTGTTTTAATAGATTCTACAGATCCGATGGGACCCGGGGAAGGATTGTTTACAGAAGAATTCTACACAAACGTTAAAAATTCGCTTAAAGAAGGCGGAATTGTTGCCGCACAATCAGAAAGCCCGTTTGTTAACAAAGAAGAAATCAAAAAAATGTATAATTTGTTGAAAAAAGTATTTCCGATTTGTTCAACATACACATCAAATATTCCGACCTACCCCGGCGGATACTGGGCATGGGCGTTCTGCTCAACTGAGGTTAAACCTTTATCATACTTTGCAGATGACAGATACGAAGATATTGTAAAAACCTGCAAAATATATAATAAAGATTACCACAATGCACGTTTCGCATTACCGAACTATCTGAAAGAATTATTATAGTAAGAGAGGGAAAATAATTTTATGTCAGTCATCATAATGATTTTGTTAATCGGTCTGTTAATTCTTGTCCATGAACTCGGACATCTCGGAGCGGCTTTGCTTTTTAAAGTTAAAGTCGATAAGTTCGGCATAGGTTTACCGATTGGACCTACATTATGGGAAAAGAAAGTCGGTAATATTACATTAATCGTTCACGCTTTTCTTTTCGGCGGATACGTATCATTCCCTGATGACGACAAAGATTCGAACCTTCCGCAGAATTCTCCCGACAGATTAATGAACAAACCAATCTGGCAAAGGGCAATTATATTTTCTGCAGGTGTTATTGCAAATGTAATTTGTGCCTATGTACTTGTACTTTTGACAGCTGCTTTGTGGCATAATATGCCGTCAGGGAAATTTGATATTTATGTTAATGACATAGTTGCCCCGAAAGAAGCAAGCGTTTGGCAATCAGGACTTAAAAAAGGCGATAAAATTATTGAAGTTAACGGAAGTCAGGTTAATACAAAATACGGGCTGAACCTTTACGCTCTGTACAGTGCTTCTTTTGACGGCAAAACCAACGAAGGTTTAGCAGAGAAAAACTGCGAATATCTCAAAAAACTTAACCCTGCTTATACGAAAGATGAAATTATCCCTGAGGGTTTAATCGTAAAAATTCCCGAACAAATTCAAAAAGAAGAAAAAGTTGTTTTAAGCAGAAACGTCTTAAATGCAGTTGAGCTCTATAAACCTGATGAGACTAAACTTTCAGACGAACAAATAAAACTCCGTGACAAAGCAAAAGACCAAAAATTCATAGAAACCGACGGAACATTCAGTCTTAAAGATCTGGCATATGCACTATCTGACAGCGAAAGACCGCTTGATATAAAAGTTTTACGAAACGGCGAAGTAGTAGCACTTAAAACGGTTTATTCCGACAAAGACGGGCTTATCGGAATTACTCTTGACAGAAAAGAAGTTCTTATCCCGATTACAGGGGTAAAATCTGCATTTTCGGCAAGCTGGAATTATCTTTACAATGAAACAAAATCAATGATAATTGTTTTAAAACAATTATTTACAGGCAAAATTCCGCTTAAAAATATGCATGGCGTAGTTTTAATTACTAAAATGGGCGGAGATATTATAAGCAGTGAAGGAATTTTCTACGGAATTCTTCTTACCGCGGTAATATCAATGAACCTTGCAATATTGAATATTTTACCGATACCTGCACTTGACGGCGGACACCTGTTATTTTTAATTATTGAAAAAATTCAGGGAAAACCTGTAGATGAAGAAATTGCAAATAAAATAATGACAGTATTTTTCTCATTATTAATACTTCTTCTGGTATTTGTATTGTTTAATGACATTTACGTTCTTGTAAAACCATTATTTATAAAATAAATATTCTATTTTATACAAAGAAAATACTGATACATTTTTTGAGCAAGCTTCTCATCATTCTCCATAGAATGAACCATTTCGGCTATTAGTTCTTCTTTTGGAATATAGTATTCAAAAAGGTAAAGCTCAAATGGTCTGACATTTAATGCAGATGATATTTTATCAAGTGTTTCATAATTAGGATAATTTTTACCGTTTTCAATATTACTCAAACTCGGAGTTTCAATTCCCGCAAGTTCAGACAGCTTTTCTTGTGTAAGTCCGCGCCGTTTCCTCAATTCTTTAATGCGTTTCCCTAGTAATTCTTTAATGTTTCCCATATAAGTTTATGGTATATGAATTAAGAAAATTTTTAATAATCTATTAACTAAATTATAGTTGATTTTTTATTCTATATAATATATAATATTATTAAATACATTAAAAAGTTTTATTTTTTTTAATTTAGCGGCTAAATCAGGAGGAACTAAATGACAAAAATTAATTACGGTTTTACCCTTGCAGAAGTCCTGATAACTCTCGGAATTATAGGAGTTGTTGCGGCGATGACTATGCCTTCATTAATTGCAAATCATCAGGAAAAGGTAACAGTTACAAAGGTGAAAAAAGTTTACAGTATTTTGTCACAAGCTTACCTGATTGCCGTTGAAGAATACGGAACTCCAGATGAATGGGGGACAACTGCAAGAGATGCAGGAGACGAAAATGATGAGAATTATTCGGCTGGAAATGCCGTTATTATAAGAGAAAAGTTATTTAAAGGGCTGCAAAAAGTCAGCATATGTGATAAGGCAAAAAAACAGAAAGCTTGTAATATAGCAGATGCATATTATTGGCCTGATAGGAGCAAAGACAGCTCTTTATCAACACAAACAGCATCTGCAGGCACAGCAGACGGAACAGGTTTTTTAATAATAGCAAATTCACCCGGAGAATCAAGAGGCCCCGGGGTACTAAATAAAACTTACGCTATCATATATGCAGATATAAATGGGACTAAAAAACCAAATACATATGGCAAAGATTTATTTGCGTTTTATTTGACTAACGATAATATAACTCCGCTCGGTACAAAGGATGAAACATTCTGGTCATTTGATACATGCTTCAATTCTGGAGTTTCCTGTACAGCGTGGGTAGTTTTTAATGAAAATACCGATTATCTTCATTGCAACGATTTAAGCTGGTCAGGTAAAAGAACTTGCAAATAATTAATCTTTATTTTCTTTTTTAACCTTTTGCACAATCTTTTCTATAACAGAAAGTTTTGCAAAATCATCCCTGATTTCCTGCGCCTTACGCTCAAGCTGGTTATAAACCTGAGAGTTTATCTCGCCGCCAATAAGGATTAAAACAGAAGTATAATACAACCAGACCATTAAAACGGCAAATGCTCCGATTGTTCCATAAACCATGTTATATGTTTTCAGGTTGTTTACATAAATAGAAAAGCCCCAAGAACCGATTAGCCAGAAAGTTGTAAAAAACCAGGTTCCCGGAATTGCACTTTTTCTCTTAAATCTTTCATTACCGCGCAGGTCAGGGAGAATATAGTAACTTAAGAAAGCCATAAAGAATAATGCCGCAAATGCTACAGGCCAGCGAAGAGTAAGCAGTGTAATCGCAACCGCTTTTGACATATGAAAATGACTTACCATAAGATTTATAATAGCTTTACCGAATACAATAAGGTTAATGCTCAAAAACATTACCATAGTATCAACGAAAACCATTAGTAATGACAAAGCGCGGGTGTATATAAAATTTCTTGTTTCAGTAACTTTATAAGCTCGATTTAACCCTTTAAGCACAACAGCAATTCCGTTTGTAGATAAAAATAACGTCACACAAAAACCGATTATCGCCATTAATCGTCCGTGAGAAAAAATCATGGCTTCGGATAAAACAGTTACAATTAAATCCATTGCCTGCTCCGGCATAAAGGTTGCAAGAAAACGTAAAACAGGTGTCATTAATGCCTTATTTCCCATCCAGCCAAAAACGGCAGTAAGAAAAAGCATAAAAGGAAAAATTCCGATTACCATCATAAATCCCATTTCTGCTGCCATACCGTAGAAATCGTTTTTTATGACCGATATAATTAATCTTTTTAAACCTCTTATAAAAGCTTTAAATTTCATGTTTTTTTATTTCTTCCAATATTTTTCGGGCAGCATCTTCAACAGGAGCTTTAATTGTACATCCTGCCGCGTATTTATGCCCGCCGCCTCCGAAAATCCCGCATATTTCCGCAACATCCGCGAATTTACTGCGCATAGAAATTTTCGTGCCGCCTGACTTCATTTCTTTAGCAACAAAAGCTATTCTTGTTGTAACTATTGCACGCAGTTTTTCAGTCAGACCTTCCATACAATCATCACCAGCACCAAATTTTTCCATATCCTTTTTATAAACAAGTGTATATGCAATTTTATCGTCATTAAGAAACTTTGCTTTGCTTATGCAGTGCGCCTGAAACATTACCAGTGTTTTTGAATCGGATTCATACACTTTTTTATAAATATCAGAAGGATTAACACCGATTTCAACAAGTTTTGATGCAGTCTCAAACGTTGAAGGTTTAGTATTATCAAATCTGAATGAGCCTGTATCGGTTAAAATTGCGGTATAAATACAAACTGCGGTGTTAAGATTTACTTTCCATCCCATTCTGCTAAAACATTCAAATAAAACCTCACCTGTCGAACTTGCGTCGGGATTAATGAAATTCAACTTTCCGTAAGCATTATTTGTTTTATGGTGATCAATATTTACGTTAAATTTTGCTTTATCAAACAGAATTTTAGCATCGCAAATTCTGTCAATAGACGCCACATCAACATTTATAACTAAATCATACTCTCTTGATTTATCAACATCATCAAGATGCTTTACATCTGACAAATGCGGAAGATACGAATAAACATCGGGGATTTTTGAAATTGCAAGCATATCGCATCTTTTTTTATAATTTTCAAGAATTGCCGAGTACAATCCGCACATTGAGCCTAATGTGTCTCCGTCAGGGTTAACGTGTGAAATTATCAATATATTTTTGGACGATTTTATGATATCATTTAATTTAGAATAATCCATTTTATTAGTTTAACATAAAAAAGTCAGGTTTCAAAATTGAAAAAGGTTCTCTACACAGATTTCGTAACAACAGAGTCGCTTGTTGAAGTTCTGCTTGAAAAAAAAGAAATAAAAAAGGCAATTACACGCAATAATTTGTATAAATTCTGGGAAAAAATTGCGGGTTCTAAATTTGCCAAAAAATCCAAACCTTATTCAATGATGGGCGGCGGAGTAATGGTAATCGCCTGTGAAAATGCAATTGTTGCACAGGAATTAACGCTAAGAAAAACACAGCTTCTTGTAAAATTTGAACCTTACTTAAAATCATTAAAATTAAATGTAAAAGATTTGCGTTTCGATCCTAAGCGCTGGGAAAATTAAAGAGAAAGGCACCTGAATTTTGGTGCCTTTATACTGACTCTCAAATTAAATTTGATACTATAGAGCAATTCAGAGTCAGAAGAAAAACTTTACAGGAGCTATAGCCTTAACCGTACATGTTCCGCTTAGACATAATTTTGGCTGATTGGCGCAATATGGAGTAAGAGGACCGACATAACCTGCCGCACATGCTCCTTCTTTAAAACTGACGCTTTTAGAAAGCCATTTAATAACACGTTTTCCATCTTCATTATATGTTTCATTTTCTACACTTACAGCAAGATGACGTGTACTATCAGCCCCAAGCTCATCTTTATAAGCTGGAATTACACGTCCCGAAAGAGTTACATAAAAAGGGAAAACATCTTCCCAAAGAGTTGAACCGCCTTTTACACCGTCTACATCAGCGTAAATCGTATAACCCCATGAATTAATATTATCAACTCCTTCATAAGACCCGCCTTGAATATTATTGTTTAATTCTGGTAATGGTAAAGGATTTTGGCGGACGTTATAAAATCTTATACCGTTCCGAAGAGTTAAATCAGGTGCTAGAGTACTAAAATCATTTGTTCCTTGAGATATTGCATCACCGTTACAATCAATTGTTCCGGAACGCGTATTTGAATAAGCCGCAAAAAGTTTGCAGAAATTTTCACCTTTCCTAGGAATTGTTCTTGGTGTAGGCTCACACTTACAATCAATCGGAGCATTATTCCATTGATAACCATCATCACATTCAGGAGGCCAAGGGTGAATATTCTTCCATGAACATATTTCCGGAGTAGCATCAAATTCTTTACCCCGGCAATATTGTATCTCTTTATCAGCTTTTGAAGGCTGTTCGCATACTGGAGGTATAGGTTCTTGTTCCTGTTCTTCAATAGATATAAAATAAGTGAGGGCACCCCAACCGCACGGCTGTGCATGGTCAGTATCATGACATGCCATTAAATCGTTAAACTCACCGCTCCCCCAATAATACGTACAAAGAGAATCTCTTGTCATTACAAATACATATTGACCTGAGGGCACCAGGCTGTCCTCTACAAGTTTCTTTAAAATCACACTTAAGTTAGTCGAAGTTGCCAAATTTCCCTTCGTCACATATAAGCCGTAAGGTATAGCTTTTCCCACATCACACATTGCAGATGTAATCCCGTATTGTCCGATATGAGCTTGGCAGTCAAAATTATGAACCTGACAGGAATCAACATAACTGTAATTCCAGCAATACTTTATATCACCTGCGCTAATAGAATAAAAACAATCATCAGAATCTGCATATGCGGGTTGAGCAAATAACGTCATAATATAATCGTCATTTTTTATATCAAAATCTGCAAGCATTTCTGCTGTGACTTTGCGGATAGAATTATAAGCCGAATAGTATGTATAAGAAATTATATTATCAAGTTTTGCTTTGGTTACCTTTATGCTGACAGCAACAATAACAGCTATAATTAACATTACCATAACAATTTCTGCAAGCGTATATGCAAAACAATACTTTTTGGCCATAGCATTCTCCTTTAAATTTATAAAAGTATTCTTTTATAATTAAAATAATACTTTTAATTATGCAACATTATTTTTATTTTGTCAACCTGTCGCTGATATTACGCGAATATTACATATATAATTTACTTGTATGCTGAATGGTAACTTACAAAAAATTGATGCAAGAAAAGAAGTTAAAATAATGCTTTCAAAAAAAGCATGGACAATGAAAATGCTCGCTGAAAAACTTTCACAGGCAAGCGGAAAATACTATTCTCCGCAAAATTTAAACTACCGTCTTGCTCAAAATAAACTTAAATTATACGAAATGGGTTATATCTGCCAGATTTTGGGGTTTAAACTCGAGTTTATAGAAGAAGTTTAAAATAAGCATTATATAAGGTTTTTTGCATTTTTATTTGACAATTGACCCTCAAATTTATATAATAATTTTATGACTAAAATGATTAAAGTGCTTAAAGGAACAAAAGACATTTTACCTCAGGAAGTTGAACAATGGCATAAGCTTGAGAAAAATGCGCTGGAAATATTTACCCGTTACGGATATAAAGAAATAAGAACTCCGATTTTTGAAGTTACAGAATTGTTTGCACGAGGTGTAGGCGATACGACCGATATTGTCAACAAAGAAATGTACACTTTTGAGAAAAGCGATCGTTCAATTACTCTCCGCCCCGAAAACACGGCAGGCGTAGTCCGCTCGTTTATCGAAAACGGAATGGCAAGACTTTCAGCTCCCGTTAAGCTCTGGTATAAAGGCCCGATGTTCAGATACGAACGCCCGCAGGCAGGCAGACAAAGACAATTCCATCAGGTCGGAGTTGAAATGTTCGGGATTAAAGACGCAACTGCTGATGCGGAAGTCATCCTTTTAGCCGTAAATTATTTGAAATCCCTCGGATTAAACGATTTGGAAGTCGAAATAAATTCTCTCGGCTGCCCGAAATGCAGAGAAGAATATAAAAAAAGAATTAAAGAAGTTTTAAAACCGGAATTTGATCATCTTTGCGAGGATTGCCAAAATCGATACGAAAAAAATCCTTTAAGACTTTTGGACTGCAAAGTTGATACTTGCAAAGAAATTTTCGCAAAACCGGAAATCCAAAAAGTTATTCAATCGGATTTTATATGCGAAGAATGTGCACAGCATTATAAAGAATTAAAATCATATTTAGATAAATTAAAAATAAAATATATTGAAAACAAACTTCTCGTAAGAGGTTTGGATTACTACAACAGAACCGTTTTTGAGATTAAGTCAAATAATCTTGGCTCGCAAAATGCAGTCTGCGGAGGCGGAAGATATGACAGCCTTGTGAGAAATCTCGGCGGAGAGGACACTCCTGCTGTGGGTTGGGCTATGGGTATGGAAAGATTAAATTCACTCCTCCCCGAAATTGAACCGCAAAAGTTAGACGGATATATTGTTTCAAACTCGTCCGCGGATGCCTTTGAACTTGCGGAAGAACTTAGAGCACAGGGGCTTAATATAGAATTTGACCTTGCAAATAAAAAATTCACCAAACAGCTTGAAAAAGCATCGAAAATTGCTAAATTTGCACTTATACTCGGTGAAGATGAGATTAAGACAAATAAAGTATCTGTCAAAAATCTGGAAACATCGGAACAGGTTACGATTGACAGAAATGATGTTACCGTTAAAATAAAAGGATAAATTATGAGTAATTCTGTTGATCAAGTAATCGCAAAAATCGCATTCGCTTTTAATCGTATTTTTAACGATTTCAAAGGCATTTATTTATTCGGCGTACACACTGACGGAAAACTTCACGAAGATGAAGATATAGAGCTTGCCGCAATTTTCGACATTGAGGATAAATCAAAACGCGAACAAATATGGCCGATTATCGGTAAAATTGAAACAGAAATGGATGTATGTATTGATTTGTATCCGTACACCGAAGAAAGCTTCAAAAAAGACGAAGAAATTTATAACGAGGTTATGGAAGAAGGAATTTTCTATAACAACAAAGGGCAACGTGCCGCTGCACCCGGCAATCAGGGTTTGAAATAAACTTTTACAATCTAAACTAAAGAAGGAGCCTAGCCGCTCCATGCACCTATAAAGATTTAATTATAACTATAAAAAAGAGGTAAAAAAAATGAGTCAAATTACAATTCGTTCAGACAGAAAAGACGATTACAAATTCTATTACAAAGGCGATGAAGTCGTACTTGGCGCAGGAAAAATCATCAGTATCGCAAACGGTCTCGATGAAGTTGTGCTTCCGACATGCGCAATGAAGATTATCAACAATCTTATCGTAATTAAAGAAGATGTGAAACATTCTCATTCGGAAGAAGAACAAGCTTAATAACAAAAATTTTATAATACTATTTGAGTACCGAGGATAATCCTGTGACTGTCCTCGGTATTTTCATTATCACAGAATACGTAATTTAATATTAAACGCAGAGCCTGCCCTTTTATAAAGTAATTTAAACCTACAGAATACTCTCTGCTTTTATTATTTGCAATATCTCTGTTCGGGTCAAACTGGTCGTAACGCGCAAGGATATGCAGTTTTTGAGTAATCCTGTATGCAAGAGTTGTATAAAAACCTTCCGCTTTATCCGTACTTCTGTATGTTCCGTTGTAACCGTCCGCTATTGCATATTCGAAATTTGCCATAAACTTTTTATATCTGTAGCTTGCATAAGCACCACCGACAGTATAATCGGTATCATTATGCCCCGCGTTTAAACCGCCCCCGAGAACAAGAGTTCCGTATTTCCCGTCAGTTTTCCCGAGAGGTTTAATGTTCACCCAGCCAGTAAATTCCGCACCAGGGAAAAATTCCTTAAAAAATCTGTCGGAACTGTTTAATGCTACACTGTAATCTATCAGGTCATAATCTCCTACAACCCTGACACCTAAAGCTCTTGTGTTGCCGAATGTTCTTGAAATCTGTGAACGCATTGCAAAAGGAAGAACGTAAGACCCCATACCGCCTTCAACACCTACCTGATTTCGTGAATTCCCGACTATAATCTTATGATGAGGAATGCGCGTGTTCATTATATATGCATCTGTTACAAGCCCTTGAAGGTACGTTCTGTTTTCACCGTTTTTAAAATTAAATTGTAATTTAAAATCGGTATTTTTATCTTTGAAATCCCCTATAACACCGGCTTCCATAAACCCGAATCCATAGTCGGTGTCATAATCCGCACCCTCAAAATCAAATCCCATATTACCCTGGTAAGCACCGTAAAATTGAACTTTATCAACAGGTCCTTTTTTATATTTAAAAGTTAATTCGTCTTTAAGAAGAAATGAAGGAATTGTAGTTCTTTCCAGCTTTTTCTTATAAATTCTGCCAAAAAGAGATTCTTCCTCTATTTTAAAAGGATGATCAGTTTCCTGATTAGTATCAATCAAATTGTCGAAAATAGAGAATTCGGTATCTACGTTATCTCTTATAATATCTTTTTGAACCCAGTCCTCTTTTTCATTATTTTCAGAATTTTTAGAAACATCAAGATGAATAACCTCCTGCTTTTCAACAGGCTTAATCTCCTTATGCTTATTCTTTCCGAAAGCAAACACAGGCGGGGCAAACATCATTAAAATAAGTATTAAAGCTATTCTCTTAAAAAAATAGTTCACAAATATTAATGTAACACAAAATTAGTGCAAAAAAAATTTTTTTTAGTGTATATTAATTATTATGACAAATGTAACAAGACAGGAAAAATCTTCAAAAATAAAAGCCCCGATAGTAGAAGCCTTAAAAAAAGCTTATGAAAACCCCACTTACCAGTTTCATATTCCGGGTCATACAAAGGGAAACGGCTCTTTGCCCGAATTTAAGAAACTTATCGGTAAAAAAGCTTTATCAATAGATACAACAGATGAATTTGACGGGCTTGGAACACTTCATCCGGCAACAGGTCCTATAAAAGAAGCACAAGAACTTGCAGCAAAGGCATTCGGTGCTAAAAAAACTTTCTTTTTAATAAACGGTTCTACAGCGGGAAACCTTGCTCTTGCAATGGGTTTAACTAAAAGAGGACAGAAAATTATTACAAACAGAAACTGTCACCGTTCTATTTTAACAGGAATGATAATTTCAGGCGCTGAACCTTTATGGCTTATACCTAAAAAGTTTGACGAATGGGGTATCTGGGGAAATGTTACACCCGAAAGCGTTGAAGAAATGCTTAGCAAAAATCCTGATGCAGGTATGGTATGGGTGACAAACCCGACTTATGAAGGCGTAGTGTCTGACATTAAATCAATTGCAGAAATCTGCAAAAAACATAATGTTCCGCTGATTGTGGATGAAGCTCATGCATGTCTCTGGAATTTCAATAACCATCTTCCGACCACTGCTTTAAAGCTCGGCGCTGATGCGGTTGTTCATTCTCTGCACAAAACCGGCGGAAGTATGAGCCAGAGTTCTATGCTCCATATTGCAGAAAATTCTATACTTGACGTTGACGCGGTTGAAAAAGCTTTGAAACTTCTTCATACCACAAGCCCTTCTTTAATGCTTCTTGCAAGCCTTGATGCGGCTCGTGCAAACCTTGACAGCCCGCGCGGAAGAAAACAGCTTGAAAGAGCTGTCCAAAATGCGAAATTTCTCAGACGTGAAATTGATAAACTTGAACATATCCATCATCTTCAGCCGGATTTTGGGTATAAAACAGATATTACTAAAGTATTTATCAGGGATGACAGATTATCAGGCAAACGCCTTGAGTCAATTTTGGAAATAGATTTTAATATCGAAGTTGAAAGCGCATCAGATGCAGGACTTTTGATTTTATCAAATATCGGAAACACAAGAAGTGACATGCAATATCTTGTTAAATGCTTACAGCAGATTGATAAAACACATTACACAGATATATGTTACCTTGAAAAGAAAAAACATATGCCTATGCTTACTCCGATTATAAAAATGACCTTGCGTGAAGCTTTCTATTCTCATAAAGAAGTTATTTCAAAAGAACATGCTGTCGGAAGAATTGCGGCAGAAGTAATCGCAGAATGTCCCCCGGGAATTGCGGTATTGCTCCCAGGAGAATTAATTACGGAAGAACACATGCCTTATCTTGTAGATTACGATACTATTGAAGTTATAAAATAAATTCTTTACAGATAATGAAAAATTTGCTATCCTTTTTATAAAAGGTTGGTGAGTATGCATATAAATAATGTTTCACAAAAAACTTCAATGCAGGTGATTACAGGTTTCTTGTTTGTTTCGATAATTTATACAGGCGTAATGTCTGCTATGTACTTTTCAATATCAGGCGGAGATTGGTCGATTTCGCATTTCTGGAATTGGGTAATAACTTCATATAATTCACTTTTAGCAGACAATCCTGAAGATCCTTGGATTGCATGGGTAACATTTATAATTTTACCGGCAGTATTCTATTTGGGATTAATCGGTTCAATTATAGCGAGACAGACGGCTTTAAACAAACTTAATTCCTCGCTTAATCTTAAATCTGTAGATTTTCTACAGGGAAGAATAAATTTTAATTTTAATAAATCTCAATATAATTTTGCATGCGGATACAGTGACATAAACGCCCTTCAAATGGTTTTGAAAACGGCAATTGCTCATACAAAATACGGCTCATACATTGCCTTAAAAGAAATTGTTCTTAATTTTAAAGTTTTGAATAACAAAAAATTTTCAATATCAAATACGCCTCTTTCACCGACAAGATTTATATATAAAATTATAGATTACAGCAGAAATATAAATAATTTTACCTACAAATTTGAAGGAGCAGGTGAACAGGCGGATATAAAAGAAAAAATTGAGAATTATCTTAATAAAGGTTACAAGCCTATTCTTACAAAAAAATGGGAAGAAAAATTTAAATTGCTTTCAATTATACTTTTCATAGTGGGTATATCTTTTATTGCTGATTTGAAAGAAGACCTTATTAATTACTTTAAAGACGGCTCATGGTATATCTGCCTGCCCTTCTTAACAGCTATATTAGTATCATTTATCTTAGATATGATACTCATCACAGATAAAATTAAAGAAAAAAATATCAGGGGTTATAATGAATAAAGAAGAATTAGAAAAGCTTACAGATACATTTATAGATAAAGTACCGTCTCTTACAAAAGATTCAAGTCCTGAAGAAAAACAAAAAGTTTTAGATGAAATAAATTATATACTTCAGGTTGATCCTATGAATCTTAAAGCACTTGAGTGGAAAGTACTTTATTATTCAGCAATTGAAGATTACGATAATGTATTACTTGCTCATAAAGAGTTCTTAAAAGCTGCACCTGATAATACAGAACTGGATGATTTAGTAGAAATATGCAAAGAATCAATAAAAACAGATAACAAGTCTTATACAACAAAAAACGCTTCCACTCAGGAACCGGGTTTACTTGATAAACTTCCCCCGCAATTTTTGCTTGCCGTAAAAATTGTTATACTTGCTGCTGTTATATACTTTTGCTTCCCGTCATTAATTTTTTCTTCCAACGACAACAAAATGTTAAATATCAGGGATTATTCAAATTTTCAATCTGTACAAGTTAATCCGTTAAGTGAATACAACTATTTAACAAAAAAACAAATATTTGATATAAGAAAAAATCATGTAAAAAATTCTATTTTTTCAAAAGAAGATTACGAACCCGATACAAGAGTTTTCGGAGCAATTGCTGACAGCAAACCATGGTGGGGAACTGTAACCTGCGGAAAGCTAAATTACAAAGGAGATTATCATGAAAGGATTGAAGGAGCGTCAAAAGTAAGTGCTCAAATGAATAATCCTGATGCACTTGTCGGTTTAAGCCTGCCGTTTTTGCCATGGGATTTAGGAGATAACAAAGAATTCTGTACAGCTGATTATAGTAAATTTCTGCCTATATCAATTCAATACAGTAAAGAAAATAATCTCATTATTGCAAAATACAAACTGACAAAGAACTTTTTAAAATTTCGTGCAAGAGTTAACAGCAGGAATACAAGATATCCCATACAGTTATCGGGGCTTAATGCGCTTGATTTCGGTTACGATTATGTTTACGCATACGACACAAAAAATATAAGTATGTATGATCAAAATTATAACGTAACTGATGATTTAAAAATTTTCCGTGACTATATACATCTTGGCGGAAGCTGCAAATATAAAGACGGATGCAATAATATTTCTCCCATGCAGAATGATTTAATGTTTACCGTAACGGCTTTACCTGCTGAGATTAACTTAAAACTATGGAAAAAGAAACCGATGAATAAATATGTTAAAGCAGATATGTATTACAGAATACAATTCACAGAATAAAAAAAGACCGGCAAAAATACCGGTCTTTTTTATTTATTAACTGATTAGTCAAAAACGTAATCAATAATAGCAGCTTCTCTTGCGCGTTTAATTGCTGTTGCAATCATTCTCTGATGCTTAGCGCAGTTGCCCGTAATTCTGCGAGGAATAATTTTTCCTGCTTCAGTCAGGTATCTTTTCAATTTAGCTGCATCTTTGTAGTCGATTGCTTCAACTTTGTCAGCACAAAGACTGCAATTTTTACGTTTTTTCTTTTCGTCGTTGTTTTGTCTTGCCATTTTTATTTTAACCTTTCTAGCCGTTTGTACACTTTGTTTTATGAATAGAACGGTTTATCGCTCCTAAAACGGAATTTCATCCTCGTTAATTAATTCGTTAGACATATCGTCAGATTCGAATTTAACGATTTCTTCTGTTCCGAATTTTTGGTTTACAGGTGCGCCTTCGCCGCTTAATCTTTCAATTGTATTTGCATCAATTTCATAGATTCTTTTTTCCGAGCCGTCATCCATTTTAACGGCTGCCGTCTGAAGTCTGCCTTCAACCAGAACTCTTTCACCTTTTGTCAAAGATGAAACAATTTCATCAAGTGCATTTCTTTTAGAGAGAACTCTTATCAAAGTTTCTTCTCTTTCTCCGATGTTAAGAACAAAAGCAGATACCGCAACATTGTTTTGTGTAAAACGTTTTTCCGGTGCTCTGTATACAGTTCCCGTAACTACCGATTTTGCGAGACTCATATTTTATACTCCTGCTTTTGCAACTTCTAAAAACATTGTTCTTAAAATGTTATCGCTTAATCTTAACTGGCGTCTGAATTCTGCAACTTTTTCGGCAGGTAAGCTTAAAACTGAAGTTACGAAAAATCCGTCTCTGAAATTCTGGATATCATAAGCCAGTTTTTTTCTTCCTGTTTTGTCTGTAGCTTCTACTTTACCGCCCAATTCGGCAACTAAAGCGTTTAATCTTTCAACTGCTTTATCTACTTCTTCTGTATCTAAATTAGGTTTAAACACAGTTAATAATTCATAAGTTTTCATTACTATTCTCCTTCGTTTTTTAGTGTATGAAATAATACTATCATGGAAATACCGTATTTTACAATATATACTCTGCAAAAAAGCTGTAATTTGCAGAACCTATAAGGAAAATATCCTGCTGTGTATCATCCTTAGACCCTTGCCATTCAACGAATACAGGTCCTCCAAGAAGGTTAACTTTAACTTTTTGTTCTGTTAAGTTATTTAAAACACATGCAACAACACTTGCGCATGCGCCTGTTCCGCAGGCTAACGTAATACCGCATCCGCGTTCAAAAACACGCATATCAATTTCCATACGCGACTTAACTTTAACAAATTCGGTATTTGTTTTTTCGGGAAAAAATTCATGTTTTTCAATAACAGGTCCGTACTTAACCGCAAGTTCCATAGGGTCATCATCAGTTATAATAACGCAATGCGGATTGCCCATTGAAACGGGAGTAATTTCAAATTCTCTGTCAAGTGCGGTTAAAGTTCTTTCACCCCAGAAAGGAATTTTTTTATCTTCCAGAACAGGTTTGCCCATATTAACCTTTATAAGTCCGTTTTCAAGAAGTTCGGGTTTAATAACACCGGCAAGAGTTTCTACGCTGAACGCTTTTTTATCAACAAGTCTGTTATCATAGGCATATTTTGCAAAACATCTCATGCCGTTTCCGCACATTTGAGCCGTTGACCCGTCGGAGTTATAAAAATACCATCCTAAATCTGTATTTTCTGTATCAGTTTTCGGTATAATCATACCGTCTGCACCGACGCCGAAATGTCTGTCACAGATTTTTTTTGCAAGTTCATCCATCTTCATGCCGGTCTTTTCATATTCGGGGTAATCAATAATTACAAAATCATTGCCGCATCCCTGCATTTTTGTTAACTTTATAGTTTTCATATAAATTATATCCTTTCAGCTATTCTAAATTATACCATAGTTAATTTATAACGTTATATTTTTTTCCCGCTGCTTTCAAAATTTCTATTGCCTTATCAATTTGCCTAAAGGTAAGTTCTTTCATCGCACAAAGCCGCAGCCTGCACTCTTTTCTTCGCACGGCAGGATAAGTTACTATATTGGTATACAAACCTTTTTGCAAAAGCTCGGCATGTATTTTAAAAAGTTTTTCTTCATCATAAATCATAACAGGGATAATTGCAGACTGTGTGTGAGCAATATCAAAGCCGGCTTCTGCCAATTTTGATTTAAGATAATTAATTTTTTCCCACAAAATATCCCTGCCTGCCCTGTCATTTTCAAAAAGTTTAAATACTTCGTTTAATCCGCCTGCAACCGATGCCGGAAGTGAAGTCGAAAAGAAATAAGTCCGCGCATAAAGCCTTAGATATTGAATAATCTCCGAAGATGCCGCACAATATCCGCCGAGACCGCCCGGGGATTTACTGAGCATTCCCACGTGCAAATCAATTTTGTCAATTACATTATAATATTCCGCAGCTCCGCGTCCTGTAGGTCCTACAATACCGACACCATGGGCATCGTCAACCATAACCCTGCAATTATATTCTTTTGCAAGTTCGGTTATAATATCCAATTTTGCAATATCACCGTCCATTGAGAATACACCGTCAGTGATTATAAGCCTTCCTGTTTGTTCTTCGGGAATTTTCTTCAAAACCCTTTCAAGTGCTTTCATATCAGAATGAGGGTATACTTTAATATCAGCTCCGGAAAGCCTGCAGCCGTCAAAGATTGAGGCGTGGTTTGAAATATCATTGATTATTACATCGCCTTCATTACACAATGCTGAAATTACTCCCACATTTGTTCCGTAGCCGCTTGGAAAAACAATTGCAGCGTCGGTTCCGTAAAAGTTTGCAATACGGCTTTCCAATTCTTTATGAATATCTGTTATTCCGACGTAATTTGACACTGCACCCATACCGTAACCGAACTTGTCAAGAGCATTTTGAGCCGCACGCATAACTTTCGGATGCGTAGACAAATTTAAGTATGAATTTGAGCCGAGCATAATAACAGAACGGAATTCTCCCGATTTATTTCTTATCAGATATTCCCCTTGAAGCTTATCGCCTGCAACAAGTCCTAAACCTTCATTACCCGTTAATACACCGCTTTGTAAAACATTATTTACCTTGTATGCTTTTGCAAAAAGGTCATCCCCTGTTTCTGTTTTCAAAAAATTTTCAAATTTATTATGGACACTGATCTGCTGAGCTTCTGCCACACTATTTCTCCCAAATACAAAATAATAACCGTATTATTATTGTGTAAAAATTTGAGATTATTCAATTATTTAAATTTCATTAATACGGCTGATATTTATGACTGTTAAAATCATAACAACTTTTTGAAATTTTTTTATGATAATATAAATTTATATGGTTAATGTGTTATTTTTGATTACAGCAATAATTTTTGAGGTTATAGGAACAACTATGATGAAACTCTCAAACGGGCTGACAGTTTTACTGCCGAGTATAGGGTTGTTCGTTTTTTATATTTTGAGTTTCAGTTGTCTTTCAATGTCTTTACGTACGCTTGATGTAAGTCTTGCTTATGCTGTTTGGAGCGGCTTCGGAACTGCTTTAATTGCAGCAATCGGAGTTATATTTTTTCACGAACAGATTAACCCTGTTAAAATAATCTCACTTACATTTATTATAATAGGTGTCATCGGTTTAAACCTGAGCGGAATTAAGCACTAAACAGGCTGTTTTGGAAACAGCAGCTTCTAAAAATTCCTCCGCAAGCCCGCCTTTATATATAACTTCTTTAGCTTCTTCAATTCCATACCAGCATGCGGCATCGACTTCTTCAGAAAGTTTAAAATCTTCATTAGCAGCTCTTACAATAAAATTACAAATCAGAGTATCTGACTTTTCGTAATATTCTGATTCATTGAATATGAAATCAAGTACGTCAAGATTAACTTCTTCTTTAATCTCCCTTATAAGCGCATGAGAAAGATTTTCGCCTTTATTAACATAGCCAGCAACAAGGATATTTTTAGGTCTGTTGTACTGCTGTATAAGTAAAATTTTGTTGTAATCCCTGTTAAATATAACAGCACTTACGGCAGTGTTAAAACGAGGAAATCGAAAATCACAACATTTGGGACAGTAGGGGATTAAGCCTTCGCTTAAGCCGAAATTTATACATTCTTTTTTAATAAGTTTTGTTCCGCATTCAATACAATATTTCATATAAGAACATTATATATTTAAACAAGTTGACTTTTCAATAAACCTTGATGTACTATCAGGAACGGATTTAATCAGACAAGGAAGAATATGAAATTTATATACAATTTAGAAAAAAGATTAGCAAAACTTGAATCTTATCAGGTAATAATTTTAGGATTTTTAACATATATTATATGCGGGATGATTGCAATTTCATTACCGTTTGCGCAAAAAATGCATGTTGGAGTTGTTGATAATTTATTCAATATTACATCAGCATTATCCACAACAGGTTTGACTACGGGAAACATAAGCGAATTATACACGCCTTTCGGCAAGCTTGTTCTTCTGATAATGATTCAACTCGGTGCAATAGGTTACATGACAATAACTTCATTTTTCATATTGTCATCGGGAAATAATCTTTCCAAATACAGAACAAAAATTTTAAGTACGGAATTTACAATGCCGGAAAATTTTAATATAAGAGAATTTGTTCGTAATATTATAATTTACACATTTGCAGTGGAATTATTCGGGACATTTCTTCTTGCTCTGGAATTTCATAAACTCGGTTATGCAAAACCTCTCTGGTCAGCATTATTTCACTGTGTATCAGCATTTTCAACAGCCGGGTTCAGTATTTACGGGCAGGGTTTAACGCTTTTCAGAGATGACTTATCCGTAAACCTTATAATAGCATTTTTATGTTATGCGGGTGCAATAGGTTTTATAATACCGATGGATATTTATAAAAAAGTTGTGGACAAAAACCATAATATTACTTTCACAACAAAAGTTATTCTGTTTATCACAGCTCTTGTGTGTGTCGGAGGAACTGCTCTTTATCTTGTAAAAAGCGACCATAATGTACTTGCGGCATTCTTTCAGGTCATGTCAGCGTCAACTACCGCAGGATTTAATACTGTTAATATAGGCGCACTTTCCACAACATCACTTTCCGTACTTATTGCTGCAATGGTAATCGGAGCATCACCGAGCGGTACGGGCGGAGGGATTAAAACAACAAGTATCAGCGTTTTATTAGGCGTTGTTCAAAGTGTTATGAGAGGACAGTTTAAACAAATATGTTTCTTAAACAGAACTATTCCCTTTAACAGAGTTTTCACCTCAATTGCAGCGGCTACAACTTACATTTTCACACTTATAATTGTTGTTTACCTTTTAACGTTAACAGAACCGTTTTCATTCCTTGAATTATGTTTTGAAGCGGCATCCGCACTCGGCACTGTCGGTTTATCAATGGGGATTACGGCAGACCTTTCAATGTGGGGAAAAATTATTTTATCAATTGCAATGTTCTTAGGTCGTGTAGGCCCTCTTTCACTCGGGATTGCCATTTTCAAGTCACAATCAAACGTAATCCCATGCAAATCAGATCTTGCAACTTAATTTTTTCCCTGCTGAAGCATTCTGTAACCGATGCCGATATGAGTTTTAATATAATCGGATGCGTTCAGTTTCTTTCTGAGGTTTGTCACAAAAACCCGCAAAGATAACTGGGAATCACAGCCGTTATCATCAAGCCAGATTTCTTTTTTAATGTAATTATGCGTTAAAACTTTTCCTAAGTTTTTGGCCAAAAGGCAAAGCAGTTTATATTCGATTGCAGTCAGGTGAACTTCTTTATCATCAACATAAACACAGCCTTGAGCATAGTCTATCTTTAAATTTCCGTTCGTAAAAACAGATGTTTGCACGGTTTCTTCGCTCGTGTATGTTTTCCGCCTCAAAGCAACCCTTATGCGCGCAAGAAGTTCTTCCGTATTAAAAGGCTTTGTAAGGTAATCGTCAGCACCCGCATCAAGCGCGGAAATTTTATCTTCATTATCAATTCGTGCACTGACAACAATTATGGGAATATTTGAAAATGAACGGACTTTTTTTATAACTTCAATCCCATCCATATCAGGAAGTCCTAAATCAAGAATTATTACATCGGGGTTGTAAGATGCAGCCTTTAAAATTCCCTGTTCCGCATTCGGAGCTATCTGGTATGCGTAATTGCTTATTTCCAGAGTTGTGGACATTAAATTTTGTATCATTTTGTCATCTTCAATGACCAGAACCGTGCCTTTATTCATAAAAATCTCCTGTTAATCTGAATGAAAATATTGTTCCTTTAGGTTTATTATCTTTTATTTCAATTTTACCGCCATGGGCATTTACAACAGCTTTACAAAGCGCAAGCCCCAGACCCAGCCCCCTTCTGCCGTCGGCAATTGAATTATTTACCGTATAAAACATATCAAATATTTTTTTCTTATCTTCGTCTTTAATCCCGTTGCCTTCGTCTTCAACTGAGATTTCGATAAATTCGCCAACAGCTTTAGCTCTAACTGTAATTGTTGTATGCGGAGGCGCATATTTCATGGCATTATCAACAAGGTTAAAAATAACCTGTGCAATAAGTTTTCCGTCCATTTTTGCAGAAATAGATTCATCTTCTATTACGGTTTGAACATTGTAATCTTCTTTTTTTCTGCCGAGATGCGAAAGAGCCTCTGTTATAACGTCAATTATAAACTCTGATTCCTGCTTTATGGTAATCTCATTTTTATCAAATCTTGTTATCGAAAGCAGATTTTCGACAAGGTTTAAAAGCCAGATTGAATCATCATATATATTTGTAAAAATATCCTGTTTTTTATCATCGGAAAGGATTGATGCATTTTTCATCAAAATTTCTGCATACCCCGAAATACTTGTAAGAGGAGTTCGTAAATCATGCGAAATAGCTCTTAAAAGAGTTGAACGCAGTTCTTCCTGCTTATTTTTTATTATAAGCTCGTTTTTAACCTGTGAGATGGCATCTTTCTCATAAGCCAGAGCAGATTCTCTGAGCATGGCAATCAAAAGACTTTGTTCAAATTCACTGATATTGGTATTTAAAATTTCAACTACGGCAAAAACTTTATCCAGACTGCTGACGGGAAGATAAATACCCTGAGAATCTTTTACAATTTGTTTGTTATTTTCGAATACATCGTTGACAATGTCATTTTCCTGCTTTTCAGTATAAAGGTTTAAATCACAATTCAAAAGCTTGTTTATCTGTTCGCATGTAACTTTCGTAATTTCTTCTTTACTGCTGCATTGCTGAAGTTTCTGGCTCATCTCAAGCATGATTTCCGTTCTGTAAGCTTTTTGCGATGACTGCCTTGCCTGGCGCTTAATCCTCGTTACATAAGAAATAAGCATTAATCCCAGAATATATATCATTATAATATTTGCTTCGTTAATATTCAGCTTATAAAAAATAAGCCCTATTAACGCAGCAATAGTTAAAACAGCAAGAGACTGCAATATATCTTTAAAAGATAGTTTTGTCTGTCTTTGACCTATATAAAGTCTTTGAGCCTTATCGGGAATAACATAAATTTCAATATCCGGAGTTAAGCCTATAAGTTTGTCTATAAAATTAGGCGGAGTAAAAAGGCGGTTTGGTCTGTATCCGGAACGCCCGATAATTATCTTTGTAACTCTGCCTGCTTTCGCATACTCGCTGACCTGAGCCGCAATATCATCACCGTTTACCGTAACAATTTTGGCTCCGCATTCTTTTGCAAGACGCGTATTATTATCAAGTCTCTTCTTATTTTCAGCCGTTATCGGTTTTGACGTTTCAATATATAATGCGGTAAAAGACGCATCAAATACCTGCGCCATTTTGGAAGCTGTTCTTATAACCTTCGGATTTGACGGAGAACTTGAAAGACAAACTAAAATATGTTCTTCTTTACTGCTAATCCCTTTCATAATCTTAATTTTAACACATAAATATCAAAATGAAGTTAAGTTTTTTTCTGCGGCGTTAAGATAGCGTTAAGATTTGATTTTTGCTATTGCAATTAATTTGAAAGGGTGTATAAATATGTATACAAACTTCAAGGAGGAACTTTCCAGAGGAAAGTAAAAATAAATGACAATAAACGTTACTAACATTTATAATATAAATTTATCTCAGAATAATCCTTATAATTATAAACATAATTCAAATACACAAAAAGCAAATGCAGCTACAAAAACTGCTGCTACATTAGGCAGTGTTGCAGGTGTTGCAGGTGCTTTAACATGTATTTCAAGAAAAAACGGAATTAAAATACCAAGCTCATTTAAAAAACCTAAGGAAGTTTTAAATGTTCTTAAAAAGCTTGAACTTAAAGGCAATGATGTAATTTTGACTGCTTCTTCATCTATTTTGGGCGGTCTGCTAGGCGGTTATGGAACAGACGCCACTGCTAGGCGGTTATGCAACAGACGCAAAAAATACAAAAGCTAAAGTTAAAGAAGGTGTTGTCCAACTTTTGGGAAACTATATTATACCGACAATTTTCGTAAGCGGCGGAATTAAATTAAATAAAGTTTTAAACAAAAACTTTAAATTTCCGCCTATCACAAAACCAATCCAATTTGCATTCGGATTTGGAAGTTTAATCGCAGGTGTTATTGCGGGAAACAAAGTATCAAGAGAAATTAACAGAAATGTATTCAACGAAGATGCATACAGAAAATTAAACTGGAAAGACTGGGCTGAACAGTTTGATAATGTTTGTCTTGTTACTTCTATTTCAAATACGGGAACTAATTTAGCCAAAATGGCTTCAAGAGTAATTCCTGCAGCACACCTTGTGCCCGGTTATCTCGTTGGTGTTAAACAGGAAAATAAAAATATGTAGTAAATTAACTTATATGACAATTAACTATCCTGCTATGTGAGGGGTACTACTGATAAAAAGGGTAGAATAGCAGGATTTTTCTTTGTCTTTTTATTTGAGCAGCGGAAGGCTGTAAAGCATATTGCGCAGCTTAATTGCTATTCTCGGCATTGGTTCGGCAACCGTTAAGCCGGCCAAATCAAAGTTATCTGCAATGCTGTTTATTACAGAAACTGCATCTTCCGTTTTCATTCCGTCAGGCTCAACTCCTACGCCTGCAATCATATCATTCGGGTCAATTACATCCAAATCAAAATGAATTAAGACTTTTGATACACCTGTATCTTTCAACCAGTCTAAAACGATGGAACTACGGCTTTCTTCAGGAGATAATCCTTTAATACCAAGTTCTTTTTGACGTTCTTTCATGCCTTTATCCCATGAACGAAGTCCGAGCAATAAAACTTTTGATGCATCGACTTTTGCAGGAAGCATTTCGATTAATTCCTCATCACCCATACCAATTGATGCTGTTAAAGCCATTGCATGATATCCTGTATACTCATCATAAGGCAGATTTATATCGGGGTGAGCATCTATCCATATAATTGCAACATCATCTTTATATTTTTCAGCTAAATAAGTAAACGGCACAACACTTACAGAGCACTCTCCGCCTAAAGTAACTATTTTATCGGGATTATTTTCTTTTAAAATATCAAGTGCCGCCTTTGTCTGTTGAAGAATAGCATTTCTGTCCGTGATACCTTTCTCAACGGTTCTGTGGCTTATATCAAGAGAAACAGGAACTTCAAAAACTTCCTGCGAACTTTGAGGAGCAAGCATATTTAAAAGCTGTGCTCCCAGATAATATCCGCGTGAGGAATCTTCTTCCGGAATATCAGGCATCCAGTGTGATACTACACCGCCCTGCCATTGAGGATAAATTAAACGGATTGTTTTTAAATTTTCATTTAACATAAATTGCCTCTTTCCTGCTAAAAAATTGTTATTTGTCTGGCTGTCAGAAAACTCTCCTGCTTTCCGTCTTTTATTATATCATTATCATTTACTTCACCGATTAATAACGGCGAATTCGGATTATGCAATTTTATATTTTTAAATGCAATTTCGGGATTTCTGTTTGCATAACAGTATTTACAGCCGTTCAGGCAAGTGTCATAAGCTCCTATATCACGGCTTGGCATACATTTGCAGTTTTCCCTGTTCCCTTTATGCGGAACTTTTTTAAAATTAATATTATTCGCCTTTGAAAGGATTTCGCTTGTAATACAGCCTGATTGTGAGATACCGTATTTTGAGTAATCCTCATTCAGCGCACATGTTTGAATTCTCAGGTTATATTTTTTTGCAGCGGCTCCGAGATTTGTAAGTAAAGTTTCTTTATCAGCCGGTGTGAAAGGAATAATTTCAGGCATATTCCTATCAAGTTTTTTATACAATTCCACAAAACTGAATATGCAAAAAGAAATGTACGGAGAAATTTTTTCAGCCATATACTCAAAAGTTTCACAATGCCTTTCTATTGTATATTTTTCAGTAAGCAATATCGGATCATATCGCCATGAAATCCGTTCTT
>FR900465.1:33297-37827 GCA_000438175.1 Fusobacterium sp. CAG:439 | reverse complement strand
TGCGCCGCCGCCGTATGGAGTATCATCAACTTTCCTGTGTTTATCAAGCGTATAATCACGCGGATTAATCGTATTAACCTTTAATATGTCATTTTCAAGAGCACGTTTTAATATACTATAACTGCAATAATTTTGTATCATTTCGGGAAATAAAGTAAGAACATCAAAAATCATTCTATTAATCCCTCTATGTTATTAATAATAATTTTTCTTTCTTTAATATCCACATCAGTCACAATAGCTTTAACAAAAGGAACAAGAACTATCTGCTTAGAATTTGTTTTTACCGAAAGCAGGTCACTTGCACCGTTGTTTGATACTCCGACAACAAACCCGAGTTTTTTACCGCTTTGGTCAAATACTTCAAGACTAACAAGCTCGTCAATCAAAAATTCATCATCCTCAAGAGCCTCTCTGATAGTTTCTTCTTCAACATAAAGAAAAGCTCCTTTATATTCCATTAATTCATTAATAGAATTAATACCGTCAAATTTTACAAGAGCAATATTTTTGTGAAGTCTTATACTAATAATTTTTAAAGGCTTATAATAATGCTCTGATTTAACAAAAACTTCATTGAGAGAGCAGAAGAAATCAGCCTGATTTTTAGTAAATCCGACTTTAGCTTCTCCTTTAATCCCGTGGAAATTTAAGATTTTACCGACAGAAACAAATTTTCCCATAACAGTTATGCTTCCGGAGAATCTTCAACTTTCTTAGGTTTTCTGCCTCTTTTAGGTTTAACAGGTTCTTCTGCTGCGACAGGTTCTTCCGTTTGAACTTCTTCAGTTTTAGAAGCTTCTTCGCGCTGTTTTTTAAATTCTTCGGGCAAATCAGGTCTGTCTTGATTCCATCTGTCAAGCCCCATTTGAGAACGAATTAAACCAATCCCGACGTGAACTCTCCATTCATCCATTTTAAGCTGAGCCGCAATAATTTTATGGCATCCTATAGGAGGAAGCGGGAGTAGCGGTTCGTACAAATTTTTAATAGCAAAAAGCTGATCCGGAGAAATTGCTAATTTTCTTTTCGGGAAAGGCAATTTCGGAAGCATCATTTTTTGTCTCACAAGATTAATTCCGAAAAAGACTTTTCTTGGTTCCAAACCGATTTTTTCACCGATTACTTCGTGGCAATCTGGATTTGGAAGCGGGAGCATAGCTTTATAAAGCTTTTCAATTAACTCTAATTGCTCCTTACTTACAAGCAGCTGCTTAGGTGCTTTTTTAGCAGCAGGACGTTTGTTAAAATTGTTTCTGTTATTTTGCGGGCGTCTGTTTTGGAAACCGCCCTGATTATTATAAGGTCTTTGCGGTCTGTTATAATTACCGCCGCCCTGTCTGTTATAATTGTTATTAGACCTGTTATAACCACCCTGTTGGTTTCTGTTATTGTAATTATTTTGTCTGTTATAATTCTGACGGTTATTATTATATTGTCTTTGCGGTCTGTTATATCTTGGTTCGGGGCTGCCGCCGGCACTATAAAAACGCGGTGGTTCATCAGTACCGCCTGCACTGTAGCCTTTCAACGGTTCTTCTGCAGGAGTTGTTTCAGTATTTGAAGAAGGCGATACCATCATTTTTTTATCGGGATATAAACAATCCGGACAAATAACTCTTTTGGGGTTTTTAGTTTCAAACTCACGACCACATTTGATACACTTGTTTACATACATAATAAAAGCCTCTTAATTAAAAAATAATAACGTAATTCCGGGTTAATAAAGAATTCTCCTCAGTCAAAAAAAATCGATTTCTAACTCTAGTTTAATATTGATATTATAACATGAATTGAAAATTTTTGCAACAGGTAAAATTATTTTTCTACCCAAAGGGTTACAGGACCATCGTTTATAAGTTCAACATCCATCATTGCGCGGAACTTACCTGTCTGAACCGGAATATTATCTTCTTTTAAACATTTAATGAAATATTCATATAAGTCAACGGCTTTTTGCGGAGATGCAGCTTTATCAAAAGAAGGTCTTGTGCCTTTTTTACAATCCCCGCACAGTGTAAACTGAGAAACTACAAGCATTTCACCTTTTACATCTTTAAGAGACAAATTCATTTTATCGTTTTCATCTTCAAAAACCCTTAAATTTATAACTTTTTGAGCTAATTTTTCAGCATTTACTTTTTCGTCGTCTTTTTCGACACCGAGAAAAACTAAAAGTCCTGAACTTATTGAAGAATAAAGTTTCCCTTCAATTGAAACAGATGCTCTTTTTACTCTTTGAATTAATGCTTTCATTATATCCCAACTTTCCCCCTCAACTGACCGCAGGCGGCATCTATATCTGCCCCGCGCTCCAATCTGACAGTAACTTTTTTACCTGATTGTTCCAAAAGAGATTTAAAGCGCATTATTGAGTTACCGTCAGGCTTTTGATAGTCATTCTTTTCCGTAGGGTTATAAGGGATAAGATTTATATTACATTTTAAATCATGCAGATATGCAACTAATTCTTTTGCACTTTGCAGTGTATCATTTAAATCTTTAATCAGCAAATACTCAATTGTAATTCTCCTGCCTGTTTTTGCGATGTAATCTTTTAACGCTTTTTTCAAATCAGGCATAGGATATTTATTTTCAATCCGCATAAGCTGTTTACGAATTTCATGATTAGGCGCATGCAGAGAAACTGCCAGAGTTGACTGCATATCAACATCCGCAAGTTTTTCTATTCCCGGTATAATTCCTGATGTAGAAACGGTAAGACGCCTTGCTCCGATTTGGAAATTTTCATTAAAAATCTCCATTGCTTTTAAGACATTATCAAGGTTTAGAAGAGGTTCTCCCTGCCCCATGAAAACAATATTAGTGACTTTCAAACCGGTATCTCTTTGTATTGTCAAAACTTGTTCTATTATTTCTTTATACGAAAGATTTCTTATAAAGCCCCGCTTGCCTGTCGCACAAAAAGAACAGTTAACGGCACAGCCTACTTGTGAGCTTACGCAGGCAGTAAGATTAGCACGGTTATCAAATCTCATCAGAACAGTTTCAACGCATTCTCCGTCAGCATATTCCAACAAATATTTTAATGTACCGTCAGAACTTTCCTGCTTTACTTTAATCTTTGTATCAGAAACTATGGCAATTTGTTTTAATTCTTCTCTGAATTTTACAGATAAATCGGTCATTTCATCAATACTTTTTGCAGACTTTAGATAAATCCAGTTATGAATTTGTCTTGCTCTAAATTTTGATGCATGTAACCGGTCAGTTATTTTTTCTATTTCCTCAAGCGTAAGACCTGATAATATTTTCATGGTAATTCCTTTTTATACGGTATTTTTTGTCTGTAATAGTCAATAATTTCCATCATTGAATGAAGCATAAGAACAACAGGTTCAACCTCTTGACGCCATTTATAAAAACCGCAGCTTTCAGGCAGTATGCTCAAAGGGTTATCCGGGAAATCCCTACATATCTGCGGACGATTTTCATAATCAGAACATCGCTTGCATTCATTTAATTTAGGACAATGATAAAAATAAACATCTTCTTCCAAAGTATCAGAAAGCAATTTCAGATATTCGGGATATATGTTTTCAGCTTCCTCACGGCTTTCATAAGGTATAAAAATGCTTGTAAACTGAGATGCAAATCTGTCTCCGTTTTCAGCTTTTATTTTCAACTCCACGGGAGAAAACTCAGAACAAGCAAGGTTACAGCATGTTGCACATCCCTTACAGTGGAAGTTTTCGCGGTAATCCAAAATTTCGCGCCATTTTCTGTAAATTTCATGAGAAATATCATTTTCAAACATATCTAATACAGCAGCCTGCCACTGTTCACCTTTGGAATTTTTATCAAATAAATCAAAAACATCGCCTCCAATATCAGAAGGCTTAATTTCCTCTACACGTTGTTGAATAGCATCAACTGATTTCAAAAAAATCTCGCGATATCGCTTTTTCATACCGTTTAGGGTATCCGTTAAGTCAGTCATATTAAAATAATAGCACGAATTTTAAGGATTGTAAAAAATTTTGAAAAAATATAAAAAAAATTTATTTTTCAATTTAAAATGTATAGCGAAAAAGGGTTTACATATGAAAATATCTGCTGTAGGTATGCCGTTACATTTTAACGGGCAAAATAATAATTACAAACAAGAAATGAAAAAAAAGTCCGATACGACTTTAAAGCTGGCTATAGGCACAGCAGCAGCAGGGACAGCACTTCTTGCAGCCTGCTGTCTTACAAGAAAACCGGCGAAACAGAATGTAGCAGCGGCTGCAGGAACCGCAACTCAAAATACAGGTTTAAAACAAAAAATTAACGAAATAAAAGATATAACTGATAAGACAGGTAAAGACGTTTTAGATAAACTTAGTTCTGAAATTATACAAACCGTAAACCAATTTAAAGTAAGTGCCCATGATTTTAGTGAAAGACTTATAACTCTGCTTGATAACGGTAAAGCAAAAGTTGAATATTTTGGAAGAAAGGGCGGCAAAATTTCAAAAAAACGAATTTATATAAACCCTGATGGAGAACTTGGCGGTACAATAACCA
>FR900465.1:29656-33265 GCA_000438175.1 Fusobacterium sp. CAG:439 | reverse complement strand
AACTATAACGACGGCAAATCTATAATAGAAAAATTTAAACACACGCAAACTGCAGATATCCGTAAAAAAATATTTTTTGATAAAAATCATAATACTCGTAAAACACAAACAGTTGTAACCGAGCTTTGTACTACAACAGGAATTCCGACAGGCTACAAGAGAACAATAGAAATAAACGAAAAGGGTAAAGCTCCGCTTGAAAGAGTTACGGAATTATCTTTTGATATGAAACCGCAAAGAAGCCAATCAAACGGAAAAGAAATTATTTACGGCTACAGTGCATCAAAAAGCGGAAAAGTTATCGGTCATGCTTTTTCAAACAGAAATAAATATATAGTTAAATTTATAAATAACCCGAAATTCAAAAAAGAATTCGATAATATTGAAAGTATTTATTCCTGGTCAAAAGGTAATTTCAGAAGCAGATAAACAATTTTGCTTATGAAATATCCCATCTTCCGCATGTACCGCCCCAACGCGCTATAATATTACCTTTAATATCTTTAATTTTCTCAACGTGCTGGATTTCCTGTTCACCTTCAACAATAGTGATAACTTCACAATTATTAGAGCATCCAGTGCAATCACAGGTAATTGAGTGGAAATGCATTTCACCTACCTGCCAGCCTTTAAATTTAGTTGCAGCTTCGGTATATTGATGGTTTTCCATTGCCAATAAAGCTGCGCCAATCGCCCCCATAGTTTGATGATTGTCAGGTACTACTACTTTATGTCCCAATGCTTCTTCAAACGCCTTTACCATACCGGAATTTGTAGCAACACCCCCCTGGAATGAAAATACGGGAAGTAATTCTTTACCTAAAGCAAGATTTGACAAATAATTTCTCACAAGAGCCTGACAAAGACCGTATAATAAATCTTCAACCGGATATCCTAATTGTTGTTTATGGATTAAATCACTTTCGGCAAAAACACCGCATCTACCTGCAATTCTTGCGGGATTAGCAGATTTCAACGCAGTGGCTCCAAAATCCTGAATAGGAACATTTAATCTGTTTGCCTGCTGATCAAGAAAGCTTCCTGTTCCCGCAGCACAAACTGTATTCATAGCAAAATCCGTTACAATACCATCACGAAGGATAATAATTTTACTGTCCTGTCCGCCGATTTCCAAAATAGTTTGAACACCCGGAACATTTATACTTGCGGCGACAGCATGAGCGGTAATTTCGTTTTTAATAATATCAGCACCAACAAGAGCACCTGCCAGGTTTCGACCGGAACCGGTTGTTCCAACACCCATTACATCATAATCCGTAATTCTTTTTGCATACAGTTCATTTAACCCTTTTTGAACAGCCATTACCGGTTTTCCGGCAGTTCTAAGCATATAACTGTCTACATATTTACCTTTTTCATCTACTAATGCAAGCTTTGTTGTTACTGAACCGACATCTATCCCTAAGTATACTGTTAAACTCATATCCTTCCCTCTATTAATATTTCGATAAACATATATTAACACAAAAAAAAATAAAAAGCCCTTACAAAATAGGGGCTTTTATTTTTTAATCTTTCTGTGTTCCTGCCGTATACTTTTCATAAATCGGATCACCGCCGCCAAGTATATTCTTCAAGCTGTTCCAGCCGCTGCCTGACCAGCCGTGAAAAGATCCGTTTTGACGAATTTTTAATTGAAATACATCAGCACCGTATTGATTAGGCGCGGCAGTACCGTTCGTATCAAAAGTTATTAATGCACACATGTATTCCGTCCATTCAAAAATTTCAGGCTTTCCCGAACTGTCAACAATAGTATTACCGTCATTGTCATACTGAGGACCTGATGAAGTAAATTCACAAGAAGAGTACTGCTTGACAGCAATTATGGAAGAATCCTTCAGCACCAAGAAAGGATAACTTATTGCATCTGCTCTTGATGTACTGCTTTCATCATACAATGGATACGAATAAGTAATAGAATAACGTGATTTACTGCAACTGTTAGAAGAAAGACAAACTTCTGCTCCGTCAAAATATTTTGCAAAAGCAGTTAAAACTTCATTAGATGTCTTAGAAGTGTCAAACAAACCGGTAACATCACCGGGACTTCCATTATCAGCCTGAAATCTCTGGATTGCCTGACTTATTAATGAATATGTTCTTTTCGCACGCGTTGCAAATTCTTTATTTTTATAATTAGCAATCAAATTTGGTAAAGTCAGTGCTGCAACTACACCGATTATACCGAGCGTTATTAATACTTCTGCTAAAGTAAACCCGAAACTGTTTTTCATAAGTACTCCATTATAATTGTGACTATATACATCACTATTATAACAGACTTTATTTTTTTTACAATCCTCGGAATATAAAGGAAGAAGCTCTAAAACGCCCCCCCCCCGAGCACTGCGTGCGGAAATGACTGTTTTACGTTAAATCTTTTCATAATTGCTCCTTTCTCTTTATTTATTATAACAAGAGAACCCGGCTTTTTCAAGTCAGGTTCTCTTTTATATGAGATATACTCATTTCCCTATTTATTTGAAGGAATTCTCATTGCGTAGAATGAACGAATTACAAATACCAACGCAATAATTAAGAATACCCACCCTGCAATCGGTGCAATATTTCTGAAAGCTTCAGAAATTGCAATTTCCATTGCTAATAGCCCGAATAAGGTTGTAAATTTAATAATCGGGTTCATTGCAACTGATGATGTATCTTTGAAAGGATCACCAACTGTATCACCGACTACTGTTGCTTCATGAAGCGGAGTTCCTTTTTCCTGTAAATCCACTTCAACGATTTTCTTAGCATTATCCCAGCATCCGCCTGCGTTTGCCATAAATACGGCCTGGAACAAACCAAATACGGCAATTGCAATCAAGTAGCTTACAAAGAATGCTACAGGTGCAGAAGTCTTGCAGCTAGGAGCTGATAGACAAGCAAATGCAAGAGCAAATGCAAATAATGCGATAAAGATATTAATCATACCTTTTTGTGCATATTGAGTACAAATTTTTACAACTTCTTTTGAATTTGCAACATTTGCACTTTTTGAATTTGCATCATCAAGTTTAATGTTATCTTTAATATATTCGGTTGCAGAATATGCACCTGTTGTTACAGCCTGCATTGAAGCACCTGAGAACCAGTAGATAACCGCACCGCCTGATAATAAACCAAGCAATGTGTATGGATTAAGCATATTCAAAATCATTTCAGGCTCAATACCCAAAGTTGATTTGATAACTAAAATTAATGAGAAAATCATTGTTGTAGCACCAACTACAGCCGTACCGATTAATACAGGTTTAGAAGTTGCTTTAAATGTATTACCTGCACCATCATTTTCTTCTAAGTATTTTTTAGCATTTTCAAAATCAGGTTTAAAACCGTATTCTTTTTCGATTTCTTCACCAACATTCGGAATATCTTCAATTAAAGATAATTCATAAACCGACTGAGCGTTATCGGTAACAGGACCGTAAGAGTCAACCGCAATTGTCACAGGTCCCATTCCTAAGAAACCGAATGCTACTAACCCGAATGCAAATACAGACGGATAAATCATTACAGCTTCAGGGATATGAAGAGATGCAACGTATGCAAGTCCCATTAATAATACGATAACCATACCAATCC
>FR900465.1:16597-29631 GCA_000438175.1 Fusobacterium sp. CAG:439 | reverse complement strand
TCCAGAATGCCGAGAAATTACCTGCAACAATACCGGAAAGGATTGTTAAAGAAGCTCCGCCTTCACGTGATGCGGTAACAACTTCTTCTGTATGTTTAGCTTTAGGAGAAGTAAATATTTTAGTAAATTCCGGAATTAATGCAGCGCCTAAAGTACCGCATGAAATGATTACGGAAAGTACTAACCATAATTTACCGCCCATATCTGCCAATAACCAGTGGCTTACGCCGAAAGTCATGGCAATTGAAAGTATTGAAGTTAACCAAACAAGGTTAGTTAACGGTTTTTCAAAGTCAAATTTTTGAGTTTTTGCTGCATAGAATTTGTCAACTACACCGTTAATCCAGTATGCAACAACTGAAGTAACTATCATTAAGAATCTCATTACGAAAATCCAGGTCAATAATTGAACTTGATTTTCCGGTCCCGCAACTGCAAGCAAGATGAATGAAACCAGGGCAACACCCGTTACACCGTAAGTTTCAAAACCATCAGCAGTAGGACCTACAGAATCTCCGGCATTATCACCTGTACAGTCAGCAATTACACCCGGGTTTCTCGGGTCATCTTCTTTAATACCGAATTGAATTTTCATTAAATCAGATCCGATATCTGCAATTTTTGTAAAGATACCGCCTGCAACACGAAGAGCAGAAGCTCCTAAAGATTCACCGATAGCAAAACCGATGAAACAAGCACCTGCAATTTCACCAGGTACAAATAATAAAATTGTCAACATTAAGATAAGTTCAACTGATACTAAACATACACCAATTGACATACCTGCTTTTAAAGGAATATTTAAAATATTTAAAGGATTTCCTTTTAAAGAAACAAATGCAGTTCTAGCATTTGCTAAAGTATTCATTCTAATACCAAACCAAGCAACTGCATAAGATCCTAAAATACCGATTACAGACCATGCAAGAATAATTAATACATGGCTTAATGGCATATGTTGCAAGTAACCAAAGTAAAATGCGATACATAGACCGATTAATACTTCTAAAACAAGTAAGAATTTACCTTGTTGAATAAGGTAAGTTTTACATGTTTCAAAAATTGTGTTACCAACTTCAGCCATAGCTGAATGCACATCCAATTTTTTAATTCTAAAGAATTCGATAAATCCGAATATCAAACCCACAAAAGAAATTACAATACCGATAAGCAATAAATTAAAGCTTGCCGGACTTGCGTCTTTGATATTAGGAACAACCAAATCAGCTTCGCTTGCAAGAGCAGGCGAAACAGCCGTTAACAAAGCTGCGAACATCGCAAACAATGCCTTCGGTGAAGTTAATTTTTTAATCATAAGTTCTCCTTCACTAATTATAAGTTGTCTCTACTACTACTAAACTTGTAAAAATATTATAAACTAAATTAAAATATTAAACAATACTATAAAGCAAAATCATCTGTTTGGGTTAAAGTCAGATTTTAATATTTATATCAACAAGCTCCGCAAGTTCAATTTCCAAAAAATCCGCAAGATGTTTTAAATAAGTAAGTGTAACATTCGTCATACCGCGTTCAACCTTGCTGTAATAGCTTTTATCTATATTTACGGCATTAACGAGATCATCCTGCGAATACCCTCTGATAGTCCTTAACACTTTAATTTTATGACCGATTTTCTTTAAAAATTCATTATCATCCATTTTGTTATTTTAGAGGAGTTGACATATTGAGTTCAATAGCTTATACTCTAATTAAATTTGCTTATAAACAAATAAAGAAAGCTTATAAAAATATATTTATAGGAGATAGACAAAGGATGAATAATCAAAAAGGTTTCACTCTGGCGGAAGTTTTGATAACACTGGGGATTATCGGGGTTGTTGCAGCATTAACTCTTCCTGCACTTATACAAAACCACAAAAAATCCGAAACAACAGCAAGATTAAAAAAATTTTACAGCATCATGGCACAGGCTGTATTAATGTCCGAAAATGATAACGGACCTGTTGAAGATTGGGAGAAAGATAAAGAAACGACTAAAGATGAAGAAACGGGGCTTTACCCTGACAGCGATTATGAAAGTTCGCAGAAATACTTTAACAAATATATCAAGAATTATCTGAAATATTTAAAAACTGAAAAAGATGAAAAGACAAATTTATTTAAAGTTTTATTGACTGACGGAAGTTCTGTAAAACTTCGTAACGGAAGCTGTATGGATTTAATTTTTGATATTAACGGTGATAAGAATCCAAATGAAGAGGGACGTGATCAATATCGTTTTTTAATCTGTAAAAAGTCAGACAGTAATACTAACCGTAGTTTCAGCGCATATGTCAGAGCGGACGCGAAAAGCAGGAAAGAAAGGCTTAATTACTGTAAAAGTACACCTGCATATTGCAGCGGCTTACTTGAATATGACAATTGGGAAATCAGAAAAGACTATCCTCACAGGTTATAATCAGTACAAATACACATCTTCCAATAATTTTATCTCAAATTCACTGCCTGCAGGAATTGAGATTCTGCCGCCTTTATACCAGATTGCAAAAAGCGGGGATCCCGCAAGATTAACAGCATAAACAATCATACCTGTCACAACCGGAATTGGAGATATTATTATACCAACAGGATTATCGGCAAGTTTAGAGGAAGTACGTCTTGTTTTTTTATAAAAATTTTCGCCTTTGTCAATTTGTTTTGCAACGCCCTTCCAGTAACTGCGTTTACCTTTCATGTTATTGAAAAATATTTTTTTCATATTTGCTTTCGTAATTTTTCCATGAACACTTCTTGTCTGACCGTTTACAGTAATACTATCAACCATAAGCACAACAAGACCGCCGTTACCGCTCATCTGAGGTTTATGAGAATTTGTTACAACAGCAGTAAACCTTGTACCTATCGGAAGCGTTATATATCTTTGGGTTACAGGTTTAACAGTAGTAAATGATACTCTTGCCCCTTCAGCTAAATAATCGGATATAACGGAATTAGACTTAACCCTGAATTTCGTACCTTTTTTAATTCTGATTGCCGTTGATTTATCGTATTTGAAATCATTTTGAAACTTTTTAACACCGATTTGGGGTTTTGCATCAGGAGTAACAGGCAATGACTTAGGCGGGGTTTGAGGTGCAGGCATATTTTTCGGAGAAGTATTTTGCGAAGGTGCCGTTTTAGGTAAAGACGGCAAAGACTGCTCCAATTTTGACGGGTCATAAGTTCTTCTGATTTCATCGTCAACAGAAGTGTCCAAATCCAAAGCAAAAACGGGCATTGCACAAATTAAAAGTGCAATCGCCGAAGATATGCTTTTTTGTAAAAATGTAAATTTCATACTATTTCAACATTTCATTAATAGCTTTTGCAGCCTTTTTGCCTGCGCCCATGGCATTTATAGCATTGGATTCTCCGACAGGTGCAACATCGCCGCCTGCATATAATGTTGGAATATTGGTGCATCTTGTATCACAATCAACTGTAATATATCCGCGTTTATCCGTAATAATTTCCAGTCCTTCGGCTTCGGCAGAACGCTGAATAATAGGATTAGGACCTGTTCCTAAAGCTACAATTACTGTATCCAATTCTACGGTTTCAAATTTTCCCGTAGGAACAGGTTTACGTCTTCCGCTTTCATCGGGTTCTCCAAGTTCCATAACTTCAAGCTCAACGGCTTTAACATAACCGTTTTCACCTATTATTTCTTTAGGAGCATATAAGAATTTAAAAACAATTCCTTCTTCTTTTGCGTGTCTGATTTCTTCCAAACGCGCCGGAAGTTCTTTTTCTGTTCTTCTGTAAATAATATAAACTTCTTCAAATCCTACACGCACAGCCGTTCTTGCCGCATCCATAGCCACGTTGCCGCCGCCGAATATTGCGGCTTTTTTACCAACCCTTAAAGGTGTCGGGCTGCCAGGCTGACCTGCATGCATTAGATTAACTCTTGTTAAAAATTCGTTTGCGGAAAATACGCCGTTTAAATTTTCCCCTGGCACATGAAGCATTTTTGGAAGTCCTGCCCCCGAACAAATAAATATTGCGTCAAATCCGTCCTCTTTTAATTGTTTTAGTGTTATTGATTTACCGACAATCACGTTAGTATGAAACTTAACACCCATTGATTTAAGGTTTTCGATTTCTCTGTCCAAAACAACACGCGGTAACCTGAAAGGCGGAATACCGTATCTTAAAACACCGCCTAATTCGTGTAAAGCTTCAAATACCTCTACTTCATGACCTTCTTTTCGCAAATCGCATGCGGCAGTCATACCGGCACACCCCGAACCAACAACCGCTACTTTTTTACCTGAAGGTTTAATTTCGGGCATTTCTGCTTTTGTATTATCTCCGACATATCTTTCCAGAGCACCGATTGCAACAGGCTCGCCTTTTATACCTAAAATACAATTGCCTTCACATTGTCTTTCCTGAGGGCAAACTCTTCCGCAGACAGAAGGAAGCATACTTGTCTGACGAATAATTTCTCCCGCTTTATTCAAATCTCCGTCTTTTATTGCTTTTATAAATTCAGGTATCTGAATATTAACAGGGCATCCTTGAACGCATTTAGGATTTTTGCAATGCAAACATCTTGATGCTTCAAGTTTTACCTGTTCTTCTGTCAGGTTGCTTTCAACAGGTTCAAAATTATGACGTCTTTCGTTTTTATCTTGTTCTTTTACGCGTTGTCTTTCTATTTTCATTTCTATATTATCCCTTCTTATACTTACAATTTTACTTTCAAAAAATCTTTAATGCAAGAAAATCAAAAAAAGTTAATAAATCATTGTAATTCAGGCATTCTTATCTTTAAATATTATTATGAATATTATTGAAAAAAGCCGAAAATCTCTCGAATTTGATAAAATAGCGGAAACACTTTCAAACTTTGCTAAAATACGTCAAAGCAAAGAAATTTGTCTTAAAACAGTTCCGTTTGACGATATAGTTAAAGTTAAAAATGAATTAAAATGCACGTCAGAGGCAAAATTCATTCTTGATATGCCAAACGATATTCCGATAGAGTTTGTTGCCGATATAGGTCAAATTCAAAAGAATATGGGAAGTACTTATTTATCGGAAGAAGAACTTATTGATATTGCAAAAACATTAAGAACATCAAGGCTTGTAAAAAAGTTTTTATCAGAAAATTTACCTGTCGATGCAATAATAAGAATTGCTTCTCAAAGTTTGGTTGTTGATAAAAGTCTTGAAGAAAAAATATTTTCGACATTCGATGAAAACTTAAATATCAGACAGGATGCAACGCCGGAACTTAAAGGACTTTATGCGGCTTTGCGCGACAATGAAAAAAATCTTAAAAATACGGTAAGCTCACTTTTGAATTCGGCAGATTTTTCAAAGCACCTTCAAGAAAACATATATACAACCCGTGATGACAGAATTGTTTTTCAGGTAATGGCATCATCAAAAAGCAAAGTTCCGGGAATTGTCCATGATGTATCGGCTACTAACAAAACTTTTTATATTGAACCCGAACAAATTGTTCCGCTCAACAATAAAATAAGAGAGATTAAGGCAAATATTCACTCTGAAATCGTAAGAATACTTGCAGGACTTACATCACTCGTAAAAGATGAAATAAAGGAACTTGTTTTATCGGAACAAATTCTTGCAACAATTGACTACCATTTTGCAAAAGCACGTTATGCAGTAAAAATTCAGGCTGTCGAACCTGAAATTGTAACTCATAAATTCGTCGAAATCGAAAATATGAAACATCCTCTTCTTATAGGGAATGTGGAAAATGTTGTTACAAATAATTTTGAAATCGGAAAGGACTATAAATCCGTAATAATAACAGGTTCAAACACCGGCGGTAAAACAGTTACCATAAAAACAATCGGCTTATTTATTCTCATGGCAAAAGCGGGAATGTTTCTTCCCTGCACTGCTGCAAAAATTTATCCGTTTGAAAATGTTTTTGCGGATATAGGAGATGATCAGAGCATATTGCAAAATCTTTCCACTTTTTCATCGCACATGACTAATATCATTGAGATTATAAACCAGAGTAACGAAAAATCTTTTGTTTTGCTTGATGAAATCTGCGCGGGGACAGACCCTGTGGAAGGCGCTGTGCTTGCTCAGGTAATCCTCGAAAAACTTGCACAGAAAAATGTATTATCAACCGTAACCACACATTACGGAGAATTAAAAGCCCTTGAATATCTTAACCCGTATTTCAAAAACGCATCTGTTGAATTTAACACGGAAACTTTACGTCCGACTTATAAACTGCTGATAGGTATTCCCGGATTAAGCAATGCAATATCTATTGCCGCAAATTTAGGACTTGAACAGGCTCTGGTTAACAAAGCAAAAAATATTGTTGTATCAACAAAAGACCCTTCAATACTCGTTGTTGAAAAATTACAGGAAACACAGGCAAAACTGGCACAAAACCTTGAAGAAGCCGAAAATTTAAAAGAAACCTCACAAAATCTGAAAACAGAATACGAACATTCACTGGCAGAAGTAAAAAAAGATAAAAAGAAAACAGTTAAAATAATAAAAGACAAATTCGACCGCGAGATGCTTGATGCAAAAGCAGAAATAAAAGAGATTCTCGACGAGCTGAGACGCGAAAAATCCGAAAAAATTGCACGCCGCTCATACGCCAGACTTGCCCAAACAGAACAAAAGTTCAGAGGCAAACTTTCAGAATTTGACGAAAAACAGCAGTACGAAGAAATTAACTGGAGCAATGTAAAAACAGGCGATAAATTAATTCTTAAAGAACTTCACCAGCCCGTAACAGTCCTTGCACTTCCCGACAAAAACAACTATATAATGGTTCAGATGGGGAATTTTAAAACAAAAATAAAATGCGACAAACTCGCGCCTTATGATGCTGCATTTGAAAAGAAAGAAAACGTATACAGACCAAGTTCCTTCGAAAAATTCGAACTTAGAAAAACAAGTATTTCAAATACTCTCGATCTTAGAGGATATAAAGTTGAAGATGCACTTGACAGTCTGGAATTCTATCTTGATAAAGCAAGCCTTGCAAATCTTGCGAATGTAACAGTTATTCACGGACACGGAACAGGAGCTTTAAAATCAGCCGTAAGAGATTTTTTATCAACATCGCCTTATGTTGCAAAATTCAGACCGGGTGAAGATAATGAAGGCGGCGACGGAGTAAGTATAGTTGATATTAACTGAAAAAGTGATATAATAATCCCGTAAAGGAGAGAATTATGTCATTAGAAAATATCAGAAAAGAACACGAGCTTATTGATTTATTCTGCAATCTTGCAGAAATTCCGTCACCCTCTATGCACGAAGAAAAAGTTGCAGAATGGATTAGAGAATACTGTGACAAAAATGGAATAAACTGCAAATTTGACGATTTTAAAAATGTAATATTAAATATTCCCGCAACAGACAGCACGAAAGACCCTTTAATGCTTTCCGCACATATGGATGTAATCGGAGATGACAGCCCCGTTAAAACCTATCTGGATGAAAACGGCAATATTCACGCTGAAGAAAGAACATTAGGCGGTGATGATAAGGCAGGAGTTGCAAATGCTCTTCTTTTTGCAAAAGAACTTGCAAAATCTGATATGAAACATGGCGGCTTGGAAGTTATGTTTACCAGAGATGAAGAAAACGGATTATCAGGTATAAGAAATGCAAACCTTAAAAATTTCAAATCAAAATATGTTCTTGTACTGGACAGCGATACTCTGGGGCAATGCGAAATTTCAGGAGCAAGCTATACTCTGGCAAAAATAAAAGTGCACAGTTTTAAAGGCGGGCATTCAGGAATTGACATAGGTGACAAAACACGTGCCAATGCCGCAAAACTTATTGCAGATTTAATATCAGCTCTTCCGCAAGGTGTCTTTTATGAAGAAGACGGAACTGTTATAACATCCTGCAATGTGGGCGGAATTTCAGCAGGGAATATTAACGTTACCAATATAATTAATACAGATGCAGAAGTAAGTTATTCAATAAGAAGTTCAAGCAGAAAAAAAGAAGAAGAGTTAAAACTTCAAATGGCTTTGACTGTAGATAAATTTAACGAACACCACAAAAATCTTGCTGATGCAGTAATTGAATTTGAAGAACATTTACCGCCTTTTGAAAAAGTTGATGATGACTATATTCCGATATTATTTGAAGCAGCCGCAAAAAAAGCTGGTGTAGATCCTCATATAACATCATTCCACGCAGGTGCGGAAACTCATATTTATGCAAATGAAACAAATGCAAACAGTGAAAAATTTGTTCCTTATCTTGTCGGTTTAGCAACCGTTTGCAATATGCACTCAAAAAATGAATATTTGGATTATAAGTCGCTGTTAAAAGGACATGAAGTTTTAAAAGAACTTTTTAAAGCTTATAATTCATAAAATAAATCCCGCTTATATAAGCGGGATTTATTTTATGAAAATGCCTTGAATGATCTTTCTACGTTTTTATCAATTACACCTTTAACTGAGTCATATTCGGTTTGAAGTGCATTATGTTCAGTGTCAAGTTTTTTCAGATCTTGATCATATTTTTTATCCTGATTTTCAATTTCAGTTAATTTATTTTTGTACTTAACTTCTGCTGCTGCAATTTTGACTTCATCTTCCTGAGATTTAAAATCGCTTGCATTAGTGTAAATAATTGCTTTCCAATCATAAGTACCGATTTCAGGATATTTTTCGGAACCGTTTTCATTGTAAGAAGCCTGTTCCATAGTCAAAATACCGTGTTCCAATGCAAATTGAAGCCACTCTGCATTATTAATAAGATTTTCATCTAATTCTTTATAGTTATTATTATTTTTAGTGCCGTCAGCATTTTCTTCACCGCCGCCCATACGATAATAAAGATTTACATACCACTGGTATCTTGCATCGTTTTCATCAGGAATAGTTTTATCCGGAATATTTTCCAAACTTTCCACATAATTAGCTTTTAAATCCCCTATTTCTTTAAGCCATTTTGCCATTTCTGTCTGCCAGTCTTTTACGGCTGCTTCATATCTTTCCTGGTTAAAAATAGAAGAAAGTGCTTTTTCCATATCTACCTGAAATTCATCAAGTATAGGAAGTAACGATTCATACTGAAGCCCTAATTCATTTCGGTGTTCTACAGCATAGTAAGTATCTATAACTCTTTCAGGCCACGTTTTTAATGTTTTTTCATAAACACCGTCGCCATCAGAATCTACCCATTTGTAATTGCTTAACAATTTTTCTGCAACCGAAGAAGAGTATGAAGTTGTGTCTGAATTATCAACAGGAGCCATACAGCCGTTTTCTTCATCCCAAAGATATTCCGAAACATCTTTCATCATATCTTTAGCGGGAACATAATTTCCTGAACCAACAGGATATTCTTCTCTTTGACTATTAATTGCAGCTCCTGTAATTTTTCCGCTATCAACACTTATTGAATAACCCGGAACTGTGGTATCAAAATTTTTGGGATATCCTGAAAGATCTCCGTTATAGTCTAACAAATAAGCAAGTACATGCAGATAACATGTTTGTCCGCTTCCGCTGTAAGGAGGGTGACAGTTATTGTAGCACTGTTTTGATGCAAGATTAAACTTTTCTGATAACTCAGAATTACCGCTTACATCAGTAAATTGCGGGTCATTTTTATCAGGGAACTGAACTTCAGGCAGATCTAAAAGACCATTTACATAAGCCCCAAAAGTCCCGCCGAGATTTGGGTAATCTTTTATTAAACTATTTGCTGTTACTTGGGCTTTCCAAGAATTCACGGCATTAGCAAATGATTGCGCATCTGCTTCTGTAACATCACCCGGAGCCTTATTTACTATATTTTGCAAATTTGCAATATCACTATCGGTCATTGCAGAAAAATAGTCATCCCATTGGCTCGGATTTGTTTCATCATACATTTTTTCATATAAATATGAACCGTCATCAGTTGTAGTATTACCGTATATACCTTTTAAAGCTTCAGGGTATTCGGGGTTTTCAACTTCGGGGATACCGTAGCTGTATAAAAATTCTGCTAAACTGTTTGATGCTTCATATTTTTTTATATCTGAACCGTTTAACATTATCTGACCTGCAGAATTAACAAGAGAATACTGATTTTTCAGTTCTCCGTAACTTAAAAGAGAATTTGCGGTCAATTCTTGATAGCTCAAATTGCCATTACCATCATATGCACCATACATTAATTGTGTTGAGTTTAAAGCATCCATGTACTCCTGGCTGGCTTCGGTTGATTTATCAGCCAGACGCAATTTGGAATTTGTTATGGTTTGAGAGCGAAGTTCATTATCGGTCAATCTTGCCGTAATGCTAAGTAATCTCGCTTGTCCTGCTGCCATTCCCATTTTGGTACATGATTCCTTTCTGAGTAGTATTACGACAAATTAAGACAATTTCTTTAAAAAAATTTTCTTATTTGTTAAGAAAAATTTACAAACAAAAAGAGAACCAATTATAATGGTTCTCTTCTTTTTCTAATATCTTATTCCCCTTAAACTATATAGCAACCGTAAGTGTTTCCAACTTCAATTCTATAGGTTTTTCTTCCAGTACTTCGACCTGAAGCGGTTTTGTATCAACAACCTTTGACGCAGGTTTATGAACAGTTGCTTTAGGAGTTACGGCTTTCGGCTTTTGAGCTGTATAAACTCCTTGTCTTGCCTTTATAACCGCAGGATCGGGATTAACTTTTTGTCTGTTTACGTCAGACATAATTTTGCTTACAAAACGCCTTGTTTCACCATAAGGAGGAACCGCATTATATCTTTTTACGTTTCCGGGTCCCGCATTGTAAGCAGCGAGAGCTAATTCTACCGAGCCGAACATATTATACATTTTTTTATAATATGTAATACCGGCTTTAATGTTGTCATTCAAAGAATAAGGATTGTACCCCATTCTTCTTGCGGTTGACGGCATAAGCTGAAATACACCGACAGCACCGTGTGCGCTTCTTGCTTCATGGCGGAATCCTGATTCGGTACGTGCAATACTAAGCGCAATTGCAGGATCCACCCCCATTTCAATAGCGTGTTTTACTATTGTGGCTTTTACAGAGTTAACGTCAGCTGCCTGACATTGTGCATGATTAAATAACATACACATCAGTGTAAAAGTTAACAGTAACAATTTTTTCAAAATGTAATCCTCTATGTTGTAAATTGAAATCCTTAAAAATTTCCTAACGACCTGTTTCTTCAACAAAATCAAAAACTTTTAAGAATGATTATATAAACAATATATTACAAAAAAATAAAATTTCAACCCCTTAAGTAAAATTCACTAAATCCAACAACGGCTCAACGCTTGATATAGCGCCTTTTAAAGTGTATTTAAAACAATTGTTAAGATAATGATTTTTATCGTTTTTTCAGAGTAATTTTTTCTTTTTTATGGTAAAATTTTAACAGAGATTATAAAAATGAGAGGATAAAAATTTATGGAAAACAAAAAATTAGCAGATATCGGTGTATTCGGAGGTTCCGGATTTTACAAGTTTTTAGATAATATTGAAGAAGTAAGAGTGGAAACTCCTTACGGTATGCCGAGCGACAGCTTGTTTATCGGGAATGTGGGCGAACATAAAGTTGCATTTATGCCGCGCCATGGCAGAAACCATACAATTTTACCTCACTTAATAAATTACAGAGCCAATGTTTGGGCTATGAAATCAGTCGGATGCGAAAGAGTAATTTCTCCTTGCGCTGCAGGAAGTTTGCAAAAACATGTTAAACCCGGTGATTTTGTTGTTTGTGATCAGTTTGTTGACTGGACTGACGGAAGAAAAACAACTTTCTTTGAAGGACCTGTTGTTACTCACCCGTCTGCTGCAGAAACTTACTGCCCCGAACTTAGAGAACTTGCAATTAAAACAGGTAAAGAATTAGGTATTACAATCCATGAAAAGGGAACAGTAGTTGTAATTAACGGACCGAGATTTTCTACAAAAGCGGAATCCAAATTCTTTACAAATCAGGGCTGGGAAGTAATTAATATGACTGCATTCCCCGAAGCTTACCTTGTAAAAGAAATGGATATGTGCCCGTTGAATATTTCGCTGATAACAGACTACGATGCAGGTTTGGTCGGAGATGTTCCGCCTGTTTCACACCACGAAGTTATTCAGGTATTTAATTCTAACGTATCTAACCTTAAAAATCTGCTCTTTAAGATGATTGAAAATATCCCTTCTCAAAGAGATAATTGTTCTTGTGCGGATACTAAAAAAAGCTCTCAATTATAAGGTGAATTATGGTAAATAATTTAATATTTGTTGTAAACAGTTTTTTCCAAATATATTTCTGGTTAATACTTTTAAGATGCCTTTTAAGCTTTGTACCGAGTATTGACTGGTATAAACAGCCGTTTGAAGCACTGCGCGATGTTACCGATTTATATTTGAATATTTTCAGAAAAATAATACCGCCTGTGGGGGGATTGGATTTTTCTCCGATTGTTGCCGTTATAGCTCTGCAAATATTAAATTATCTCATAATTTTCGTACTGCTGATGTTCAGATAACTTGTAAAAAAATCTTTTTAATATATAATTCGCATGTTATGAAAATAGTAATTTACGGTGCAACGGAAATCGGCTGCCTGCTGGCAACAGAATTCTTCGAAGACCATGATATAACAATAATTGACAAAGAAGAAAACAGAACAGATGAATTTAACAAGCTGGATATAAGTTTTGTTCAAGGCAACGCTTCTAACATAGATGTTCTGAAAAATGCCGATATAAAAAACGCTGATATTTTTATCGCCTGTACGGGTATTGATGAAGCCAATATTGTTGCCTGCCTCTCTGCTAAACAGTTTGGAGGTGTAAGAACAATTTGTTTTGTAAGCAGAGAAGAATACAAAAAAACATTAAATTTTGAAAAAAACAGTGAAAATTTTTGCAACTTCTTTATTGACTACATTATCTGGCCTGAAGAACTGCTTACTCAGGAAATTTTCCGTATCGTAACAGTAGCACATGCACTTGATGTTGAAAACTTTGCCGACGGCAGAGCCAGACTTTTGGAATATAAAGTTAAATCGCATCTTCCTATTGTAGGGA
>FR900465.1:0-16556 GCA_000438175.1 Fusobacterium sp. CAG:439 | reverse complement strand
TGCGGATTTACAAAAGACACGTTAATGGTTGGTCTTACAAGAAACTGTCAGCTTTTTATTCCTAACGGAGAAACGGAAATTAAAGACGGCGATAAGCTTATATTTATGGGAACATCGCATTCGCTTGATATTCTGGCTGGAACTTTTTTTCATGAAAAAGAAATAGTTAAATCAGTTGCAATCATCGGCGGCGGAAATGTCGGAATGATGCTTGCAAAAACTCTTGAAAAACTTAAAATAAAAATTAAAATTATTGAAAAGGATTACGAAAGATGCCAGCTTTTGGCGGAAGAATTATCGCACACTCTTGTAATTAACGGCGACGGAACAAATTTAAAACTTCTTGATGAAGAAGAAATAGGCGCGGCTGATGTTGTCATTAGCGTTACCAATAATGATGAAAGAAACCTTTTATGCTCGCTGCTCGTAAAACAACTGGGGGTTAAGCGTGTAATTGCAAGGGTTGCAAAAGTTTTAAATATACCTTTATTTGAAAAAGTAGGTATTGACGTTGCAATTTCTCCTAAAAATTCAGCTATTAACGAAGTGAGAAATGATCTTTTGGAAAACGATGTCGATATTCTTGCAACTGTTGAGCAAGGACAGGGAGAAGTTATGGAAATTAAAGTTCTTCCGGAATTTGACAATAAAAAAATTATGGATTTAAAATTCCCCGCACGCGCAATTATAGGTGTAATCTTAAGAAAGAACAACGTTATAATCCCCAAAGGCGACACTGCAATAAATACCGATGATATATTAATTATCTTTACAACTGCCGATAATGCGGCTGAAATTAAAGAGTTTTTTAAGGTAAAATAATATGCGTTTAAATTATCTTGCAAATGCAATAGGATTAACAATGATATATATAGGGCTCGTAACCTTAACTCCGATTATTGCGGCGCTATACTATCATGATTTTAGTTCAATAATGCCTTTTTTAACCGCAGGCATTATCTCTGCAGGGTTGGGCTATGTTTTTAGGAAAGTAGTCCCGAACTCGACAACGCTTGAAAATTTAAACGATATAAAAAAAGCGGAAGCATTATTTATTGTTGCGGTATCATGGGTAATATTCGGAATAATTGCGGGAATTCCGTATTTATTTTACGGGATATCACCGCTTGATGCATTGTTTGAATCCGTTTCCGGAATTACTACGACAGGCGCAACAATTCTTACAAATTTTGATTATCCGCAGGCATTTTTTTTCTGGCGCTCATTAACGCAGTGGCTCGGCGGTTTGGGAATTATAGTATTGTTTATTGCGATTTTGCCGCAGTTTGCAGTCGCAGGACGCCAGATGTTTTTTGCTGAAGCCCCGGGGCCCACGGAAGATAAAATTACTCCGCGTATAAGAAATACAGCATCTGCACTGTGGGGAGTTTATGCAGGATTAACAATTTTACAGATTATATTACTAATGGTTGGAGGAATGCATGGATTCGATGCAGTCTGTAATTCGTTATCAACCCTTGCGGCAGGCGGTTTTTCTCCAAATCCTGAAAGTTTGATGGGATATCATTCAAATTACCTTACGTGGGTAACATTAATTTTTATGTTTCTTGCAGGTGCCAGTTTTAACGTTCAGTACAGGGCAATTGTTCAAAAAAATCCTATGGTTCTTTTTAAAAATGAAGAATTTAAACTTTATTTTTCCCTTGTAATGCTTATGGCTGTATTAATTACCATTTCGCTGATAATTAATACTCACAGTACGGTATTTCAGGGATTTACCGATGCACTTTATCAGGTTATAAGCATTACAACTTCTACGGGCAGCGCAAGCGTAGATTTTATAAACTGGGATTACACATCAAAACTTCTGCTGTTCATGGTAATGTTTATGGGATCCTGTGCGGGTTCGGCGGGAGGCGGAATTAAAATGGTTCGGTGGCTGATTGTTTACAGGTCAATGAAAAGCGAACTTCTCAGAATACTGCATCCGAATGCAATAGTTAACATTAAAGTTGATAATAAAACTGTTCCTGCCGAAGTTTCAAGACAAATAGTAGTTTATGTATTCTATTATTTTTTAATATTTGGGGTAACATCCGTAATAATCTCAATAGTTGAACATAACAGTGCAATAGGATTAAGCAGCAGTATAACGGCTCTCGGCAACATCGGTCCAGGATTTGCGAAACTGACGGGACCAATGGCAAATTTTGACTGCTTACATGACAGTTCAAAAGCTCTAATGGTATTTAACATGCTTGTAGGGCGTCTGGAATTAATACCGTTTCTGGTAATGTTACAAAAAGATTTCTGGACACTGAAAGATAATTGAAGCGTGCCGCTTCACCCATGACTTGTATAAACTAATATTAAAGTTCAATCAAATCTTCAAATTTAATTTTAAGCGCGCGGAGAATTTTTAGCAGTGTCGAAACCTGTATATCTACCTGTCCTTTTTCAATTCTTCCCAAGTGTTGGAATGTCGGCATATCAGCCATTTCAGCAAACTTTTCCTGTGATAAATGTCGTTTCAGCCGTTCCAGTCTGATTGCTTCGCCCATCTTTTTTAAATCTTCATTTTTCTTCATATATTAATACTACACTATTGATTAAATATATTCTAAATAGTATAACATGTATTATTAATATTTTAGCATTAATTTTTCAACAAATTATAGGAGGAATTAATATGACTACACAATTTGATGCTATTTTAGAAAAATTTGCGGAATTAGAATGTCAGGTTATTGATGTTGAACATCTTACAAAAACTTAAAAAAATTCATTCGATATAAGCAATATGGAAACTGAAAATTGCTACTATCTAGAAAGTATTATCAGAATTCTCAGACAAAAAACAAACTGCCTGAAACAAAAAACAACCAGCTTAAACGAAAAATTATACAGGTTCAATGACAAAAATCTCAACCCCATAAATGATTGAAATGAACAAAAAACATGATTTAATCGTTACTATATTGTAACGAGGATTTTTAAGCTTGAAATTCAATATAAAGTCTTTAGCCGTAACAGTTTGTTTATGCTGCACAATGTCAGCCTCATTTGCAATTGAGCAGATGAGTGTTGAAAAAAATGCCGTTTTAAATATTAAAGACTGTATTACAATAGCTCTTCAAAACAGTCCTCAAATAAAAAAAGCACGTTACAATTACGGACTTGCAAGAGGTAATCTCGGAATTGCGAAATCCGAATACTTTCCGACACTCGGCGTCGGGACGGGTTATAATATTACCGATAACAGAAATGACAGACGCTCTACTAATTCAAATATTTATTCAGCAGAAGCAAGTATTAATCAGCTTTTATTTAACTTCGGCAAAACAAACGCCAATATAAAAATGTATAATTTCGACAGGGTTGCGGCACTTTACGAATTTGAAGATATGGTTCTCGAAACTATTTTTGGCGTAAAAACAAATTACTACGGAGTTCTGGCGGCAAAAGCAACACTTGATGTAAACAGAGCAAACGTTCAGATTAACGAAAGAAACTATCAGCGTACAAAAGCTTATTTTGAAGAAGGAATAAAATCCAAAATCGACCTTGTTAACGCCGAAGTTTATTTGAGCGATTCGAAAGTCACGCTTGTGGAATCCGAAAAAGCTTACAAAAATGCGCTTGTTCAGCTTAACAATTCAATGTATATAGCATTTGCGCCAGAATATGAAATTGAAAATACGGAAACATTCAATTTTCAGAACAATTATGCGCCGGTAAATCTTGAAAAAATTGACGAGAAAAAGGATTTAAGCAGTCCGCCGAAAGATGTCAGCAATGCTTTTTTAACTTCACAGGTTGAAAAAATTAACGTACTGGATAATTACAAATTTAAGCCCTTTCCTTACACTTTTGATGAATCTGTTAATCTTGCGTACAAGAACAGACCTGATTTAAAAGCTTACGATGCCACATTAAAAGCAATGGAAGAATCTCTGAAATATACAAAACGCGAATATCTTCCCGAAATTTCTGCCTCAGCAGGCTACGGCTACCGCGATCAGTATAATACAAATTCTTTTAATGTCGGGATAAATTTATCAAGTTCAGTAAATATTAAAGGTCAAAAACATAAAATAGATAATGCAAAAATACAGGTTGATCTTGCGCAAAACGAAATTGATCAGGCAAAACAGGATATATATTTTGAAGTTCAAAACCTATATATAAATATGGTACAACTGGAAAAACAAATTCCGCTTCTTGCCGTAAAAGTCAAACAGACCTTAGAAAACTTTGAACTTGCAGACGGAAGATATGCAGTAGGGCTTGGAGATTATATTGAACTTCAGGATGCAAAAGTTAATTATAATAACGCTCAGGTTTCTTACGTTCAGACAGTATACAACTACAATGTCGCAAGAGCAAACCTTGAAAGAGCAATTGCCTTACCGCAGGAAGTTACAACATCAATAGAGGACAAGTAATGTTAAATCTTAAAAATATACAAAAAAAATACATATATTCGACAGCCGCCGTTATTATTGTGATTATAATCGGTGTAATAGGATTTGCAGGCAGCAAACAGGTAAAATATAATACTAAGACGCTTAAACGCTGCACAATTACCGAAGTTGTTGAAGCCTCGGGCACAATTAATCCCGTTAATACAGTAAGCGTTGGTTCAACAGTTTCGGGTCTGATTAAAGAAATTTACGTTGACTATAATGATGTTGTGAAAAAAGGACAAATTCTTGCACAAATTGACCCTGCAAACTTTGAAGCAACAGTTCAGCAAAATCAAGCGCAAATCAACAATGCCAGAGCAAATCTCGCGAAATTACAGGCTATCGCAAATTACGACCAAAAACAATACGTAAGATATAAAAATCTTTATGCAAAAAATTTTGTTGCCAAAAGCGAATTAGATGAAAAATTAAGCACCTACCAGTCAGATATTGCTCAAATAAACGCTGCTAAAGCACAGATTAACCAGTATCAGGCATCTTTAAAAACAGCATTGACAAATTTGGGCTACACAAAAATTATAGCACCCGTTGACGGTACTGTTATTTCACGTGAAATTGACTTAGGATCTCCTGTTGCTGCAAGTTTTCAAGCTCCTGAACTTTTTACAATAGCACAGGATTTAACAAAAATGCAGATTGAAGTGAGTGTTTCGGAAGCCGATATCGGAAAAGTTGAAGAAGGGCAGGACGTAACCTATACACTTGACGGCTATCCCGACAGCACATTTAAAGGAAAAGTTACACAGGTAAGATTGTCCCCCACAACAGAATCAAATGTTGTTACTTACACGGTAATAGTTGATGTTAACAACGAAGATTTAAAACTTAAACCCGGAATGACAGCCAATGTTTCGATAATTACCGATAAAAGCGAAAATGTATTGTGCGTTCCGAATATGGCACTGAAATTCACACCCGACATTAACGGCCCAAAATATAAAAATCAGGGTATATGGATTTTAGAAAAAAATAAACCTAAACGTATAGAAATTGAAACAGGCGCAAATAATGATTCTTCAACAGAAGTTATATCAGATGCGCTGAATGAAGGTACTGAAGTAATTATGTCAATCAAAGGAAAAAATTCTAAAAAGAATAGCGGCAGACCGCCGATGCCAAGGTTATAAATATGAGCTTAATAGAAGTTAAAAATGCAATAAAAACTTATCAAACAGGAGAGGACAGCTTCAATGCCCTTAATTGTGTTTCGCTTTCAATAGAACAGGGAGAATTTGTTGCTATTATGGGAGCATCGGGGTCAGGGAAATCAACTTTTATGAATATGCTCGGAACACTTGATAAACCGAATTCAGGAAGTTATTACCTTGACGGAATTGATATGCTTTCGCTTGACACGGATAGCCTTGCAATGGTCAGAAACGAAAAAATGGGGTTTGTTTTTCAAGGCTTTAACCTTATTTCAAGAACAACAGCTCTTGAAAATGTGGAACTACCAATGATTTATAAAGGAATTCCCGAAGAAGAAAGGATTGTGAGGGCAAAAGAGGCGCTTAAAATCGTAGGGCTTGAACAAAGAGAAGACCATATGCCAAACCAGATGTCAGGCGGTCAGCAGCAAAGGGTTGCGATTGCCCGCGCTATTGTAAACGACCCGCCATTGATACTTGCAGACGAACCGACAGGTAATCTTGACACAAAAACAAGTATAGAAGTTATGGAGTTTTTTGTTAATCTGAATAAAAACATGGGTAAAACGATTGTCCTTGTAACCCATGAACCTGATATCGCGCAGTACTGCAAAAGAGTAGTGAGATTTAAAGACGGAAATATAATTTCCGATGAAGTAAATACAAATACTACAATTCCGTATTAAAAAGGGTTAAAATGATAGATTTCAAATCAACAGTAAAAATGGCGATAGTATCGCTTAAAATAAATAAAATGCGTTCAATGCTCACAAGCTTAGGCATAATTATCGGTGTAAGCGCGGTAATTATAATGCTTGCCGTCGGGACAGGCGCAAGCGAAAAAGTAAAAAAAGATATGGAATCAATGGGCAGCAACCTTCTGACCATCCGCTCTGCATCCGCAAAATCAGGCGGGGTAAGAATGGGAATGGGAACACGTCCCACATTAACCCTTAAAGATGCTCAGGCCATAGAAAAAAATGCAAGGGGAGTTGCCGCTGTATCTTCTGTAAGTACGGAATCTAAGCAGCTTACATACGGAAACCAGAACTGGGCAACAACTGTATACGGTATAAATCCCGAATATTTTTATATAAAAAATTATGAAGTTGATTTCGGCAGAGGTTTTACCCACGAAGATATAAAAAATTCAGCCAAAGTTACGGTAATAGGCTCTACAGTTGCCTCAGAACTTTTCGGAGATTTAGACCCTATAGGAAGAATTATGAGAGTAGGCGGAATTCCGTTTAAAGTTATAGGAACTTTAAAATCAAAGGGAAGTATGGGGCCTATGGATCAGGATGACTTAATTTTCATTCCTATTACTACGGCACAAAAAAAAGTTTTCGGAACTGTTTTCCCGGGCACCGTTTCAATGATTGTCGTAAAAGGTTCGGATCCTGATGATGTTTCACTTGCCGAACAGGATATAGAAGAATTGCTTATTGCAAGACACAGAATAGGGAAAAATCAGGAAAACGATTTTGAAATAAGAAATTCAGCCGAATTTCAGGAAAAGATGAAATCGACGGTTCAGACATTTGCAATCCTTCTTGCGTCAATTGCTTCGGTATCGCTTTTAGTCGGCGGCATCGGAATTATGAATATAATGCTTGTATCGGTTACCGAGCGGACAAAAGAAATAGGAATAAGAATGGCAATAGGCGCCAAACCTTCAGATATCAGAGTTCAATTCTTAATCGAATCTTTTTTGCTTTCAATAATCGGCGGGCTTATCGGTGTTGCTGTCGGAATTATCGGTGCGCAAGCCGTTCAAATATCAGGAGTAATGAACGTTTCAATATCTTTATTTTCCATAATCCTCTCACTCGGATTTTCAGGGGCAATAGGAGTTTTATTCGGCTATTACCCCGCTTACAAAGCATCTCTTTTAAACCCGATTGATGCACTCAGATACGAATAATTAATACATTTTTTTAAAGTAGTCAGGATCACTTAAAGCCTTTGCGGTACAGGCTATACCGTTCAATCTGTCATTAGAATTTTTTGAACAGTATTTATCCGTATCTGTATATGTAGTTCCTTCTGCTCCCATAGGTAAGAGCTTTCCTTCAGGCGTAATTTCAAATGTAAACAAATCTCTGCCGAAAACATTAGGTTTTTTGTTCATACCGTTAACGTCAACAGATATAAATAACCGCGGTACAGATGAACTTGGATTTTCAATCATAATCAAGGCCCCGTCTGACAATAAAATTTGACCGTCATCAAAAAAATCTGTTTTTACTGTTTGTGAAAGACTGTACGTTTTATAATTTTTATATGCCTTAACTGCTGAAGTTTCGTTATCGCCATCTTCATGTTCTCCGGAAATTATTCCGCTGTTTGAATCTGTTTTAAGAGATTTGAAATATTTGCGATATGTAACGGAAAAAGTTTTCGGAGGATAATCTTGCGGCACAATATCGGTACCGATATCCGTTTTCATAAATTCAAGTGCCTGAGAAATTTCAGAATATCCCTTATTTAATGCAGATTGTAACTCTCTGTTTTGAGTACTGTTAATCAATGAAGGCATTGTCAGTGCAGCGATTACACCGATAATTCCCAGAGTAACCAAAACTTCGGCAAGGGTAAATCCCAAGCGTGCCGCTTGACCCGGCACTAATGTTTTGAATAAACTCTCAAAACTTTCACTAGAAGCTAAAAATGCCCCCCCCCCGACATTGCAATTCTTAACAAATTTTTCATAGCAACTCCTTCTGTTTGACTTAATCTTATAATAAATATAACATATTTTATAAAATTTTTCAACCTAAAGTGTTTCCAGAGCAGCTATTTTCATATCTTTCCAGTCCGGAGTATTTCCAAACCATAGTTCTTGCGCAGCAACAGCCTGAAAAATAAGCATATCAAGCCCTGTAATTGTTCTTAACCCTAATTTTTCAGCAGCTTTAATCAAAACAGTTTTTTTAGGATTATAAATAACATCATAAACAACGGCATCACGGCTTAAAGTTTCAAGTGCGTGCGGTTCTACAGGCATCATATCGCCTGCTTTACCAAGCATTCCTATAGGAGTTGTATTTACAAGCATAGAATATTCACCGAGATTTCTTATATTCTCAATCTGGTATACGTTAAAATTAATTGACGGGAATTTACGTCTTACATAATTCATTAACTCTATCGAATTAGGGATATTTCGTGTAAAAAATGCAATCTCTTCAACTCCTGCTTCTGTCAATGCTACACAAGCCGCATGAGCTGCACCGCCTGTCCCTAGAATAGCAACCTTTTTACCTTTTAAATCTATATCAGAAGGGATTGCTCTTTTAAACCCTATTACATCTGTGTTATAAGCCTTTAATGACTTATCCGCATCAATATAAACAGTATTCACAGCTCGCGCTAAATCCGCATAATTATCAACTTCATTAACAAACAATGAAACAGGCAGTTTCAAAGGAATTGTTACATTAAAGCCCTTATAACCGTTTGTCTTAAGCCATTTTATTCTGTCAACAAGGCTGTCGGGCGGGGTTTCCAGAATATCATATGCCGCATTTATGCCTAAACTTTTAAAACCTGCCTCATGTATAACTTTCGAAAGAGAATGCCCGAGAGGATAACCGATAAGACCGAATTTATTTTCACGTGTATCTTTTATTTCAGGTTTTACGGGCTGACTAATCGGACTGCTGTTATAATTTGGAGTTTGCTGCATTTTAGAAGGCCCGAAAACATACGTTGGAACTTCTGTTTTTACGGTTTCAGGCTGCATTCCGTTAAAGGATTGTTGAATCGGCACAGAATTTTGCTCTGCATCAAGCTGTTCCTGAATAGTTCTCTGAACATATTTTGCTTCTTCCTGAACAGGCTGCGTTTCCTTAATCGGCGAAGATGTTCCCTGAGCTTTTAACTCTTCAACGGAAATCCCTAATTTTTTAGCTTTTTTTGCAAGATAACGTTCATAAAGCTCTTGATTCATCAGCACTTTCTCCTGTTACTTCATTTTTATAATGACATTTCATACTTGAACATGCAATTACCGTTCCTTTTTTCAAAACTTTCTTTACCAGCAATGAACCGCATTCGGGGCAGGTTTCGCCTGTTGGTTCATTCCATAACGTAAAATCACAGTCCGGATATTTATCACAGCCGTAAAATATAGTACCGCGTTTTGATTTTCTCTCAACAATCATACCTTCACCGCATTTCGGACATTTAACACCCGTTGATTTTCGATATGGTTTTCTGTGCTTGCAAGTCTCATTTGTGCATTCCATGTATTTGCCGTAAGGTCCCATTTTAAATATCATATCCGACCCGCATTTTTCACATTTTTCCTCGCAAACTTCAGGTTCATTAGACTGTTCCTGAAGACTTTCTTCTGATAAAGCATTTAAAGACATCATTGTCTTGCATTCAGGGTAACCGGAGCAGCCCAAAAACTGCGAACCGTTTTTACCCATTCTCAAAACCATAGGTTTAGCGCAGTTAGGGCATTTAATTTTACTTTCTATTCTTACACGTTCACCTGTTTGAAGAGCTTTATTAACTTCTTCGATAAACGGGGCGTAGAATTCCTGTAAAACATCGTTCCAGATAGCCTTTTTTTCGGCAATTTTATCAAGTTTTGTTTCCATGCCTGCGGTAAACTTATAATCCATAATATCTGCAAACTGGGCTACAAGCTGTTTGGATACAGTTCTTCCGAGAAGGGTCGGATGAAGTGCTTTATCTTTCTTTTCAACGTATTTTCGGGTTTGGATAACCGTAATAATAGTTGCATAAGTAGAAGGACGTCCTATCCCGTATTCTTCCAGAGCTTTAACAAGAGAAGCTTCATTATATCTCGGAGGCGGCTGTGTGAAGTGTTGTTTGGGTTCAACTTTAAGACATTTAACTTTATCGCCTTCGTTCAAGTCAGGAATTTTTGCTTCCGCTTTTTGTTCTTCTTCATCGGCGTCGTTATAAACTTTCAAGAACCCGTCAAAAGTAACCTTGCTTGTACCGGCTTTAAGGGTATAATCTCCTGCTGTAATTTCAACCGTTTTATTAGCAATATCTGCAGGTGTCATTTGAGAGGACATGAATTTATCCCAGATAAGTTTATATAGTTTAAACTGGTCATTATCAAGGTATTTTTTTATGCTTTCGGGAGTTCTTTCAGGATAAGAAGGTCTGATTGCTTCGTGAGCATCTTGAACATTCTGCTTGCCTTTAACATATATATTCGGCTTTTCGGGGTAATACTTTTCACCGTAGTTGCCGAGAATAAAGTCTTTTGCCATAGCCTGTGCATCATCTGAGACTCTTACACTGTCAGTTCTCATATAGGTAATCAAACCGACGGGAGTTCCATCGATTTCAATACCTTCATAAAGTTTTTGCGCAACCTGCATTGTTTTTTGAACACCAAAGCCGAGCTTTGAACTTGCGGCTCTTTGCATTGTTGATGTTATAAAAGGTGCAGTGGGTTTGCGTTTCGTATTTTTCTTAGTAACCTTTGTAACATCAAAATCCGATGGATAGGAGGTTAAAAAGTCTGCAATCTTTTGCGCTTCTTCTTTATTTTTAATAGTTTTTTCGACGGCTTTACCTTTAATCTTTGAAAGTTCCGCATCAAAGTTTTTTCCGTCTTTATCAAGATTTGCGTGAATTGACCAGTATTCCTGCGGGATAAATGCTTCGATTTCTTCTTCTCTTTCGCAAATCATACGGAGTGCAACCGATTGCACGCGGCCTGCGGACAGGTTTCTGTTACCGATTTGCTTCCAGAGAACAGGGCTTAATTTATACCCTACGAGTTTATCCAGAATTTGTCTTGTCTGTTGAGCCTGAACCATATCCATATCAATTCCGCGCGGATTATCAACGGAATATTTTACGGCTTTCGGTGTAATCTCGTTAAATACAATCCGCAAAATCTTTTCATCAGGCACTTTAAGAATTTGTCTTACATGCCATGCAATAGCCTCACCTTCACGGTCAGGGTCAGATGCAAGATATATTTTATCAACTTTTTTTGCGAGGTCATTTAATTTTTTTACAACCGCCTGCTTACCGGGAATTATTTCAAATTTAGGCTCAAAATGATTATTAATATCAAAACCAAGATTTTCCGTTGAAGGGTCTTTGGTCGGCAAATTTCTTACATGCCCGAAACTTGCTTCAATCTGGTAACTGTCACCCAAAATCTTTCTGATAGTTTTAGATTTAGCGGGCGACTCAACTATTACTAATGATTTCTCTTTTTTAGACGTCTGTTTTTTGGAAATATTTGCCGTTTCTTCTGTCTTTGCCATTTATACTACTCTCTTGTATCTGTCCCCGTCGACTTGTTTAATTATCCCTTTAAGCTCCATTGTTGTCAAGTACATCAACAAATTATCTATACTCAATTTGGTAAACGCCTGAAGTTCATCAACACACTTTTCTTCAATTTCCAGAGCTTCATAAATTAATTTCTCATCTTTGCCTAAATCAGGCAGGGCAAATAAATTTTGCTGCTCAATTTTCACTTCCCAACCGAGGGTTTCAAGAATATCATCAGCACAGGTTACCAGAGAGGCACCGCTTTTAAGCAATTTATAAATGCCCTCGGTATTAGGATTTGTAATAAGCCCCGGAATACACATTAACTCTCTGCCCTGTTCAAGCGTAAGATTAGATGTAATAAGAGCTCCGCTTTTTAATGAGGCTTCCGCAACCAGAGTTCCGTATGATAAACCAGAAACTATGCGGTTTCTTTGAGGAAAGCGGAATTTCAGAGGTTCAAATGTCGGATAATATTCTGTTACAACCGCACCGTTGCCTTCTTCTATTTTTTTATACAAATCCTTGTTTGCTGCAGGATAAGTATAATCAAAACCGCTTGCAATTACACCGATTGTTTTTAAGTTATTTTCCAACGCAGCAACATGCGCTGTCGTATCAATTCCCGATGCTAGTCCAGATACGATACAAATATCTGTCCCGCCAAGCTCGCCTATAATCTTTTTAAGAGCTTCTTTTGCATAAGTTGTAGCTTTTCTTGAGCCGACGACGGCAAGAGTTTTTTCAAGATTACAATCAAATAAATCACCTTTGTAATAAATAACCGAAGGAGGATTATCTATATTTCTCAGCATCTGCGGATATTTTTCATCGTCAAACGTTAGATATTTTATGCCACGTTTTTCGACTTCATCAACGGCTTTTTCAATATCAACTTTATCGCGGAGACGCAAAAATTTCTCAGCCCTTTTTACACTTAAACCGTCAACAGAGGACAGGTCGTTTGCGTTAAATGCAGTTTCAATATCGCCAAAATAGTTATACAGCCTCTGAATAAAAGAGCTGTCTATCTCTTCTATTGATGAAAAAGCTATCCAGTATTTACTTTTCGCCATTTTGTTTTTTCTTAATTCTTCCTATTAACTCATTAATTTTATTGACTTCCTCTTTCGGAATATCAAGCTTTATATAATCCTCAAAATACTCAAGAGCATCATCGTAATCCCCTCTGGCAAGAAAGAGGATTGCGGATTTCTTATAAGCAGGTGAAAACGCATCATTGTGGGCTATAGCTTTCAAATAATTTGAAAGAGCTTTATCAATCTCGTCGTTTGCTTCGTATGCTTCACCTAAATAGTAATAAATCCATGGATTTTCGGATTTATATGTAAGAACGTTTTCAAAATTTTCAATAGCACTTGCGTAATTTCCGAGCTCAAAATGCACTCTGCCCAAATCATAATATACATCATAATTATCAGGCTGTTTTTCTAAAATATTTTCAAGTTCGTCAATTGCCAGATCAAGTCTTGCATCTTCCATATAAAATCTTGCAAGATAGTGTCTTAAAACAAGATTATCCGGAATTTCGCAAATACCTGTAGTTAAAAGTCCGATACCGTTACCCATATCTTTTCTGCGGTAATATATATCGGCAAGGTTAATATAAACCTGTGCTAATTTAGGATTTAACTCCTGAGCCTTCAGGTAATTTTTTTCAGCTCTGTCAAAATCGTTAAGATTTGCATAACATAGAGCAATGTTATTGTAAAGCTCAGCGTTATCCTGACAGGTTTCGAGAACGGAACTGAAAATATCAATAGCTTTCTGGTATTCTCCTTTATTATAAAAATCTAATGCTTTTTCAACTTTTTCTTTTTCACTCATAATTATAATCCCAAACTCATTCCGCCGTTTTCATTTTCTCCGCTGTCACCCGACCCTATGTTTTTAATTACGGTTCTGGTGTTTCCGTCAGCATGGAAATCTTTCGGCTTCATAGTCATTTTAATTTTATCCGCATAAATTGTTCTTACCCCCTGAGTAATACTCGAACGTCCAGTAAAATAAGCTTCATTCGGTTTACCTTCTTTATTCGGGTATAAAGTAAGTTTCGGTCCTTCCGCATAATAATCCTGATACCATACACGTACATTGCCTGATGCATAAAAGATATTTTTATCCTGAACATATTCCTGACGGTTTGATTTAAGAACAAGTTTTGTACCGTCTTCCATCATTGCATTTGAGGTAGTATTTCCTGTCGCGGTAAGAACCTTTGTCCCTGCATTATAATAAAATCTGTCGGCAAAAGAGTCGTTGCTTTGCTGTTTAATTCTTGCATTGCCGATAAGTTCAATATCTTTTAAATCACCGTTTTTATCCGTTTTCACTTTTGCTTTGTCTGAAAACGTTTCCAAGTCTTTATAAAGTATAGTAACAGCTCCGTCTGCTGTCATAATACCTGATTTTGTATCATATTCCTGTTCATCAGCGTTTATAACAACAACAGGAGTTTTGCCGTCAAAAACAATTGATTGTGTGTCTCCCTGAGCTTTGACAACTTTAGTAATTAAAGACATCTTTAAAATATTTGCTTTAACTTCACGTTTTTTATTCTTTTTAATCTCATAAGCATAAGGTTTGTCGTAGAAAGTTGCGGTATCAAGTTTTTGATTTTCATCCATGCTTACATCTGCAGATTCTCCGACAACTTTTAAATCGTCAACAGAAACTTTCACATCTCCTTCAAATTTAAGTCTGTTTTCCTGTTCGTTGTAACTCTGAGTTTTAGATTCAATGACAAGATCAGAAGCTTGAACAATCAGTCCGGCCGTAAATAAAGTTATTATTAAAGTTAATACTAATTTTTTCACTTAATCTCCTTATCGCTGTAAACTTTGGAAACAGTGTTTCCGATAATTTTAAACTTTTCGTAATCAGGGCTTATTTCAACTTTTTTTGCAGTTGATAAAAGGTCGCTTTTTCTTGTAATTCTGACATTGCCTTCTGCAATAATCGGTATATCTTTTCCTGACCATACAAGCCTGTTAGCCCTGAGCGTAGTTAAATCTTTTAATACAATAAAAGTATCATCATACAATATGATTTGTTCTTTTTTTTCATTGTAAGTGCCTTTAGAAGACTCAAAGCTCATTGAAACTTCGTTATTGTCATCGTAAAAATTCCCGACAACATTATTAAGCATGGCTACGCCGTTTTTACTGTCATAATTACCTGTTTCACCATAAATTTCCCAATATTTTTTTTCATCCTTTGTTTCAGTAAGAATAATACCGTTAATCAAGGCTTCCTGTCTATCCTGATCAGTTTGAAGCTGGCTTCTGTTAAAGTTATGTGTAATAACTCCGGCAGAAATAAATGCCCAGGCTAAAAGACCGACAATGGCAGCAAAAGCTCCCGCATAAGCTTTTTGTTTTCTTGTTAAATTCTGTAGTCTGCTCTTAAAGTCCATATTTAAAATATTAACATGAAAAAGTTTTATAAAGTAAAAAGTTTAACTTATATGAATTTACCACGGATAGTCGTCCTTGAACTCCCACCCGTCTTGCATCAGTTTGGCGGTACACAAATGTACTAATTTATGCTTAGTGCAATCTTCAATCAGATTATAACCTGAAGGGATAATACCGGCTTTATGAAAGTTCTTTATTTGCCCGTCTAAAACATACAAATTTAAGTTTTTCGACGTAGGACGCATTATTATAAAAAACGTATGAATATCTTTACCTTTCGCATTAGGTTTTTTAAAACCGTTTACATCTACAATTAACCCCGTCAGGTAATACCCGTCGTCGTCGTCCGAGGAAACTTTTTTAGGGAACACAAGTTCACCACTAGCTAATAAAAAACAACCACTTCTTGCTACATTAAAAGAAGTCATAAGATGCAACCCTGTTTCATATCCGTAATCAGTGCAGTTATTGCGTAAAATCTCATCATCTACACTGGAAATTCCTTTTAATTCAGGAAAAATATATTTTTCAAATACAGTAGCACTGTAATTATTATTACCTTCCCAATTTGCAGCCTCACCATTGTGAAGTTCTGCTGATATATATGCTTGACTTAACAGAGAATAAAACCTTTTTGTCTGTACTGCTAAAACTTTTTTTTGATGATTTGCCAAAACAGCGGGCATAGTCAAAGCAGCCACTATACCAATTATACCCAAAGTAATCAAAATTTCTGATAAAGTAAATGCTTTTTTCACTAATAATCCCCTGCCATATTTGTGAATATATACATCACTATTATAACAGAGTTTAGAAATTTTACAATACTTATGAAATAAAGACAGGAGCCTTAAACTGCCCCCCCCCCGAACAATACGCGCGTAGACACATCTGCACAAAAATTGTGAAATTTTTGCCTTAATGGCATCTTTTTTGTTTCTTTAGTTTTCATATTTGCTCCTTTCTGTTTTACTATAACAAATATTTTGACCATTGTAAAGGAAAAGACGCCGAATAACTTCGGCGCCGCATCTAACTCATTAATTTATTGTGATACTATTGAACAATGGAGTTAGAAGAAAAATTTCACAGGCTGTATCTGCTTGACACGGCACATGGAATTATAATTTGTGGTACATTCATCTGCCTTAGTAAATGGAGTGCCATTCTTGCAATAAGGGGTTGCGTCACCGACATAACCTGAGATACAAGCACCTTCTTTAAATGGAACACTCTTAGCC
>FR900464.1:21017-26380 GCA_000438175.1 Fusobacterium sp. CAG:439 | reverse complement strand
TTTTGCCAATCTTTTCATAAATTGCTCCTTGTCTCTATAGTACGTTACAAGTATAGCATATTTTTAACAAAAATTCAAGTTATTTTTTCATACGGAGGTATGTTTCAACAAAACCGTCCAAATATCCGTCCATAACAGCATCAACATTACCCGTTTCATAATTTGTCCTGTGGTCTTTTACCATTTTGTAAGGGTGGAATACATAAGAACGGATTTGTGAACCGAAGTTAATATCTGAATTTTCTCCTTTCAGTTCGGCAAGTTTTTTTTCGTGTTCAGCCTGTCTTATTGCCAATAATTTTGATGCAAGAATTTGCATTGCATTTTCTTTGTTTTGAAGCTGTGAACGTTCCTGCTGGCATTTTACAACTATACCTGTAGGTTTATGCAAAATTCTTACAGCTGTTTCGACTTTATTAACATTTTGCCCGCCTGCACCGCCTGAACGCATTGTATCAACCTCCAAATCTTCGGGAGGAATTATTATTGTTTTTTCAAAATCTTCAATAATCGGTGTAACTTCTACGGATGCAAAACTTGTCTGCCTTTTGCCGTTAGCGTTAAAAGGTGAAATTCTTACAAGCCTGTGAACCCCTTTTTCTGCTTTTGCATAACCAAAAGCATATTTACCGATAATCTTTACGGTCGCTGATTTAATTCCTGCCTCATCTCCGTCAAGTTTGTCAAGAAGTTCGACCTTCCAGCCGTGACTTTCTGCCCAGCGCATATACATTCTGAGCAAAAGGCTTGCCCAATCCTGAGCGTCAGTTCCGCCTGCACCTGCATTAATTGTTAAAATGGCGTCCGCTTCGTCATAATCCCCGCTAAGCATTTGTTTAACTTCAAATTTATCAAGAGAACGCTCCATTTCTTTAAGGTTTTCAAAACATTCGTTTATTAAATCTTCATCACCTATTTCAAGAGCAGTCAATGCATCATCAATAACGGATAAACAATTATCCGAAAATGCAAGATTATCTTTTATCTCTCTGATTTTAGAACCGAGTTCCGATGCCTTCTTTTGATCTGACCAAATCCCGGGAGATTGCATTTCACTCTCAAGATTACAGAGCTCTTTTCTCAATCCGTCAGCGTCAAAGACACTCCTTTATTTTATCAAATCTGCTTTTTAAATCGTTTAATTTTTGCTTTAATTCTGTTTCCATAATTTAATTTTACTATAAAAAAAGACAACCTTGCAATTGTCAAAAAAACTGTTATAATAAACACTATCGGTAAGGAGATTTCAATGTCGGGTTTAATTGAGAGCTATAAAAAGGTTTACGAAAATAAAAAAGCACATATTTGGCTTGTCACAATATCAATTATATGGACACTGCTGTCAGCATTATGGGATATAAAAACGGGAAATCCCGATAATTACAGGCAAAATCCTCTTGATATTATCTTTAATATTATTATAGGAGCTTATAGCATTCAATTCCTGCATAATGCAATAAATAATACGGATAACGGTGTTTTACCGTCATTTATGAAAATATGTCCGAAAATATACTTAGGAATAATAAAATTAAACATTATATGGGGAATATATGCCGTACTGGTATTGGTTTCCGCTGTTCTTCTTTATATTGCTACGCATTTTATTGCCGTACCTGTAATAATTACCGTATTATTACTGTTTTTTGCAATGTTTGTATATTATATATTTCTTGCCTATGCAGAAGATCTTAACTCAAAAGGACTGGTAAATATTGCTTTATTATTTAAGTTTATAAAACCCGGCTTTAAACCGTTATACATAAAACTGTTATTATTTGTTATGTTCAGTATTGCTGTTGCGGTAATTTACATATTGTTATATATTGCTGCAGGGCTCATCGGATTAGACAAAATCGGGCATATTGCAGGCGATTTTTATTTTATGGATATTATTATGAATACCATAGCCGGATATTTTGTTATTGTAACATGGTATTTTGCATTTCCTTATTCATTAATCAATTCTTACGTCAAAAACATAAGACCGCTTATCAGAAAGGATGAAAATAATGACGCAAATGCTTAACGGCTTAAAAAGATTGTATACAGGTAAAAATACATTACCGAGACAGATTTCATTATTTTCAATATGCGGAATTGCCGGATTGCTCAACGGGTATTTTGCATTAGAAACACAGGGACTAACAGAAGCGGGGATTGCACAAAAAATAATATTTGCGATATTTCTTATAATTTTCGCTTTATTTTTTACAGGATTTGAAACACTGTTTATGCACGACAGGGAATTGCCCGACATAGATATGCGGTCTTTTAAGCTGGCTTTAAGAAAAATACCGTTTTTAATATTTCTTGCGGGACTTCCGTTTCTTATTCTAAGTTTATTTACAAAATATCAATATGCCGCATTTTGTATAGAAACAATTATATCAATTCCGTTGACAATGCTGCAGGCAGGTTTTTCTTACAATTATCGTAATAATGATGCGGGAATATTATTCAGAAAATTCAGAGTTAAAGAATATTTTATGCTTTTAATAAAAAGACTGTGGGTAGTAATAGTCAGCCACATAGTAACATTTGTATTTATATTCATAATATTCTTTATTATAGGTATTGTTCTTGCAATTTACTTCAAGGGTGATATTAATACAATAACTCTTACCATTTCGGCACAGCAGACTGCAGTTGCAAAATTATCAAATTATATAACAAGTATCTTACTAATTTATACTTTATCAATCGGTGTGCTTGTTTGGGATTATGAAATGCTTAAAACTTATGAAAGCGAGGAATGATGAACGTTATTGATTTAATGGTTGACGGATTTAAAAGGGTTTATTCAGGAACAGGTAAGCTGACTAAACATATTTTACTGTTTTTAATAACAGGAATTGTTTCAATTTCATCCGTTTATGTTCAAACAGTTGCGGAAACAATGGAAAAAACAAAAGAATTAGGAAGTTTAAACGGGTTACTTGTCTGCCTTTTAATAACTCTTATTATAGGTGTTTATATGGGCGGATATAACCTTTTATTTTCACATAATTCATTTAATAATGAAAAAGAATATTCACTGCCTGAAATTAATATTAAACCGTTTAAAGTTTTTTTTGACGCACTCCCTTTAATGATAGTGTGGACGCTGTATGTTTTTGCCGCAATAGGAATAGCGTTTGCATTTCTGGTAAGCCACTCTTTTCTTATTGTTTTATGTATATTCCTTATACTTGCAGTTTTGTTTATTTGTGCATTTATTCAATTTATTTATATTGCATACGCCAAAAACTTTAACAAAAAAGGTTTATATAACATTGTTTTACCGTTCGGCTATGTAAAGCATACTTTTTCGGATTTTGTACTATTGGGACTTTTATTCATACCTGTGTATAGTGCAGCAATGACGCCAAGTTTCATTGTCGGTTTAATGATGGGATTGACCGGAGTAAAAAATGTTTCAGCCGCAATGTATGCAGGAGGAATATTAGGAGGATATTTAAGTTTTGTAGTTCAACTTGTATGGTACTACTGCTTAGTTCAAATTTATAAAGAAAAAATTGAACCGAATATGTAAAAAAAGAGCCTTAAAGGCTCTTTTTTAATATGTCATCTCCCAATTATCATTTAATATTTTTCCAAAGCAGCCCCAGCTGCTGCCTGGAGCACCTGCATTACATTGAGTATTAAACATATTATCACGTGCTTCTTCTGTCAGCGGAGCATTATCATTAACATCTCCCGAGTAATCGTCTATTAAACCGTTTTTATAGACTGCGAAAAAAAAGAAATCCCTCCCTAAAATATTCGGACCTTTCTTCCCGTTAATATCAACTCCGATATTAAGTAATTTGTAACTTCCCTCAGGGGAATAGCTGGGTCTTATTGATGCTCCGTTTGCTAGTACAAAGGATCTAATATCTCTGCTATAACTGCTATCAACAGAACCTTGAAGTGATTTATACTCATCAGCAAAGCAATCATCCATAGAATCGCATTCCTGAACAATTTTAAAATATGTTTTCATAAAAGCATCAACCGCATCTTTTGAAATTAAACCAGCTTCTGTCAAATTTACGGCATTTCTATCGGTTTGATACTGCATCAAAGCTTGACTAAACTCATTATAAACTTTATGTAATTGGGTTACATAAGTTTTACGCTGGTGATTTTGCATTAATGTTGGTACGGTCATCGCTGAAACCACTCCAATAATACCTAAGGTTACCAGAACCTCGGCAAGGGTAAATCCCTCTCTAAGAGCTAATGAAGCGCCCCCCCCCGAGTTTCTTAATAAATTGTTTCATAATCGCTCCTTTCATTTATTAATATATTACCCGATTAATATATTAATCTTATCATTATTGTAAAAATATGTAAACAAGTTAAACAACATACTAAAGTTTTAATGAAACAAGCCGATATATAAAATGTAATCAGAATTAAAAACGGAGATTTATATATGCTTAAAAAGATAGTATCACCTTCGTGTAATGTATGCGACAGTGTGGAATTTATATTAAGAGGAGCGAGAAAACGCCGTAATCTGGCGATTGCATCAGCTAAAATGATTAATGCCGATGCAGGTATTCAAGCAAGACTACATGCAGTTAAGTAGTGCTTATTGTTTAGTAAGAATTTGAGAGTTTATATTAAAAAAAGACCGATAAAAACCGGTCTTTTTCTTTTATTAATAGGTCATTTCCCAATTATCATTTAATATTTTTCCGAAACAGCCATGTCCCCAGGTTGGTCTGGAAGAATTACAAGCTCTGTTAAAGTTATCTTCTCTGGTTTCCCTGTCCAATGGAGCAGGAATATTATCTGTTATAGCAATACCCCCTTCAGCATCACCGTCTTTTACGCTATAATCATCGATTACGCCGTTGTCATATAAATACATTCCAAAAAAATCACGTCCGACAATATTGGGTCCTTTACTCCCGTTAATATCTACCATTAATGATATTACTATGTATGAATTGCTGTTTGTTACAGTGTCAAGTCCTATAGATGCTCCGTTTGCTAGTACATAGGTTTCTAAATTATTTTGCGGAGCATTAAATGGATAAGTAGTTCCATCTAACTTTTTATAAACTGAAACAGGAAAACAAGGAACTACATCATGACTACACTCCCTAACTACTTTAAAATATTTTCTGATAAAATTTACAGCTTCATCTTGATTTTTTAATCCTGCTTCTCTTAAATTGACGGCATTTTTATCAGTCTGATACAATATAGCCGCTTGCTGCAATTCATTATAAACTTTATGTAATTGGGTTACATAAGTTTTACGCTGGTGATTTTGCATCAACGCAGGTACGGTCATTGCGGATACTACACCAATAATACCTAAAGTTACAAGGACTTCCGCAAGAGTAAAGGCAGGAGCTGAGCCTAAA
>FR900464.1:16990-20988 GCA_000438175.1 Fusobacterium sp. CAG:439 | reverse complement strand
AAACCCCCCCCCCCCCGAGCACTACGTGCGTAAACACCACAACACAAGATTTGTAAGACTTCTAACATTTTAGCTGCTGTTTGATTTAAATCTTTTCTCATAATTGCTCCTTTCATTTATGTATTATTTTAACATATAACGAAATTATCTGCAATATCACGGTTTTATTAAAAATTTAATGGCTTTTCCTTCAATATGCTGCTGCAGTGCCCATTCTACTTTTTCAAGGGGCAACGTATCTGTTATAAGTTTTTCAACTTCAACATCTCCAGATGCTATGTAATCCAATGCCATTCTAAAATACTTAGGAGTATGATGAAAAACACTCATAAGTCTTATATCCCCATAGTGCATTTTCGTAGTGTCAAAAGTAACCGTAGAACCCGATTTGCAACCTCCGAAAAAGTGAACTGTACCGCCGGGACGCACACAAGAAAATATTCTTTCCCAAATCTCAGGCAGCCCTACGCATTCTACAGCCACATCAAGTCCTTTATGTTCTTCCGTATACTCTCTAAAGATTTTCTCAGGATTAGGATATTTGTTTAAATCCACAATTTCGTCAGCGTGAGCGAATTCATCCGCCGCTTTTAATTTTATAGGATTTCTACCCGCTACAATGACTTTTGCCCCTTTAAGTTTTGCAAGACGCGCAAACATCAAGCCTATAGGACCTATTCCGATAATTCCGACAGTCTGACCGGGTTTAATATCTGTTCTTTCTACTCCGTGAACAACATTTGCCAGAGGTTCACAAAAAGCCGCTTTATCAAAGCTTAAATTTTCGGGCAGAACAAGCATATTTTTCTTTACTATACGTGCAGGCACTGTAATATATTCAGCATAAGCACCGTTCAGCAAATCCAAATTTTCACAGAGATTATATTCTTCACGGCGGCAGTAAAAACATTTACCGCACGGAGCGGAGTTAGCGGCAACAACCCTGTCGCCTTCTTTAAAATTTTCAACACCTTTGCCAACTCTGTCAACAATTCCGGCAAATTCATGCCCGAAACCTGACGGGACGGATTTTATCAAAACAGGATGACCGCGCCTGTAAGTTTTTACATCTGTTCCGCAAGTCAAAGCAGAAATGACTTTTACAACGACTTCTCCTTCTTCTGGCGGCTTTACCATAACTTCTTCATATTTTATATTCTGTGGTCCATAATATTGTATAGCTCTCATAGTTTTATATATGCTTTCATTATTTTATTAGACATTGTATCATCAAAAGCTTTCTGAATATCATCAAGCTTATATTCTGTAGAAATCCCCCTGACTTTAACTTTTCCTTCCTTCAACAAAGCAAGAGAATCTTTTAAATCTACAGGTGACGGAGAATAACTGCCCATAACTGTAAGCTCTCTGTAATATATTTCATTGTTCGGATAAGCTGACAGGTCAGACGGAGTGCTTGAAAATACTATTATTTTACCACCGTTGCGAACGTATTTTAATGCCGTTGAAATTGCTTTATCAGCACCCGAAGTCATAAAAATACCGTCAGCTTCATATTCATCAGGCAGTTCCCTGACATCACATGCATCAATTCCGAAAGATTTTGTCAGTTCAACTCTTTCAGCAAGCAAATCACATCCCATTACGTCATAACCGTATGCTCTTAAAGCTTGAGCCGTCAATATTCCGATAGATCCCAAACCTACAACCAGTGCTTTATCACCTTTAATTAAATTTGCACGTTTAACCGCTCTGACAATACAACCCAGAGGTTCATAAAAAGAAGCCTCTTCATCGGTCAGATTTTCCGGTTTAAGATGTGCTACATTTTGAAGATGCTCTTCGCTTAAATATACGTATTCCGAAAAACCTCCGGGGCGTATGTTGGTAGATTTAAAATGCTCACACATGGAAACATTGCCATGTTTACAATAAACACACTCTCCGCAAGGGATATGGTGTGAAGTTACGATTACATCACCTTTTTTAAAGGAAGTAACAGAGTTTATATCAAAAATTTCCGCAACAATTTCATGACCGAGAACAGTTCCGTTTTTAGCAATTTTATGAACAAACTTCACAATATCCGAGCCGCACAAACCGCAGCCGATAACTTTTACTATTGCGCCCTTTCTTCCGTTAAGTTTAATATCATCAACATTTTTTACAATAATTTTGTCATTGTCAATAACAGCTGTTTTCATATTTCGCCTCGCAAAAAAATTTTAGCACAAACTTGAAAAGATTAAAATTAAATTATATAATAAGTATATGGCAGTCATAAGAAGATTAAATTGTTTTGATGCACCCAAAATCAAAAAAATGATTTCTTACTTAGGAAGCGACGACGGCAGTAAATACTCCAGAGCTTTAAATGTCGAGGCTTTTATTATGCTTCATGCAATTCTGCCTTTGAAATACAAGTTTCTCCCGGAAAGTTTTATCCTGCTTGAAAATAAAGAAATTCTCGGGCTTATAACAGTTGTTCCTACAGGGGGCAACCCTTACAAGATAAATATAACCAGATTAATATTTAAACAAAATTTATATGACGCAGGAAAACAGCTTGTCGAATTTGTTATAGCTAGATATGGAGCAAAAGGCGCAACATCTTTTGCCGTTACGGTAGATCAATCACATGACGAACTTATTAATTTATTTATGCAGGGATGCGGTTTCAGACAATGCAGTTACGAAAACTTATGGAAGCTGGATAACTTTAAGCCTGATACCGGCAAAAAAGCAAATTTCAGATATTGCCAGAATTCGGATGCAAAAGCTATCGCAAGGCTTTATAATAACGAATTAAAAAATCTGTATAAACCCTCATTAGAAAGAATAAAAGAAGAATATAAAGAGCCGTTCTTTGCAGGAATGACTAATTTTTATAAAAACAGATATGTTCTTGAAGAGCCGTCAAGACATAGAATTATTGCTTACTTATCCATAACAACAAGCGATAACAACAATTTTATAATAGATATGTCGTTAAATGACGGTTATGATGTTCCGTACGATGAAGTCATAAATTTCGCACTCGGCGAAATTTCAAGAAGAAAAACGAAATTTTACGCATTTTTAAAACACCGACAATACACAAAAAATGCAGACATTCTAGAAAAATATCTGCATGAAAGAAATTTAAACTGTATTCAAACACAGTGTGTACTTATTAAGGATTTTTACAAACCAATTAAACAAACTGAAAATGCCCTGCAAGTATTTTTGTTCGGAGAAAACGAACTTGCTTCAAATTAATAGTCCATATTCCATCCATTTTCAATAATACGTGCAGCACAGCCATTTCCGGTTACGGATTTAAAATTATTTATAGGTTTTCCGACATCTCCACATTGATAAGAAGTTTCTCTCCATCCTTTTCCGTTACCGCCGGGATTTTGATAAAAACTAACATCTTTTCCACCATCGGGATATAAATGTCCATCAGCTGATAAATAAAATCTAAAAATATCCCTTCCTGCTTTATTAGGTCTTTTATCTCCATTAACATCAATATAAAACACCCCTTGATAACTGCATAAATGCCCGCCTTTAGATTTAATTAATTTGCAATCATCATACGATTTCATTTGCTGCTGCGGATAAAAAATCGGATATAATAGCATTGACCCGTCTTTAAAATATATAGTGCCTGACCAGCTGGTAATTTGTACTCCTTTATTAGTCAAATATGCAAATTCTCTGCTTGAATATCTCCCGATTGAAACAATATTCAAATATCGTTTCAAATATTTCTCAAAAGCATCGCCATGCGTGCCTCCAAAAACATAACTGGCGTATTCAGCAGTTCCCAAAGTTTTAAAACCGGATACATCCTCGAGATGTTCTACACCTTCATCTGCTAACATTTTTATAAAAGCTTGTTCTAAAACTGATACTGATTTTTTTAATTGATTAACATACACAATATTTCTATAGTTAGCAACAAGGTTCGGTAAAGTTAAAGCGGCAACCACACCGATTATGCCTAAAGTTACCAATACCTCTGAAAGAGTAAAGGCAGGAGCTGAGCCTAA
>FR900464.1:12040-16915 GCA_000438175.1 Fusobacterium sp. CAG:439 | reverse complement strand
GATTTGTAAGACTTCTAACATTTTGGCTGCTGTTTGATTTAAATCTTTTCTCATAATTGCTCCTTTCTTTTATTTATTAAAATTATAACAAATTTAAAGGGGGGTTACAAGATATATTTTTTCTTTGTGATAAAATGATTAAAAGAAAAGAGGCAGGATATGAGTAACTTACATATTTATCTTGATAAAGATATTAACAGAGATTTGATTAAAACAAAAAAAATTGCCGTAATAGGTTTCGGCTCTCAGGGTTACGGGCAGTCAATGAACCTTAAAGACAGCGGATGCGATGTTGTATTAGGATTGCGTTTAGGCGGAAAATCCGATGTTAAAGCAAAAGATTACGGATTTAAAACAATGTCAATAGAAGATGCCGTTAAATGGGCAGATATTGTGCAAATTCTTATTCCTGACGAAATTCAGGCAGAAGTATATGAAAAACATATTAAACCGTATATGAGAAAAGGACAGTATTTAATGTTCTCACATGGTTTTAATATTCATTATAAAAAAATCACAGCCCCTGCTGATGTAAATGTAATTATGGTTGCACCGAAAGGTCCGGGGCATACTGTAAGAAGCGAATATCAAACAGGCAGAGGAGTTCCGTCATTAATTGCCGTATATCAAAACCCGTCGGGAGATGCAAGAGAGGTCGCACTTTCTTATGCTTCTGCAATCGGTGCCGGACGTGCAGGGATTATTGAAACTACATTCAAAGAAGAAACGGAAACGGATTTATTCGGAGAACAGGCTGTAATATGCGGCGGGGTGTCAGCATTAATAAAAGCAGGATTTGAAACTCTTGTTGAAGCAGGATATTCTCCTTATATGGCTTACTTTGAAGTTTTGCACGAAATGAAACTTCTCGTTGATTTAATAAATCAAGGCGGATTAGCTGATATGAGATATTCAATATCGAATACCGCCGAATACGGTGATATGACAAGAGGACCTAAAGTTATAGGCGAACAGTCGAAAAAAGCTATGAAAGAATTATTAAAAGATATTCAAAGCGGTGATTTCGCAAATGAATTCCTGAACGAAATGCAAACAGGATGCAAAAAGTTTAATGAATTAAGAAAAGAAAATGCAGCTCACCTTATTGAAAAAGTTGGTGAAGAAATTCGCTCCTCATTTATCTGGGGCAATGATAATAAGATTATAGACAGAGATAGGAATTAAAAATGTTTAGTACTGATGTAGATTATGAAGTTGTAATATTTTCGGTAGGCGACACAAAAGCAGGCACAAAAATGGGTAAGCTCCAATTGAAAAACCTTGAGGACAACTCTCTTTTAAACTGTATTTTGTGGGAAGAAACACTAAACCGTTTTGACAGCAAAGTTTTTAGAACAGGAAATATTGTCAGAATTGTTTCGGCGTCTTTTAACGAAAAATTTAATAACTGTCTTGTTTCAGCTCTTTCGGTGGTAAAAGAAGCCAAAACAGGACTTGATGAAAGAGAAAGAGAAAAAGTTTATGCCGAATTAGTTTCATACTTTGATAAAATACAAGATGAAAAGTTAAACCAATTTTTGGTCAGATTTTTCACCGAACACAAAGAAAAAATAAAAATTATGCCTGCCGCAAAACTTATGCACCACAACTACATCGGCGGCTTGATGATACATATTTTGGAATGCCTGAAATATGCAGAAGTTAATATGGATTTATCGGATTATAAATTTAACCGCGATAATATTTTAGCTGCATGTATTCTGCACGATATAGGCAAAATTTTTGAATACACTATTGATACCGAAACAGGTTTAATTGATTATGATGAAAATTTCAGAAAAGAATGGCTGACACATTCACAATACGGTTTTTCAATCTGTATGAATAACGGTTTTAAAGAAATAGCAAGAATGATTGCGGCTCACCACGGAAGAAGCGATTGGGGAGCAATAATCGACCTTGATCAAAAAGATTTGGAGCCCGAATTGTACTTTATTCATATTGTTGATAACTTATCAGCAAAATTCGGAAAAATTAATGTACACCTCTTGGAAGAAAAAGGAGTATAACTTTGTCTAAATTAACGGAAAAGCATAATTTACCGGGAACACTGGTTTGTGTAGAAGGGATTGACGGTTCCGGCAAATCCACACAATTGGCATTGTTAAGGGATTGGCTGAAATCAACAGGACAGGATGTTATTTTTACCGAGTGGAACTCATCTGAACTTATAAGCCAGACTACTAAATTGGCAAAGAAAAAAAATATGCTTTCTCCGCGGACTTTTTCACTTTTGCATGCGGTTGACTTCGCTGACAGACTGAAGCAGGTAATTGACCCTGCACTAAAAGCGGGGTTCATTGTTCTTGCTGACAGATATGCTTATACGGCTTTTGCAAGAGATGTTGCAAGAGGAGTTGATCCGAACTGGGTCAGAAATGTTTACAGTTTCGCTATAAAACCCGATCTGGCAATATATTTTGATATTGATCCGAAGCATTCAATGGAAAGAATTTGTGCTAACCGTGCTCCAAAATTTTACGAAGCTGGTATGGACTTAAAATTAAGCAATGATCCGTATGAAAGTTATATGATATTTCAGGGGCGTGTTATCAAAGAATATCAAAAAATGGTAGATGAATTCGGACTTATAAGACTTGATGCAATGGATTCAATCCACTCAAAACAGGTTATGATAAGAAAAATGTTAAAAGATGTTCTTGCAAGCAAAGGAGTAAACTTATAATGGCACAATTTAAAACAAAACACGGATATGAAGGTTTGCTTATTGTTATTGAAGGAACTGACGGTTCGGGAAAATCCACACAGCTTGAACTGCTGAAAAAATCAATTCAGGCGCAGTCATACGGTGTTATGGTCTCGGAATGGAAAACTTCCCGTTTAATAGCAAACGTTATTGACGATGCAAAAGAAAGAAACCTGCTTAATGCAACAACTTACAGCCTTCTTTATGCAGCAGATTTTGCAGACAGACTTGAAAACCAGATTATCCCTGCATTAAAATCAGGCTTTATCGTGCTTTTAGACAGATATTACTACACGGCACTCGCACGTGACGTTGTAAGAGGACAGGATATTGAATGGGTTAAAAATTTATACGAATATGCCCCGGAACCTGATTTGATATTCTATCTTGATATGCCTGTTGACGTTCTTTTAAAAAGGATTATCGGCACTACAGGTCTGAACTACTACGAAAGCGGACGCGACATAGGATTTTCAACAGACTTTTACAAAAGTTTTGAAATTTATCAAAACAAATGTCTTGAACAGTATGAAAAAATGAAATCGGAATATAATTTCAAAAGTATTGACGGGACAAAATCTGTTGAAGAAATTCATTCAATTATGAATAAAGAAGTTCAAAAAATACTTGATTCAGGAGTTCTATACTAGTAAATATCCTATTTATATACCCGATTGTTACGTAATTAAATAAAAATTTACGTTATGAAACATTTTGCGTCACAGGGCATGGTTTATGCTACATTAGAAAATGTAAAGAGACACATATATAGTTAATAGGAGATTAATGAATGTCTGAATATTTGAGCAAGGAAGAGATTAAGCAATGGAGAAGCTCATTAGAAAAGATTACATTAGAAGAATACGCTGCCAGATTAGGGAAGAAAATAGAAGAGGCTAAGCCTACAAATGATTTAATAGATATAGTGTTAAAAGGTAAACCTGTTGTCTCAAACGAAGGTGAATGGAAGCAAACACACGCTGAAAGATTAAGTTCTATAGCAGAACGAGGATACGATATTGAAAGAGAAATCGCTCCCGGTCCTTTCTCTATTCATAATCTTCACACAGAAGATGAGGTTAGCGCACAACCTGTAAAACCGAAAACAGAGAAAAAAGCTGCAGTAAAAAAATCTGCTCCAAAAGTGTCTAAAAAAATTGAACCTGTTAAAGCAGAATCTTTGAGAGATGAAGTCAGAATTGTTTTCAAAAAAGCTCTTACAGACAGGGAACAAAAAGTATTTGACCACTTTGCCGCAAATAAAGGCAAAATAGTTTATGCAAAAGATTTAGCTACACTTCTTGATTTACCGAGAGATTATGTTTATAAGTATATTAAAAACTTAAGAGCAAAAATCGACGGTGAAAATTTACAAAACGCTGACAAAGGCGGATTTATATTAAATTAAAAATTTAGTCATAATCATTTCATACAAAAACAATAAAGCCTCTGCATTATACAGAGGCTTTATTTACTCTAATAGTTCATTTCCCAGTTATCATTCAATAAACGCCCGAAACATCCATTCATAGAACCTTCACAATTTAGTTCTTCTCTTTCCTCCTTTGTTAAAGGAGCGTTATTTGCTCCATTAGATGGTCCATCATCTATTAAACCATTTTTATACACATAAAATATAAAAGCATCTCGTCCAAAAATATTTGGTCCCTTTAAACCATTTGTATCGACGAGACACCAAAGTAAAACGTTTCCTTCATTACCATAAACAATTCTAATAGAAGCACCACTTGCAAGAACAAAAGATTTATAACCAGTGTTATAACCAGCGGCTGCGTTCCCATTAATAAATTTATAGGATGTTTGAAAGCAAGGTGCAGTAGCGGTATCACAAGTATTAACAACTTTCATATAACGGTTTATTAAATCATACACTGACTGTTGATTATTTAAACCTGCTTCACTTAAATTCACAGCATTTTTATCTGTCTGATATTGCAATAAAACCTGATTAAGTTCATTATAAACTTTATGCAGTTGAGTTACATAAGTTTTACGCTGGTGATTTTGCATTAATGTTGGTACGGTCATCGCGGATACTACGCCAATAATACCTAATGTAACTAGAACTTCCGCCAAAGTAAAAGCGTGAGTAGAGCTTAGATTACGCCCCCCCCCCGCGGGGCATA
>FR900464.1:0-12034 GCA_000438175.1 Fusobacterium sp. CAG:439 | reverse complement strand
CCCCCCCCCCCCGCGTGACATAATTTAATAAATTTTTCATAATCGCTCCTTTCAATATAAAACGCTTATAACATTTCTATTATAAGCGTTTTTTGAAAATTTTTCAAGATAACTTAATAATTCATCTCCCAGTTATCATTTAATATTTTTCCGAAACAGCCTTTTGGAATAGTACTGCCGGCATTTGAAAGACACTCGGCAAATAAGTTTTCTCTATAATTCCTTACAGTCCCGCCGCCATTACAATTTCCGTTAATTCTGCATTCAGGATTTACCATATAATCATCTATTACACCATCAGGATAAACGTACATTGAGAATAAATCTCTGCCGTATATATTCGGTCCTTTTTGTCCGTTTATATCTATCCACAATTGTAAAAAAAAGTCATCTGTCATTACGGTACCCACATCCAATACATCAGCAAATATACAAAAGCTTGCACCGCTTGCGAGAACTCCGCATTTTCCGCCTCTGGTCGAAAGACTGTGACTACCGCCGTTGATATTTCTATATGTATCCGCAAAACAAGGTGTCGGAGTAGTATCACAATCCTGAATAACTTTAAAATATTTTTTCATAAGCGGCATCATATCCTGTGCTCTCGTTATTCCTGTTTCCGCAAGGTTTAATGCATTTCTATCGGTAACAATCTGCATAAATCCCTGAGTTAATTCGTTGTAAACTTTATGTAATTGGGTTACATAACTTTGTTTTTGATAATTTTGCATCAAAGACGGAACTGTCATTGCAGATACAACGCCTATAATTCCTAAAGTTACCAGTACTTCAGCAAGTGTAAAAGCATACTTACGATTTAAAAACATAATCATTCCTTCCATATATTATATTTATTTACATATTAATTATATCATATTAAGTATAACTTATCAATATAATTGTATAATTTTACAAATATTTGTAAAATACAAAAATGGACTATAAATACGAAGATATACCGCTTTTGGATTTTATAAAGACATTAACAATATATCGGGGGCTGACTTTACGAAAATTATTGAAAAAACTGCATGAAGAAAAGGGCTACAGTAATTCTTACGCAGGATTTTACAATAAATTAAAAAATCAAACTCTCAAATTTAGTGAAATAAATGATATTACAGACACTTTGGGTTACGAAATAATATTCAGGGATATAAAATAATTATTTGCGTAAAAGAACATTCATTCCTGCAGTAAAATAGTTTTTAACCTCTTCAAAAGAGCGTATTCTAAAAAGCATTTTCAGAATGTACAAAGGGCGCAAATAAAAACGCTTAACAGCAGCTTTATGCAATTCAAAAACTCTTTCACGGGTCAAATTGTGTGTATTTACCGCAGGATAATAATAAGCATTTTCAAAAGAAGTTTCTTTATCAAACAAATTATGTTCCAGGGCATAATCATAAAATCTTGAGCCGGGCAAAGGAGTAGCCGTATAAAAACTGATAAAATCACTGTTCAATTCTATAGCAAATTTTATTGTTTCTTCAACAGTTTCTTCGGTTTCCCATGGCAAACCTATAACAAAATAATTATAAATTCTTATTTTAGCTTTCTTAAAAACTTTTACCGTGCGGCGAACATCATTAAGGGTAATTTTTTTTCCCATTTTTTCAAGCATATATTGAGAACCGCTTTCAACACCGATACTTACCAGACGGCAGCCCGACTTATACATTATTTTCGCCATTTCATAATCCGCGGTATCTGCTCTGGTATTGGCAGACCATGTAATTTTCAAACCGCTGTCGATTATTGCCTGACATAATTTCATTGTCCAATCTTTATCAATGTTAAATATATCCGACCAAAAAAGAAAATTCTTTATATTATATTTTTCAACACATTCGCGAATTTCAGCAACAATGTTTTCGGGGCTTCTGCGTCTGACTTTAGCACCTGAAACGGGAGTTGCAAGACAGAAAAAACAATGAAAAGGACATCCGCGGGAAACTTTGATTGTAGCCTGAACTTTATTATTATCAGGACGCCTGTAAATATTATTATTTACAAGATGACGTGCAGGAAACGGCAGAGAATCCAAATCTTCGATAAAAGGTCTTTTACCGGTAAATTTAACTTCGTCATTTTCTTTATAATAAATCCCTAAGATATTGTTTTTCGGTTTATTATCCAAAATATCTTTCAAAGTATCTTCCGCTTCTCCCAGAATACCAAAGTCCAATTCGTTATGTTCGCTGACGATTTTTTCGCCCAGCGTAAGAAAAGCAGCACCTTTTGCAACGGTTGTAATATTCGGACAAATTTCTTTTGCTTTTTTCACAGCATCAAGATCATGTTCTAAAGTCGGAGTTGCAATATTTACGACAAGATAATCCGGTTTAAACTCTCTTAAATCTTCTTCATAATCACCGCTCTGGCTGTAATCGGAAATTTTCGCTTCAAACCCCTGTTTTTCAGCAACTGCCGCAAGGTACATTAAATCCGCGGGGGGCAAAGGTGGGATTACAATAAGTTCTTTCGTTGGCTGCTGACAGCGATCCTCACGGTTTAATACAGGAGATGGCGGATATATTAAAAGAATTCTTTTTTTCATTAACATTTTTCCTTAACAGTTTTTGTAATTATTACGGCAGCTGCCAAACAAATTGCCCCTACTAAAAATGCATATTCCCAATGATAATTTATAAAATCAGACCCCATTGCAAAAGAACATTTGGAAATCAGCCAGGCAACAAGTGTGCAGACAAAAACCTGAGGTCCTGCAATAAAAATATTAAATATACCCATTACGGAGCCTTCGGTACCTTTCCTGATAAATTGCGACAACATAGCAAAAGGCAATGCACAAATACTTGCCCAGCCAATACCTGCCAAACCCATTAAAGCGGCAACAGCTTTAGGCTGTTTTGTAAAAAACATGCCCAAATATGCAATTATCATAGAAATCAAGGAAATAATATGAACTTTTTTATTAGTATACTTAGCAGATAAAATTCCGATAGGAATAGCTACAAGGAAACATACAAGGTTAAATATTGCGAAACAAACAGAAGAAAAATTTGTACCGTTTAACGTTGCCTGAGCGTAGAGCTCCTTAGTTGATTCTGAAACAGAAGTTAAATCAGGAACACAATAAATAGTATGCACCGCATACTGTGTGAAGAAAATCAACATACACATAGTACCTATCCATGTGAAAAATTGCATAAGACAAATTTTTGAAACTTCGGGAGAAAGCGCGAAGAAATTCTTTAAGGAATCTATAAAGCCGGGTTCTCTTATTTCTGCAGCCGCAACCTCTTTAATCATTTCTTTTTTATTATTATGCTCTTTAATTGTAATGCAAGTCCAAATCATACCAAGCGTAAATGCAAGAGCAGCCATTACAAATTGCGCGGGAATTGACATTTGGATGCCGAAAGCCCATTTTAAAAACGGAGCTGTGCCTGCCGCAACAACAGATCCCAAACCTATAGCAAGACTTATATAAGAATTTGCAATTGAATATTGTTCTTCGGGCACAACATCAGGGACTAAAGCTCTATAAGGACCTTGAGCAACGTTTACACAAGCATCAATAATCCATATCATTATTGCGGCAATTAAAAGAGCTGTCAAAGGCGGAAGATTTATTCCCGTAAAATTGTGTAAAAACTCAGCTACAGTAGCAGAATTCGGGAAAATCCACAATGCAAGAGAAGCCAGCAAAGCACCGCCCAATAAATAAGGTCGTCTTCTGCCAAGAGGAGAAACAGTCTTATCACTCAAAGCACCGACTATAGGCTGTACTACCATTCCCGTAAACGGTCCCGCAAGCCATATTAAGCCGTAAATTAAAGGGGAAGCCCCCAAACTCTCAGTAACAGGTCCTGATAAAATTATTCTCATCTGCCAAGCAAATTGAAGTCCGAAAAAACCCAGTGCAAAGTTCAAAAATTGAGCAGTAGTAAACTTCTTTAAAACATTATTCTCTTCCATTAAATATCTCCCCAAATAAATTCTCTGTATATACTAAAATACACGCAACATAAGTCATAGTCAAGCTACAATACTTGACAAATATCGCAAAAAAGTAAATAATAAAACAGTAAATAAGGAGGATGAAAAATGTTTATACAAAAAGCTTTAAGAACGCCCCCCCCCCGAAACATATAAGTAGTTCATGGGCATTTACACTTGCAGAAGTCTTAATTACTCTTGGGATTATAGGGGTTGTTGCAGCTATGACAATGCCGGCATTGGTTAATCAAACTAACAGAAAACAGGATGCGGCAAAGATAAAAAAGTTTTACAGTACAATGTCACAAGCTGTCTTATTGGCGGAAAACGAATATGGCTCTGCTGAAGATTGGTCTGTAAACAGTGCAATAAGAGATGATGAAGGTAACATTACGGATTATCAACCTGATGCTGTGCTGGAATTTTTCAACAAATATTTTGCACCCAATATAAAAACCGTATCAATAGGAAAGGATACAGGAGGGACCGCAAATGTAATATTTGCGGACGGCTCTGTTGTTTATTTAACACAGGGAAACTGTATTGATATGGATTTTGATACAAACGGTCCTAAAAAACCTAATAAATTAGGACGTGACAGATTTGATTTTTTATTTTGTAATAAAAATTATAATGAAACGTACATAGGGAAAAATAAATATTTTGGAACTTACTTACAGGACTCAAGCATAGCACAAGGTCGTGACTATCTGAAAAAACGCTGTAAAGACAAAGGAGACGTATGTTCAACATTATTATTATATGACGATTGGGAATTCAAAAAGGATTATCCATGGTAATAAAAAGCCCTCTTTATTGAGGGCTTTCAACTATTTTTTATTTACAACCGCGTCAATCAAGCCTTTAAACAAAGGATGCGGATGTTCGGGGCGTGACTTAAACTCCGGATGGAACTGACATGCCACGAACCAATCAAGATGAGGCAGCTCAACAACTTCAGCAAGCATTCCGTCAGGAGACATTCCGGAAAATACCAGACCTGCATCAGAAATTTGATTTAAGTACTCGTTATTAACTTCATATCTGTGTCTGTGACGTTCGGAAATTTTTTCTTTGCCGTAAGCTTTAGCAGCTTTTGAACCCTTTTTCAATACACAGTCATAAGCACCAAGCCTCATTGTCCCGCCGTAACCGTGAACATTTTTTTGTTCAAGCATTAAATCTATTACCGGATACTGTGCATTTTCATCAAATTCTTTTGAGTTAGCATCTTTTATACCTGCAACATTTCTTGCATATTCGATTACCGCACACTGCATCCCAAGGCATAACCCTAAAAACGGAACATTGTTTTCTCTGGCATAACGAATTACGTTTAATTTGCCCTCAATACCTCTTACGCCGAAACCGCCCGGTACAACTACAGCCTGAACATCTTTCATTAGTTCTTTGCATTTTGATGCATCTACGCAATCTTCAGAGTTAATCCACTTAATATCAATTGCGGCATTATCAGCATAGCCCGCATGTTTCAAGGATTCGACAACAGAAATATAGGCATCCGACAGCTTTGTATATTTCCCTGCAATTGCTACTTTTATAGTTTTTTCAGGATTTTTAATTCTTTCAACAAGCTTTTCCCAGCCCTTTAAATCCGCTTTTCTGTCATCAACCCTGAGCATATCCAATACAACCTTAGCCATATTTTGAGCTTCCAGTGCAAGCGGAACTTCATAAATACTTTTCATATCACGGCATTCAATAACAGCCTCTTTAGGCACCGAGCAGAAAAGAGCAAGTTTTTCTTTTTCCGTTTTGGGAATAGGTTTTGTAGTACGGCACACAAGAATTTCAGGTTGTATGCCATAGCTTCTTAAGACCTGTACACTGTGTTGTGAAGGTTTTGTTTTCAATTCTCCCGAAGTAGGCAGATAAGGAAGCAAAGTAGTATGAACAGATACCGCATTACCAATACCGACTTCCGTCTTAAATTGTCTGATCGCTTCGATAAAAGGCAAACTTTCAATATCACCTATGGTTCCGCCGATTTCTATCAATTGAAAATCTGGTTTAAACTGCTTTGTTGCACCCATAATTCTTGATTTTATTTCATTGGTAATATGCGGGATAACCTGAACTGTTGCCCCGAGATAATCCCCGCGGCGTTCTTTTTCAATAACCGTTTGATAAACGCTGCCCGAAGTAACATTATTATATTTTCCCAGAGAAGTATCGGTAAATCTTTCATAATGTCCCAAATCAAGATCGGTTTCCGCCCCGTCATCCGTCACGAAAACTTCACCGTGCTGAAACGGGCTCATAGTTCCCGGGTCAACATTTATATACGGATCAAACTTCTGGTTAATAACAGAAAAACCTCTGGCTCTCAGCAAACGACCTAAAGACGCTGCAATAATCCCTTTACCCAGAGAACTTACAACACCGCCTGTTATAAAAATATATTTTGTCATCTTTTCTAACTCCTTAACACACCATTCATGAAGTTACTAATTAATCTTCGGAACTTTAAAGAAACCGTTTTCTTCTTCCGGAGCGTTAGCCATCAAATCTTCTTTACTGATTTCCTGAACGACTTTGTCTTCTCTCATAACATTACAGAAATCAATAACCTGTGTCATAGGTTTAACATTTGAGGTATCAACTTCATTCATTTGATCGACATATTTTAAAACATCACCGAGTTGTTTTGTATATAATTCTTTTTCTTCTTCGGTTAATTCCAATCTTGCTAATTTTGCAACGTGTTCAACATCTTTAATAGTTATCATAATTCCACTCCATTATTTTATAATGTTAACACAAAAATTTTTCATGCAAAAAATTATTACATAAATTTAATGATTTCTAAAATAAAAAAGTTATGATATAATAGTAATGATAGTGGAGATAATTTTGTTGGAGAGCAGAGAAAAACCTACAGAAGAGTTAGACGAACAGCTTCTTGCTTACAAAGATTGTAAGGACGAGAAACGTAAGCGTATGCTTCACATAAACATTGTAGAAAACGGGATGCACCTTGTAAAAAAGATTGCAGGGAATATTGCCGCGCAATCCGGAATTTCAAATGAAGATCTGGTGCAGGTCGGTTGTATAGGACTTATTAAAGCCATTGAATTCTTCGACCCTGACAAAAATGCGAGGTTTAAAACTTACGCTTCATATTTTATAAGAGGTGAGATTAAACACTATTTAAGAGATAAAGCCTCTATTATAAAAGCTCCGAGAGAATTACAGGAACTTGTTTTCAAAATAAGTTCAGCCGTTAAGCAGCTGAAAGAAAAAGGGATTGAAGAACCTGCAGAAGAACAGATTGCAGAAGTTGTCGGAGTACCGGTCAGCAAAATTCATGAAGTCATGGAAATAGAACTGTGTAAGAGTACTTTGTCATTGGATCAGGCTATTTCATCTGTTGATGATGATGATTTAACCCTTATTGACAAAATTCCCGCCGGTGATTATCAGGAATTTATGAATTCTTATGAAAATAAAATAATGCTTGCGGCAGCCATAAAAAAACTGCCCGAAGATTTACAGCAGATTATTGAAATGAGCTATTATCAGGATTTAAACCAGCGTGAAATTTCAGAAAGAATACATATTTCACAAATGCAGGTTTCCAGAAGGCTTAAAAAAGCTTTAAGCAAAATGTATGAAATAATTAAAACTAAAGACGAAAACTAAAGGAGACATAAAAATGGGAGCATTAACAGCAATTTTAGCACTGGTATTTATTACCGGCTTGTGCATAGGAAGTTTTTTGAATGTTGTTATTTTAAGAACTTTAAGTGAGGAATCGATTGTTTTTCCAGCGTCAAAATGCCCTAAATGCCAAAATCCGTTAAAATGGTGGCACAATATTCCTGTCATCTCTTATATTTGTTTAAGAGGCAAATGCGCATTCTGTAAAGAACCTATAAGCATTCAATATCCGATTATCGAGCTTTTAACAGGTATTATATATACATTATTATTTATGAAGTTTGGAGTAAGTATAGATACATTGTTTGCATGGGTAATTGCTTCTCTGTTGATTGTTATTGCAGGCACGGATATTAAAGAAAAAGTTGTTTATGATGTTCATACATATACTTTAATTGCAGTCGGGCTTGTATATGCAATGGTCGTAACAGGTTTATCATTCTGGCAGATGCATCAGGCAGGAACTCCTATAGAATTTTCAAAATATCTTGTACTTAACAACCCTATAACAAATTCGCTTCTGGGTATAATTGCAGGTACGTTAATTCTTGAAATTTGTGCAAGAGCAGGATATTTGATTGCGGGAACAAGGGCTTTCGGCGAAGGAGATACTTTTATTGCGGCAGGTTTGGGAGCACTTTTCGGATGGAGAACGCTTCTTGTAGTTCTTGCATTATCTGTTGTTATTCAGGTTGTAATCTTTTTACCGATTTTTATAAGCGGTCTTGTTAAAAATAAAGATTGGAAAACATTAATTTCATTTGGAATTTTCGCTTTATTTGCAATTGCATTTTACACATTGCAGCATTTCAGAATAATTACAATTGAAAATATAGCTTTATATACAATCGGGGCAATAATTCTGGCAATACTTGGAATAATTTCATGCGTATTAATATTCAAGGGTTTGCGTGAACATCCTGAAAACAGAACATATATGCCTTTCGGACCTGCAATGGTGGCAGCTGCATTTATAGCTTTAATACTATAAATTCAAAATACGTTTATATATTTTAGATTCTAACTCACTGTAATCATCAGTGAGTTTTTCTAATCTTGAACAAGCAATATTTGCGATAGGCAGCAGATGAGAATAATCATCATGAGTATTAACATAGCACTGAAGTGTATCTCTAATGCACTTATTAATGGATGAAATTTCGTAAATAGCCATACTAAGATCGTCAATCATTTCTTCGAGTTCTTTCATACATTCTCCATAATTATAAGTTTTATATACATTATAATGTAGTTTAAAATTATTATAATGTATTACAAATATTTTGTCAATATTATATAATAATTTTAATGGATTATAAAAAAATATTAGCGAAATTAGCTCTTAACATAAAAGCTGAAAGAACAAGAAAAAATTTATCTCAAGCTGAACTTGCTGAATTAATTGATGCAAGTGAAAATTCTATTGGTAAAATTGAGCGTGCAGAGCAAAATCCTTCTGCAACTATGGTATATTTAATCGCCAGAGCTCTTGAAATAGACATAAACGAACTGTTTAAAGGTATTGATTAGGCAGACAAAATCTTTAACGCCTCTTTTAAAATTTCCTCTGCTGATGCCTTTTCCTTCAACAAAGCTACAGCTTTTGAGATTGCATCCTGTATTTCTCCACGCTCATAACCTAAAGAAACAAGCACCATCTGCGCATCTTCAACTGCCCTGTCATCAATCTTAGATGGAGTTATTGACGTTATTTTTATAGGCTCTTTTGTCTGATAATTCATTAATTTATCTTTTAATTCCAATATAATCTTTTGCGCAAGCTTTGGTCCTACTCCCTTAGCACGTGTAATTTCTTTGTAATTTCCGTCAATTACAAAGCCGATAAGCTCGGAAGATTCAAATTCATCAAGCAGGGTTAATGCCATTTTCGCCCCGACCCCCGACACTGAAGTTAAAATATTAAATATGTCCCTGTCTTCTTTGTGCAAAAATCCGCAAAGACTCATCTTATCTTCTCTGTGAAGAAGAACTGTATAAACCTTTATGTCACCTTCGGATATTTCATTAAAATCACGCGTCGTAACTTCTAAAAGATATCCTATTCCTGATGTTTCAACGGTAATATAAGTTCCTTTTGAAGAATTCGTTTTCGCTGCTAAAATTCCTTTTATATAATCGTACATTAATTCTCCCTCACAGTTCTTCTTATTACCGCAATATCCTGATCAAGATTTTTGTTTGTCTTTAAATCATCTCTGATTTTTTCATATGAATAAAGCATTGTTGTATGCTTTTTCTTAAAAAATTCCGCAATGCTTTCAAAACTCTTTTGAGTAAGCTCTCTTGCCATATAAACAGCCACATGGCGCGCGGATGATACACGCTGATTTCTTGCGGAGCTTAAAAAGTCGCTTAATGAAACACCGTAATACTCTCCCACGGCTCTTGCAACTTTTTCAATTGTAATTTCCTGTTTCATACTTTCGCAATTCAAAACTTTTTTTGCAAATTCAAGAGTTAAATCTGTTTTTTCAATATCAGCATAAGCGCTTACTTTATTGAAAGCCCCTTCAAGTTCTCTTACATTGTTTACAAAGTTCTTTGCAATATATTCAAAAACATCAAATTCCGCTTTAACATTTGCCTGTTCGGCGAGATTTTTCAAAATCGCAACACGGGTTTCAAAGTCAGGAGGAGTAATATCAACCATTAACCCCATTTCAAAACGCGTACGCAGTCTGTCGGGCAAAGTCGGAATATCCTTCGGAAGTCTGTCGGAAGTTATTACAATCTGTTTATTTTTGTTGTGAAGGCTGTCAAAAGTATGGAAAATCTCTTCCATTGTATAAGTTTTGCTTTCTAAGAATTGAATATCATCAATCAACAGTACATCAACATTTCTGTATTTCTGACGAAACTTGTCCATACGGCTGTTTCTGTCATTTCCGCCGCATTGAATATTTTTAATAAGTTCATTTACATATTCTTCAGTCTTAATATATTTTACGCGTAATTTAGGCTTATTAAAAATAATGTAATGACCGATTGCCTGCATTAAGTGAGTTTTGCCGAGCCCCGATGCTCCGTAAATAAATAAAGGATTATATTTTTTAGCCGGGTTTTGTGCAACGGAAAAAGCTGCTGCATGCGCAAATCTGCTGTTCTCTCCAACAACAAAATTCGAAAATTTATATTTCAAATTAAGATTAGCTGACGACTGCATCTGCGCAAGGTTATCAATAATCTTGCTTTCTTCTGTTTCCGGCAAAGCCCTTTTGGCTTTTTGAAGTTCTTTTTTCTTTTCCTTCTGGTACTTATCAGCCAAATCCGCATCAAATGTAATCTGATAGCTTACCTCACGCCCGAGAACCTTTTTAAAAGCTTCCAAAATCTGGCTGTCGTAATTAGCTTTTATAACCTGCGGCGCAAGAGAATGAACGGTAATCAGAAAAAACACATTCCCGTCAAAATCAGCGGGTTCAAGAGCATCCATCCACATCTGAAAAGCGGGGGCAGGTACGTTTTCTTTTAAATCGTTTTTAACTTCACTCCAGAGATTTTTTACTTCCAAAATATCCATATAATAATTTTACTATAAAAATAATATGGTAAATAATTAATATTTTATTTTTACCGGAAAATCTTTTGGAATTTTCCAGTTATTACGCTGTATTATTGCAGTGCAATATGCTCCAAGTTTTCCTAAATTGTCACATGAATATAATGCACCCGTATATAAGTCTTTTTCGTCACCGCTCCACTGATATAAATATGGTTCCAAACCTTTTTTATAAAGATATTTCCAATCTTCGTTTTCTTCATTAGGAATAAATTCAAAAGAAAACGAGCATATTGTATTTCCTGATATAAGCTGTTCACGAGTTTTTTCAAGACATTTTTCCGCATTTTTTGGAAAGAAATATATCTCTCTGTTATGAATTAAGGTATAAGCAAAAGCACTGCCGTCAGCCAGATAATATAAACGCATTTTTGCTCCTTTTTCGCCTACAGAAGCTGATCTCACATCCTTTTTATCCACAATATTCATATAAGGAGCTAAATATCTTTCAAAATTCCCGTTTAAAATTCCCGAATAATCCTCCGGAGTTTCACCTGTTTCACTGTCATATTCACCGTTAAACCAGTAGTCCCAGTTTGATGTATCACCATTATCAGCAACAGAACGTTGAATTGCCTGATTAAAAACGGAATAAAACTTTTTCAATCGAACTTCAGTTATATGATTATTGTATGAAGCAACCAATACAGGCATTGTCATGGCTGCAACCACTCCGATTATTCCTAAGGTAATTAGTACTTCTGCCAGTGTAAATGCAGGTTTTGGAGCTGCTAAACTGCCCCCCCCCCGAGCACTACGTGCGGAAATGACTGTTTTACGTTAAATCTTTTCATAATTGCTCCTTTC
>FR900463.1 GCA_000438175.1 Fusobacterium sp. CAG:439 | reverse complement strand
GGCGTCAAGTTTTACTTGACGCCTTTCCCTTTACAAAGTTTTCACTATTTGTTAAAATATAAAATATAACAGAAAGGAGCGATTATGAGAGAATATTTCAATCAAACAGCTGCTAAAGTATTAGAAGTATCACAATTGTTGTGTTATGATGTCTGCCTGTGTATCAGTCGGGGGGGGGGCATTTCCTAGCATTCTGCAAAAGTTTTGAAAGATCATCTAAACCAGTAGTGCCGGGTCAAGCGGCACGCCGTGCATTTACTCTTGCTGAGGTTTTAATTGCTCTTGGTATAATTGGTATAGTTGCGGCAATGACTATACCTGTACTTGTCGCGAATTACCGTAATATGGTTTTGGAAAATCAGTTTAAGAAATCTTACAGTATATTATCTCAGGCACTAATAAAGACTACAGAAGAATTGGGGGAAAATTTACACCAAAACTATATCCCGAATCAGCCCGAAGGCTGGAGTGGTGCAGCTGAATTTAGAGAAACGTATTTTAAATGTTTAAATAATCTTTCCCCCGGCAGCATTACCCAAATGAATGAATTTGGTCAGGACTGGAAATCTTTTTCAGGAGTGAAAGAAGCGCAGTTATTAGGCTTAGGAGCCACTCCTGGGTATTTGTTACTGGCTGACGGAACTTATGTTACTGTATTAAAGAATAATTCAAGACTTAATATACTTGTTGACACTAACGGGAGGAAGAAACCTAACAGAACAGGCTATGACATTTTTTTATTTGTAGTTTCCTCAAATCAGGATAAGCTTGTGTCTTGGTCTAACGAGAAAACATTTTGTGATAAAAATTCCAAAACTGCAAGTTATAACGGCAGAGCCTGCACTTATTTCGCTATGATTAATCAAAATCCTGACGATAAAACAAAAAAATATTTCCAATCGTTAAAATGGTGAGTTCTAAATTTGAAAAATATTTTGTTCCTGATATAATCAGGGTATGAAAGATATGTTAGACAAAATTCTCCAGATTGAGAAAAAATATAATGAATTGGGCGTCACATTATCAGATCCTGCCGTAATTCAGGATTACAACAAATTCAGAGACCTTTCCAAACAGAGAAAGTCTATGGAAGAAACTGTTAATTTGTATTACGACTGGAAAAAAGCGGTTGACGCTATAGATGAAGCAAAAGAATTACTTAAAGCCGAACACGATGAAGAAATGCGTTCGTTTTTGAAAGCTGAAATAGAAAATAACGAGGCAAAACTTCCCGAATATGAAGAAAAAATGAAAGTTCTTCTTTTGCCTCGCGACCCTATGGATGATAAAGATATTATGCTTGAAATCAGAGGGGGAGCAGGCGGCGACGAAGCCAATATTTTTGCAGGCGACCTTGCAAGAATGTATATGAGATATGCAGATAAACAAGGCTGGCAAACTCAAGTTTTGAGTAAAACCGAATGCGAAGCGGGCGGCGTTTCCGAAATAATTATTTCAATGAAAGGCGACAGCATATATTCTAAATTGAAATATGAATCTGGAGTTCACAGAGTTCAGAGAGTTCCCGCAACGGAATCTCAAGGCCGCGTTCATACTTCGACAGCAACTGTTGCGGTTATGCCCGAAGTTGATGATGTCGAAGTCGAGCTTAATATGAATGATGTTGAAATAACAACGGCACGTTCCGGCGGTGCAGGCGGACAAAACGTTAATAAAGTTGAAACCGCTGCAAGGGTTTTTCACAAACCTACAGGAATTATGATTTTCTGTACAGAAGAACGTTCTCAATTGCAGAACAAAGAACGTGCGCTTCAAATTCTTAAAGCAAAGCTTTATGATATGGAAGTTCAGAAGCAAATGAAAGAAATTACCGATTTACGCCGTTCTCAGGTCGGTACGGGCGACAGAAGCGAACGTATAAGAACATATAACTTCCCTCAAGGACGTTTGACAGACCACAGAATTAATCATAATCTTAACGTAAATACGGTAATTGACGGTGATTTGGATGAATTGATTAATCTGCTTACCGAGCACGACCAAAAATTAAAGCTGGAAAAACTTGCAGAGGTGAATTAGTGGCAGAACGGAAATGTGCAGGGTGCGGAAAAATTAAAAACAGAGATGAATTAATAAAAATTACTAAGGAAAACCTGCACGGCGACGTTATTATAAACCACAACAATAAAATATTTGGCAGATCGGTATATCTCTGCTATAATAATTCTTGTATAGAGGCTGCTTTTAAAAAAAACAGGATTGCAAAAGCATTGAAAACCTCTGTACCGGAAGATTTGAAAGGAAGATTAATAAATGAGTTTTGAGACAATAAGAATAAATGAATTAGCAAAAGAACTTGGGCTTACCAGTAAGGAAGTCATAGAAAAGTTTGCCCAGCTTTCAATTACAGGCAAAACTCATTCAAGCACGGTTACGGTTGATCAGGTGAAAAGATTAAAAGAATTTATTGCATCAGGAGGGGTTAAAGAGGCTAAGAAACCTAAAGCTTTTGTTGTAAAAAAAGCAAAAACTCCTGATACAGCAACAGTTGAAGAACCAAAAGAAGAAAATAAAGTTGAAGTGAAAAAGGTGAGTGTTCCGAAAGTTGAAGTAGTACGCTCAAAACCTCAGAGCCGATTGGAAATTGTAAGACGTGCACCGCAAAGACCGGCTGCAGAAAAAACAGATAAACCGGCAGAACCCAGGAAATTCCCGCCGCGTTCTGACAGAGGTCCGAGAAGCGAACGACCTTTCCCGCCTAAAAAAGACGGAACGCCTTCTTCCAAAAAACCTTTTGAAAAACCTTCTGGTGAAAGAAAGCCTATACAAAGAACAATAATTTCTCAGGATATTTATGAAAATAAAGGGCAAGGCAGGAAACGTACCGGCTCTGACGCAAAGAAAAAAGGCAAAGACTTTAATTCTAAAAAAGAAGAACAGGAAAGAATTTCCTTAGAAAAAGCGGCTGCTCAAAAACATAAAAAACGTTCTCATAAAGAAGAAGAAACCGCACAAGTTACGCAAATCGTAGTGAACAGGGCTATGACCATAAGCGAACTTTCGGATAAAATTCAAAAAACACCGGCTGAAATAGTAAAATTCTTAATGCTTAACGGTATTATGGCAACGGTTAATCAGCTTATTGATGTTGATGTTATTAAAAAGATCTGCGCCGAATATGAGCTTGAAGTTCTTGATGAAGATTTAGATGCTTACTTGGAAGAAGAACTTGAAAAAGAAGAAAAGGTTAAAAAACTTACCGAAGTTGACAAAAAATTGCTTAAAAAACGTGCTCCGGTTGTGAGTATTATGGGACACGTTGACCACGGTAAAACAACTTTGCTTGACAGCATAAGAGCTTCCAAACACAAAATTGTTGCAACCGAAGTCGGCGGTATTACGCAGTCAATCGGTGCTTATACAGTTTATTTGGATAATAATAAAGAGAAAAAGATTGTATTTGTTGATACTCCGGGGCACGAAGCATTTACGGAAATGAGAGCCCGCGGTGCCAAAGCTACCGACATTGCAATTCTTGTAGTTGCGGCGGATGACGGTATAATGCCGCAGACAATTGAAGCGATTAATCACGCCAAAGCAGCAGAAGTTCCTATTATTGTAGCCGTTAACAAAATTGATAAACCAAGTGCAAATCCCGATAAAATATTGCAGCAATTGACTGAACACGGACTTGTTCCCGAAGAATGGGGCGGAGATACGATTACAGTTAAAGTTTCTGCGTTACAGGGAACAGGTATTGATGAATTATTAGAATACATCTTACTTGTTGCGGATGTTCAAGATTTGAAAGCTAACCCGAAAGCAGAAGCATCAGGAGTTGTTATAGAAGCTAATCTTGACAAAGGTAAAGGTCCTGTTGCAACATTGCTTGTTCAAAATGGAACACTGCGTGTCGGAAACTGTATTGTCGTAGGTACGGCATGCGGACGTGTAAGAGCTTTATTGTCAGATTCCGGCGAAAGAATACAAAAGGCAGAGCCTTCTACTCCTGTTGAGATTTTGGGTTTAACCGAAGTTCCGCAGGCAGGAGATTATTTTGAAGTTGTAAAAAATGAAAAAGAAATGAAATCAATTGTTCAGGAACGTAAAGAAAAAGAACGTAATAAACGCTTAGATGCGATGCTTCCTGCACATGTCAGACGTGAAGCCGTTGCAGGTGAAGACGATGTTCCGCAATTGAACTTGATTATTAAAGCTAACACAAACGGTTCTGCAGAAGCTGTTTCACAGGCAATTGCACAGCTTGAATCTACCGAAATCAAGACTAAGATTATTCACGTAGGTGTTGGTGATATCTCCGAAGCTGATGTAATGCTTGCTTCTGCATCTAACGCTTTAATTTTAGGTTTTACCGTAAAAGAGGATTCAAATGCTCTTGCGGCAGCAGAAAAAGAAGGCGTGACAATAAAGAAATACGATATTATTTATCAAATTTTGGAAGATATTGAAAAAACAATGTTGTCACTTCTGGAACCTGAAATTAAACATGTGGAACTCGGCAAAGCTGAAGTCCGTCAGGTATTTACAATCGGAAAAACAACAAGAATTGCAGGCTGTTATGTTACAGAAGGTAAGATTGTAAGAAGCAAAGATGCCGTTTTATACAGAGATGGTAAAGAAATCTTCAGAGGAGCTATTGATCAATTGAAACGTTTCAAAGATGATGTAAAAGAAGTTGCTCAAGGGTTTGAATGCGGTATTTCTTTTGCAAAATGGAACGATATTGAAGTCGGTGACATTATTGAAGTTTCAACTAAAGAAGAAGTAGAACGTTCAAGCTTATAATCTGTGCGGATAATCGGGTTTATATTCCCATCCGTCAAGTTGTAACAGTTGTGAGCAAAATGTAGTATCTCTTTTGCATAACCTTACAAGATTATTGCGATCGTTCATGTCTGTTGTGTAGTTCTCTTCTCCTTCGGGCGGTTCTATATTACTTATATCTCCGCGCCAGTTGTATGGGCTGAAATTTCCTTTCTGCAATAGAAAAATGTACTGATCGCGACCGTATTTGTTAGGTAATTTATCGCCATTTACATCATATTTTAAATCTATAGTACCTCCTTTTGACAGCCCCAGTTTAGTTCCGTCTCCAAAATATACAATAAATCCGTTTCTCCAGCTTGTGTATTCATTTCTGGCTTTTTCCAGTTTGACAACATTTTGGAAATATGGTGCAAAATGTTTTTGCCAGTATTCTTCTACAGCTTCTGAATTATTTTCCGGTTCCCCCCAGGTCCCCGGTATTTCGCCGCTGTCGGTATTGTACATTAATATTGCCTGCTGCATTGTACTATTGAATTTTTTTAATCTTGCCGAGTATTCAGATTTTTTATAATTTGCTATTAATGCAGGCATTGTTAATGCTGCAACAACTCCTATGATACCTAATGTAACCAGAACCTCTGCCAGTGTAAATCCTTTTTCCATAAACGCTCCTTGCTTAATAATATATGAATATAATATATAAATATGAAATATATTCATGATTATATATCTATTTTCATAATCTGTCAATGGAAATGTATAATGTTTTTATGAATGTACGCGAAGAAGTAAAAATAATGCTGGGTTCAAAATGTATGACCATAACAGAACTTGCAAAAAAAATGACAGAGTTAAGCGGAAAAAATTACTCACAGAGCTTAATATCTCATAAGCTTGCCAGTGAATCCCTAAGATATACAGAAATGAAAATGATTTGCAAAATTTTGGGATATAGAATTTATATTGACTTTGATGAAATCCGATTGGGGCGGTAATTTTTATTATTTCATGTTATAATCATCATACCAAGGAGATAATTATGACTTTAAGAAATGAACGTGTAAGAAAAGAATTAATGAGAGATATTTCGGATATTTTACGCAAAGAAATCCGCGGACTTGCGGGGGTTGTTTCTGTTTTGGATGTGGAAGTTTCTCATGATAATTCATTTGCAAAAGTTATTTACAGCGTGTTAGGCTCGGAAGAACAGATTGAAAAAACAAAAGAAGTTATTGAAAAAAGTACTCCTAAAATCCGTTATGAAGTCGGGAAACGTATACGCTTACGTTTAACTCCGGAATTAAAATTTGTCTATACAGACTCTTTGGAAAAGGGTTCGCGAGTTAGTGAAATCATAGATAAAATTTCAAGGGGAGAACTATAATAATCAATGTTTGGATTTCTGAATGTTTATAAGCCTGTCGGTATGACTTCGCATGATGTGGTTTCAAAACTCAGAAAGCTCACTAATATTAAACAAATAGGACATACGGGAACTTTAGATCCGTTTGCTGAGGGCGTTTTGCCTGTTTGTATCGGAAAAGCCACGCGACTTATTGAATTTTTGGAAGACGATAAAGAATATCTGGCAACGGTTCAATTCGGAGTATCCACAACAACCTATGACAGAGAAGGCGAAGTAATATATACTTCTGATAAAAAGCTTGTTTCGGAAGATGTTAAAAATGCTCTTAAAGCCTTTGAAGGTGAGATTTCTCAGCTTCCTCCGATTTATTCCGCAATTAAGGTTAAAGGCAAAAAGCTTTACGAATATGCAAGAAGCGGACAGGAAGTTGAAATTAAACCGCGCAAAGTTACGATTGAGAATATAGAATTAAAATCATTCGATGAAAAACTTCAGCAGGCTGAAATTTTAATAAAATGTTCGAAGGGAACTTATATCCGTTCTATAGCAAATGATTTAGGACAAAAACTTGAATGCGGTGCGCATCTTATAAAATTAGTTAGAACTCAGGCAGGAAGATTTCGAATAGAAAACAGTGTTAATCTTGAAGGATTGGATATTGTAAATAATCTTATTAATCCTGTTGATATGTTAAATTATCCCGAAATTAATGTAAATTGTGTCGATATGGAATATATACGGAACGGACGGGCTTTAAAAAATAAAAATATTAAGCATGGTTCTTTAGTTATTTTGATTTATAATGATAATGAAATATGTGCTGTAGGAATAGCAGATAATGATGTAATAAAATTAAAGAAAGTGTTTTTATAATGAAAAAGTTTATCATAACTTTAGCTCTAATGTCATTGGGTCAAATGTGTCTTGCACAGAACTGCGAAACGCTTTGCTGCCCTGCACCGTATGACCTTACGTCAGGAATATCAAGATTTGTAAGTAATGTTACGGGGCAGAATTTTTTAGCTGAAAAGATTGGTGAAAGTATTACTAAAAGAACAATTAAGAAAAATATTGCCGGCGGAAAAATTGATGTAAATATTAACTCATTCAGTACGAGAGATTTGAAAGCCGGAAGGTTTAAATCTTTTGAAATTACAGGTAAAAACGTTGATATAGAGGGTGTTTATATCTCGTACTTTAATGCAAAAACACTATGTAATTTTAATTACATTCCGCACGATAAAGATAATAACTATATTGTCAAGGAAGATATTCCGCTTATATTTAAAACTGAAATAACGGAAGATGATCTTAATAATACAATGAATTCTTCCGACTATAAAAGATTGATTAATGATATAAACAGTATTGGCGGAAGTTTTAATATTTTTCAAATAACCTCAACAAACGTAAGATTAAAAAACGGTAAAATGTATTATATCGTAAAATATGCAATGCCTTTCATTAGAAAGACAAAAGAAGCTGTTATAAGTGCTGATATAAATGTTGAAAACGGAAAAATAGTTTTGAATAATGCTAATTTTGAAAGCAGACATTCCGTAACCGATATTGATACTTTTTCAAATATTTTAAATTACATTAACCCGCTTGATTTTTCAGCAAAAATATTAGAAAATAAAGATGCAAAATTTAATATCGAAAATATAAAAATTTCAGATAAAAAAATTACAATTGACGGAAGAATGACAATTCTTAAAGATAAGGAATAATATTATGCGTAAAAACGAAAGAGTATTTTTAGGTGTAACTGCGGTAATAATGGTTGCGGTATGCAGTGTTTTGGGTTTAAGAATGCTTTATCATAACGATGAAAATGTATCCGGACCTCTTACTCCGGTACCGGAAACTCAAATTCCTAAAGAAGAAATTCAAAAAACTAAACCGGAAACTGTTGAAAAAGTTTACGTTAATGTTTTCTTTATCGGGCAAAACGCTAATAAAGAAGAAGTATACAGAGCCGTAAACCGTGAGTATGATAAAGATATTGACGGACCGAAAATTAAATTTGCAATTCAATCTTTAATCTCAGGTCCTACTGCTTATGAAAAATCAAAAGGCGTATACTCCGAAATCCCTGCAGGAACGCGCGTAATTTCAATTAATGAAACTGCAGATAAAGTTGTGATAAATCTCAATTCCGCATTTGAAAACGGTGGAGGAACCGATAGTCTTTACAAAAGATTAAATCAACTGATCAAGACTGCAAAAAGAAATACAAATAAACCTGTATATCTTTATATTGAGGGCAATAAAGCTGAAGTTATCGGGGGTGAAGGTATTATGATAACTCAGCCATTAAATGAAAATTCTTTGGACGGTTAATACTGATGGTACAAAAAGATTTAGACTATTACCTTAATTTAAATTGGACTTTAATAGAGGGGATTGATTTAGATTTTGACGGTAAACCTTACCATTATATTGAAATAAAAGAAATTCCGAGTTTTTTATTCTGTGCAAAGACGCAGGAGCGTGCAAGAGAAAGATATAAGGAGCAGTTAAGATGGACACTTCAGGTAATGCTTGAAAGCGGGGAGCATATTACTGAACCCGGAGAAGAGGACGAAGAACCCGATTGGGAAAGCTTATGCCCATAGTATATTGAAATTGTTTTAAAAATATGATATAATGATATCGTACTATTGAGCAAAAGGAGCTGTTTTTATGAAGAAGTTTAACTTGTCCCCGTTCGGGGGGGGGGTACTTGTAAGACTTGTTCCCCAAGGGTTTTGGCCTATACGTTAGCCGAAATTATTATTGTTATGCTGATTATCGCCGTAATTGTCGCGGTAAGTATAGGCATTACAAAAGCCAAACTTGATAATGTCGTTTCATATACTTACTATTCGGCATATTCAACATTAAGGAAAATTTCAACCGAAATGCTTGCGGATTTTGATCCTAAAGATGAAGATTATGTGACATTTAACACTGCGGACGAAGCTTCATCTTTTAAAGATATTTTTAATTTATCAAATTTTATTCCTGCAGCGTATGCAAAATTTAGACCTAATGACAATATTCATCAATTTATGTGTATTGACAATATTCAACCGAGATATTGTCTTGATACAGATACATATGTTTGTCCTCCTCAATCCTGTCCTAAAAAGTGCCCGAATGGTACTCTTTCTTATTCCGGTACGTGTTCTGTTACTTGTTGGAACGGTTCAACAGCTTCAAGTGCTTCCAACTGTCCACCGAAGATTAGTTGTTGGGACGGAAGCTATGCAACCAGTCAATCGAACTGTCCTTCAAAAATTACCTGTTGGAACGGGAGTTATGTAAAAAATGAAGCTGACTGCCCGCCATATGTAACTTGTTGGGATGGATCCAAAAAAGGAAGTTATAATGATTGTCCGGCATGTCAAAATGTTCCGTCAACTATTCCCTGTGGTCAGACTTGGAACAGTCAAACCTGCCGCCTTGACGGTACTGCAACTGTCTGTTCTGAAGGACAACACTTAAACAGCAATTGTCAGTGTGTTAATACCTGCCCTGAATATCCCGGATGCGGAAAAACCTGTGATAACGAAACAGGAATAATCAGTGATATTACAGGTTTTATTCGTTCTTGCGGGGATGAAACCTATGAATGGAGTGAGGAACAGTGTAAATGTATTCCGTCGCCCCGTACTTTACCTCGTAAAGGTGAAAATTTCTTTAAACTATTTGAAGCTCACGCAAATACAATAGAAATCGATGGTATTGACCCGGGTAAAGGAAGCGTTATAAGCAATAATACAACTGATTTTTCCGATAAGAAACCTGATTTAATTTTGCGTAACGGTTTACGTATCTATAATATGCATACCGATGCCGCTGCGATACCTCAACTGGCAAATAATACTCAAGGCGGCGTTTATGACGGCGTTCCCAATACCAATTCTTACGGCTACACAGTTTATGTAGATATTGACGGTTCAAAAGGAGATTCTCAACTGTGGTCTGACGTTTATCCTTTTTATATAACACTTTCAGGAAAGGTTATCCCTGCATACGATCGCAATGCTAATCCTGACGGAAGCGGCGGTGATAGTATAAGACATTTACAGGTAAGCGTAGAAAATGAAAATTACAATAGCGGTAAACGCAGTATTAAATGGCTTGCTAAAAGCGTTTCTTTTAAAGAAGGCGCTTGTAAATCGGGCTATGTCGGTGATGCTACTCCATATTGCACTGACGGAGAAGCATACAGTCAAGCGGCAGAATGTACAATAAACTATAATTCTACCTGTACTGTAAAGCAGATACCGCCTGTAAAGTTTTTCTTCTAACTCAAATTACTCTATAGTATCACAAATTTTAAGTAATATGTTAGAAGTATGGTGCCGCTTTTGCCGGCACCTTTTCCTTTTTTTTACTAAATACTTTACAATATTTATAAAATTAAATATAATTAGGTTAACAGAAAGAAAGGAGCAATTATGACAACAAATGTAACAAAACAGATGCCGTTATATCAAAAGTTTCATAAAGCTTTTGTTGCAGTGTATACGCACGTAGTGCTCGGGGGGGGGGCAATTCTTTAGCTCCTGCAAGGTTTTTTACCTCTTATCAAAAAGCAAGAACATGTTATAATAGTGACATAATACATCACAATAAGAGCTTTGCATTTACTCTTGCAGAGGTTTTGATAACACTGGGAATAATCGGAGTTGTTGCGGCATTGACGCTGCCTTCGTTGATTACAAAGTATAAAGAAAAAGAGCTTGTAACATCTTATTTAAGAGTTTATTCTATTCTAGAAAATGCTTATCGTCGAGTGAAGGGTGAATACGGAACATTTGATAACTGGTCAACTTATACTGAAACCGAAAGTGGTAATAGACGGAGTGTGATAGATGCGAAAACTTTATATGAGTATATGGTAAAACCATATATCGAAGTAAATGAAGCTTTTCTTCCTAAAAATTCGAATTGGAATAATACAGGGAAACGTAATTGCTGGCCTGAAAAATCAAAATATCTTGATGGAACTCCGTATTCATCTAATGCAAACGGAGAATATATGGCAAAATCGTCTGTTAGCTTGAAATCAGGGGAATGCATAGTGTTGGGTTACGGCTTTGGAGATTTTGTAGTTGATTTAAACTCTAAAAAGGGACCTAACGTTTTAGGTAAGGATCAATTTGTATTTTCATTTGATAATAAACGAAAAGAACGCTTAAAACCAGGTAACTATGAGGAGTGGTGGACCGATAGTGCCGCATATTGTGATGTCAACTCAAGTAATGGCTGGATTGCAGGGATTTCATGCGGGTTTTGGATAGTGAGAAACCACAATATGGATTATCTGCATATGTCTTATGATGATTTAAAGAAAAGATGGGCAGGTGGAGTTTGGTAATAATAAAAAAGACCGTTTGTAAAACGGTCTTTATTCTAAAAGAGATTCCAAAAGTTCTGCGTTTCTTGCCGATGTGGTCGATTCGCGAACTTTCTGTTTGTAAATGTAAGTACGCAAAGCTTCCCTAATTAATTCACTGCGAGAACGATTTTCTCCGTCCGCAACCTGATCAATTCTCTGTAAAAACTCTTCGGGCATAGAAATTAATACTCGTGCCATATATTCTCCTTTTCTTTATGTGGGATAAATTTTTCTCTATATTCTTATAAAAACAATTTGTTATAAAAAAGTGCTATTTTTTATCGAATAATTATATATTAAATTCTAAAATCATTGATATGATAGGCTTTTGAAGTTTAAATCTTTCTTAATAATACTTAATATATTAATGCTTTCATATTTTATTAAATGTCTTTACAATGGACTTATTTTGCGCTAATATTAAGTGAAAGAGGTAGTATCCTATGAAATATAAACGTATATTGTTAAAGATAAGCGGAGAAGCTCTGTTAGGAGAACAACAGTTTGGTATTGATCAGAAACCCGTAAAAATGATTGCCGAAGAAATTCAAAAAGCAAGAGAACTCGGGGCTGAAATAGCAGTTGTTGTCGGCGGCGGAAATATTTTCCGCGGAATGAAAAACAGTGCAAAACTCGGAATGGATCAGGCATCCGGAGATTATGTCGGAATGCTGGCAACGGTTATGAATGCAATTGCTCTTCAAAGTGCTTTAAATCAAATGAAAATTCCATGCAGAGTGCAAAGTGCTATTGCAATGAACCAGATTGCAGAGCCGTATATCAGACACCGTGCAATAAGACACCTTGAAAAGGGAAGAGTTGTTATTTTTGCAGCAGGAACTGGAAACCCGTTCTTTACGACGGATACTGCAGCTGCATTGAGAGCTTCTGAAATTAACGCGGAAGCTATGCTTATGGCTAAAAACGGTGTTGACGGGGTTTATACGGATGATCCGAAAACTAACCCTAATGCTGAAAAATTAGATAAAATTACTTATGATGATATTATTATTAACGGTTTGAAAGTTATGGATACATCTGCCTGTGCTTTATGCAAACAAAATAATATACCTATTGTGGTATTTGATTTTGACGCGGAAAACGGTATTGTAGATATATTAAATGATAAAAAAATCGGAACGTATATAAATTAATTAATAAAAGGAGAAAAACATGTCTGAGGCATTAGATGAATTATTTTTATTAGGCGAAGAAAAAATGGAAAAAGCTATTGCGCAATTACACAGAGAATTCGGCTCAATCCGTTCAGGCAGAGCCAATCCGATGATTTTGGATAAAGTTCTTGTTGATTACTACGGAGCTCCAACTCCATTAAGACAAATGTCTCAGGTAAATGTACAAGACGGCACCACCCTTGTAATTACTCCTTATGACAAATCCATCTTGAAAGAAATTGAAAAAGCAATTATTAAAGCTGAAATCGGTATCACTCCAAACAGCGACGGTATTTGTATCAGACTAGCTTTCCCGCCTTTAACCGAAGAAAGAAGAAAAGAAATAGTTAAAGATGTAAAAAAAATCGGTGAAGAAGCAAAAGTTGCCGTAAGAAATATCCGCCGCGATATGACTGATGACTTAAAAAAACTTGAAAAAAGCGAAAACATTCCTGAAGATATGGTAAAAGATAATCAGGATAAAATTCAAAAATTAACCGATAAGTATACAGGCATTATTGATAAAGCTGTTGCAGAAAAAGAAAAAGAGGTTATGACAGTATAATGAGTGAAACTAAAGGCTTGAATAAAAACGCTACAAGAATGCTCACAGGCTTTATAATGGGTACGATTACCATGGGTTGTATTATGCTCGGCGGTGTTGCATTGTTTCTTTTGCTTGCAATAGTAATATTTTTTGCTTCAAAAGAGTATGTGAAAATTCTTGAACATAAAGGTTTTTATCCGAGCCTTAAAATTATGCTCATGTCTGAAGCCTTACTTGCCGTAATTACATTTTTTGACAGAACTGAATATGTTGCTCTGGCACTCACTTTATGTACATTTGCGGCATTTATGTGGGTTTTGTTCAGAGGAAGACAGCCTTATATCGCAAATGTTTCCACTACAATTCTCGGTTTTGTATACTGCGGTTATTTCCCGCTTCATTTACAGCTTTTAAGAGATATAAGCTCTGCAAAGTATAATGACGGTCTTGGATTTGTTGTAATGATGTTTACGGCAATTCTTTTGACTGATATCGGCTGTTATTATGCAGGTACAAGGTTTGGCAAACATAAGCTTGCTCCTGTCGTAAGTCCGAACAAGACTATTGAAGGTTCAATAGGCGGTGCTGTTTGTGCTGTTATCGGGGCAGTGCTTGTCGGTGCATTTATAAGCGTATGTTTTGTTGAAGTTCAATGGTATGTTTCTGTTATGGTGGGTTTGATATGTACGGTATTTGCACAAATAGGAGATTTATGCGAATCTTTGATTAAACGTGATGCAGGTGTTAAGGATTCGGGTAATTCTTTGCCCGGTCACGGAGGATTTTTGGACAGAACAGACAGCTTTGTGTTCACAATTCCGGTTATGTTTTATTTCTGCAAGTATTTTGTGTTTTCCAACGATATTGTAAACTTCATTAAAGGATTGTTCTAAATGGATAAATTAGAGGAAATTTACGGTATAAAAATTGATAATCCGGATTTCTTCAAACGTGCTTTAACGCACCCGTCTTACACGAAAGAGAGGGATATTCCTTATACGGAAAATTATGAACGTATGGAATTTCTCGGGGATGCAGTTTTAAAGCTTATTACTTCACAGATTTTGTATGAAAAATATCCCGATTATACAGAAGGTGATTTATCAAAAATTCGTTCAATAGTTGTTTCAGACAGTACTTTATCAAAGATTGCCCATGACATATGTTTGTGTGATTTAATTATTATGGCACGCCATGAAGCAAAACAAGGGCTTGCAAATATTGAATCCGTTTGTGCCTGTGCATTTGAAGCTGTTTTAGGCGCTTACTATCTTGATAATAAGCTGCAGGACTTAATCCCTTTTTTAAAAAAGGTTTTAATGCCATATATTGAGGAAGTTGATAAGAACTTTGAAAAATATAACGCAAAAGCGATTTTACAGGAGTATACCCAGTCCTTGACTAAAGAAACACCTGTTTATAATCTTATAAATGAAACAGGACCTGATCACAGTAAAACTTTTGAAGTTGAGGTTTCCTATCAGGGTAAAGTTATCGCAAGCGGTATCGGTAAATCAAAAAAAGAGGCTGAACAACAGGCGGCATACTCTGCCTGTAAAATACTGGGAGCAATATAATGTCAAAAGTTTTCATTTCACCGTCTATTTTATCCGCGGATTTCGCAAATCTCGAAAGAGATATAAAACTGGTTGAAAATGCAGGTGCGGACTGGCTGCATATAGATGTAATGGACGGTCACTTTGTTCCTAATATTACAATAGGTGTTCCCGTTGTCGCATCTATAAAAAAAATTACTTCGATGCCTCTGGACGTGCATTTAATGATAGAAAATCCGGAAAAATATATCGAACCGTTTGCAAAAGCCGGTGCTGATATTTTAACTTTTCATTATGAGGCAGTTTCAGATGTAAAACGAATTGCCGGCTTAATAAAATCTTTTGGAGTAAAAGCAGGAATGTCTATAAAACCTAAAACGTCTGCCGAAACAGTGTTTCCTTATCTTGAAGATTTAGATTTAGTGCTTGTAATGACTGTAGAACCGGGGTTTGGCGGTCAGAAGTTTATGGCTGACTGTGCCGAAAAAATTCCGCTTATAAAAGAAAAAGCCCCGAAAAACCTTATAATTCAAGTTGACGGCGGTATAAATGCTGAAACGGCAAGAATTTGCACGTGTTACGGTGCAAATTCTTTAGTTGCGGGTAATTATATTTATAAGTCAGATGACATTAAGTCTGCTGTTAAATCTTTACTCTAAACCTCGTCTTGCTTTACGTTTTCTGATTTCTTCAGCATCGGTTGTCAATGTGGGGTCGGCAAGAGTTAATTGTTGTTCCTGCTCGGTTTCATTTTCTGCTTGCGGAGTTCTTTGACCTGCTTCTGCCGCAAAACCTGGTGTGGGATTCATAAATATATTTTCATCCTGTGTTGTTTCTTCTCCTAATTCTTCAGGTCTTGCAGGATCTTTAACGGCATCAGGTTCTTCAGTTACTGTAGGGGCTTCTGCGTTTTCTGCTTCGGGAGCGGTTAATGCCTGTGCTTGTTCATCCAGTCCGAGTTTGGATAATGCATCTATGCCTACATCTCCATCAACCTGTTCGTATGTAACGTTATCAGGAATTTTTGAAAAAGCTGCCATTTGCTGTGCCCAACTGACAATCTCGGCAGGAATCTCTTCTCCTTTGCTTTCTTCTTTTATAATTTCCTGCGGTGTAAGTTTTTTCCATTTGGAAATATCTATACCCGTGGTTGAACCTGTTACACTCATTGAATCTGCCATCAATTTTCTCCTTTCTAACTTAGTTATTTTTACGGCTTTCCTACAAGAATTCTTTAATCAATGTTAAGTATTGTAACAAGTTTTATATAAAGTGAATATAAAAAGTCAATATTTTTTTATAGATTTTTTTTATATAAGTACGAGAGCAAAATAAAGAAAAAGAGAGGTTTAAAAGGCTATGGCAACTATGCTTTTATTTTCCAATACCGTAACTGATACATATAAAAATACTTCTGAAGCTGTAAATTCAATAGATTTAAATAAAAGGCATGTTATTAAAAAGACGCTTGTGGATATGATGAGGCAATCGTTCTTTCATGGCGCAAGCAGGTTTGGAACCAATTTTATAGCTTAAGTTGGAAAATCAATAGGAAGAACAGGAAATTAAATTTTAGGACAGGATGGAATAATAAAAGACCGGTAACTGATACCGGTCTTATTTTTTAGAAATGCTCCTGTATTGTTTGTTGCGTTTCTTCTTTGTTTTGTCTGTCTGCTTCAAAGAATTTTTTAATAGTTTTTTCATTTCTAACCGCATTTTCTGCATTTGTTCCAAGCTGTGTAAAGTCTACGTTAAAATAAACCCATACACCGCCGGCAATCAGCAAAGCTAAAATAATCCATTTAAGCATAATTACTTCCTCTTATTTAACACCATAATTATTATAAATTATATTTGAATTAATAAATCAAATCATTAATGTATATTTAAAATGTATGTTTGTATATGTTTTTCTAATTGCTTAAGATACCTTGGTATATCAGGATGCTTAACTACATCATAAACAGCAAACGTCTCAAGTTTTTGCAGCCCGCAATACTCTTGCAGTTTATGCATCGCGTATATTACCTCGTCAAGAGTTTTCCCGTTATAAAATTCTTCCGGGTTATTAAAAGCTTCCTCTGGGGAATTCATTGTAAGAGAATACATATATTTTTTATCTTTTAAAAGTCCGCCTCTGCCGTATTCTTCGCTAAAACCATAAAAGCTTCCGTGCTTATATACATCGTCTATGTAGCTTTTAAATAAACCGGGAAAAGAAAACCAATTGATAGGCATTTGAATAATAATTATATCCGCCCATAAATATTTATCTATTTCTTCATTAAGTTTATACCCGTTTTCCACAACTGTTGTTTTAACATCATTACTTGGAGATACAAGTTCAATTATTTTATTGAATAAAGTTTTATTTAGCTTTCCTTGCGAAAAAGGATAATATTTATGACCGTTTATAACAAAAATTTTCATAGTTATTATTTTAGATTGCAGTAAAGTTAATATCATCAGTCGTATGTATATAAATAAAAACATATGTATTGTAAAAACTCTCTTCAAATGGTATTATTAAGTTAAAGAGGGTGATTGTATGAGTGAAGATAAGTTTGACAAAACGTCATATGTTGAAAGTATTTTTTATAAATTAAGTGAGACCGCAAGGGTATCTGAATTAATGGCACGTAATTTTTATAAAGATTTTACGGAACGTGGTGAGTATATTTTAGACCTTGATGAGTTCAAAATACTATCTCATATTTCACAGGATCCTAAGCTTTCACAGAGTGATATTTCAAAACTTATGTACAAGGGCAAAGCACATATCGGCAAAATACTTAATGCTATGGAGGAAAAAAATTATATAACCAGGGTTTTGAGTTCAAAAAACAATATAATGGTTAAACAAACCGTTTTGACTGATTATGGAAAGAAATTGTATGACTATACAGATAGAAGTTTTAAGAAACTTGGTGAACGTGTTTTAGAAAATTTCTCATCAGAAGAATTAGAGAGCTTGGCTTTGTTGCTTGATAAGATGAAACAGATGATGTTGGAAAATAATAAAATTTATTTTTAGAAAAAATCTTGACTTTTTAATAAATAGTATTAAATTCTATAGGTAGAAAAATATACAATATTTTAAGTAAAATGGAGATGCCTATGGACAAAAAAATATGTTTTATTAACAGTTTAAGCTTTCAACTGGAAGCTACTGCAAGAATTTTTTATAGTTATGCAAAAAACATTTTTAATACGTATGCAAAAAGTAAAATAACATTGGAAGAATATATTATTTTAGATACGCTAATTTATTATCCTCACTTAAATAAAAGTATGTTGGCAAAAACATTATTTCGTGAGCAATGTTTTATCGAAAAAGTCTTAATTAAACTGATAAAGAAAAAACTGATAAAAGAAATAAAAAACAACGGCACGGATATACAAGTAAAATATTATGAATTAACAAAATCAGGTGAAAAGATTTACCAGGACAGTTCTCCGCGTAACGATTCTATGCTTGCTGTACTTCTAAAATTTATATCCGAAAAGGAACTTTTGAGTTTTACAAAAACATTGCTGAAAATAAGAAATATAATAATATCTTTAGACAGTTAAAATTCGATTTAAATAATATCCAGAATATATTTAATTTCATCTTTAACCAGATCAATATTCTTTTTTAAATCTTTATATTTTAAATCAATGGTTTTAAAATATAAATGATATTTGTTTTCATTTTCAAAATTATCAATATTCAAATAGTAATCAACATCGGGTTTAGTGCTGTTCCATTGGGGATATAACAGAATCGCATGATTAGCTTTATGTATAAGACAATAAGAAGAGATCTGGTAAATATCCTGATTGGACAAATCATCAGTACTTGTGAATTTTTTGTATTTTGTATCCAGCACTATTCTGCGGCCGTCTTTTTTTCTTTCAACCATTATGTCAACAAATGTATTACGTCTTTTACTGTCGTCACAGGCTAATAATTTTCGCCCTTTCTGTGCTGTTAATTTACAATCTAATTCTGTTTCATATTTTTTCATAATTTCAAATATGAATTCTTCAAAAAGTTGATTCATATCCCAAATTAATGTGATATTTTCAAATCTGTTTTTAGACATATCAACGTTAGTCTGTTCAACAAACATTTTTGCTAAATTAAAAGGTTTATTGAATAATTCCTGGTTCCTATCTAATGTGATTTTTTTTACATCGAATTTGTCAAATCTGACAAATTCGATATCTGAATAATAATTCATAATAATTTTTAAAGTTTTTTTATTATAACTGTTATTTGAAATATTATATAAACAGGTTGTAACATATAAAAAAAGTTTATTTAAAATATTGTTTTCTGAAAATTCATCATATTCACAATAAAACTTAGCCCGGTTAGCACAATTATACCTAATATTTTCGCTAAACTTTATTTTTCCCTTGAGATAATTCAAGTTGTTTTCATGTCTGACATATTTTTGAGGAGTTAGTCTTTTTAAACAGTCAAATAATGACTTTGCATAAACTCTTATTAAAATTTCAATAAATGGATTTTTCAGTGTTGAAAGTTTAGCATGATCATTTGCTTTGATACCTAAATTTTTTGTATAAGAAAGCATATATATAAGGTTTTTTAATGTATTTTCATCCTTATTGTCAGAAATACATTTAGGTAAAATTTCGAACAGTGTATTTTTATATTTAATAGCCCCGACCCACGAATTTGTTTTAATCCCCTTCGCTGTTACTTTAAGTGCAGCATCCAGTTTTTTGCACTTAAGAAAGGACTGTAATTTGTCTAAATCACAATTTTTTATATCAATTTCTTCATGTTCTTTTGTAATTATGGGTTTATTCATTATTATTACCTTTTATTTGAATATTTTTCCTGCATCAAAGCTGCAGTAAAATCTTCAATTTTATCCGGTATGTTAAACTCATAAATATTGTCTTCACATTCATTTTTGATATGCGAAGGTACATTTGTTATTTCCTGTACAAAACCAGGAATTATAAGCTTTAACTTATCCCAGTCACAATAAAAATACTCATTTAATAAAGGAAGTATTTTGTCGATCCAAATTTCTTTTAATGTTTCAGGATTATTATTTCCGTTATTATCATTATATTTAGTATTAATAAAATAACTGTGCCCGATTTGATGATCCCGATCTAATAAGATTGTAATATTTTTATTTAATCTTTCAAAAATTTGTTTGAAATTACAATTAAAATCCGCTACCAATTTTGAATCAGGCATTATTTCTTTAAATGTAAATCTTCGTCTCAATGCAATATCAATAGATGCTATAGAGCGGTCTGACGTATTCATTGTTCCTATAATATACAAGTTTTTTGGAACTCCAAAATTTTCTTTAGAATACGGCAATTTAGTCACAAGAGAATTTTCTTCAAGAGACTTATCATCAATTTTAATATTTTTATCATCTGGGTCATTTGCTCCGTTTGGATTAATACGTTTGTCATTTTCTATTAACGTAATTAATTCTCCAAAAATCTTGGATATATTTCCTCTGTTTATTTCATCTACTATAAGTACATAATTATTTTCCGGATCGGAGTTGGCTTTTATACACATTTGCTTGAATATACCGTTCTCTATATTATATTCAATCTGACCGCTTTTCGAAGAAGGCTTTATTCCCTCAATAAATTCTTCATACGAATATGATTGGTGGAATGTAATAAAATCCGAATATTTATTTTTATCCTCATATGTTGTTTCTACAAGTAATTCATTTGCCAATTGGTCTTCAATAAAATTTAATCCTTTATCAGTTAAATACCATTCGGAAGATGGTGTTTTGTCAAACAAAAAAGGTTCACTCCTATCTTTTGAAAAAACGGTTTCACTTGTATAAGAGGTATGTTTTTGTAATTGTTCCCATAATTTATTTTTTACAGTATTATTCTGTTTTAATTTAATATAGTCTTTTAGTAATTTTTCTAATTCTGCAACTTTATATTTTTTGTTTTTGTTGTGTTTATACATTGTTAAGGCAATTGCTTGCCACCAGGGAGTGTCCCCTGTAATATTTTTAGTAGTCTTTTGAGTAACAAAGATTTTATTATTACATAAAATATCTTTCATTATGTTTTTTGTCTCAAATGTTTTACCTGTTCCGGGAGGTCCATATAAAATTAGGTTTAAAGGATGTTTAACACTATTAATGTTCGAAATTTTTTTATCCATAAATATATCCTCCAGTTGTAAACAAAAATCGCCGAATTTTGTTTGACTAATTTCTGTTAATACTTTGGTATTCCAATGTGTAAGGCCTAATTCTCCGAAATTTACTTTATAATGTCCGTTGTGTGTCCATTTAATTTTTCTAATACTTTTATATTCCTGTCTTGAATTATCATATATATAATCTGAGGTCACGACTCCTCTGCCGATTAATATATCCTCGAAGCCTTTTTTTACAAAAACAATATCTCCAGTTTTCATTTTAGTTACAAATTCCCAATTCGCTTTAGCATTATTCGTCGGATATTGTTTAGGAGCTTCAATTTTTATTATTTTATCTTCAATTTCTCTTTGTGTTTTATATTGTCTAAGATCTCCTAAATAGTCCCATCTTAAGGCTATAATTTGATTATTGTAAAATTCGTTCCATTTTGAAGATTTTTCTCCTGCAGCATAAAGCCAATATTGAGGTTTTGATGTTAAATCATTATTTATATTTGCCCACATTGTTTCAAGTTCCTTTATATATTCTTTTTTTATTTCAATACCTGATGATAAAGGACTCCATTCTTGATGCGGAAAATTATTTTTTAAAGTTTTTTGTAACAAAATTTTATCTTTTTCGTAATCAACAATTTTATCCAGTTTAATTTTAACACAATTAACTTTAATATCACTATTTGTATGTTCAGCAATATCACTGTATGCTTCTTTTGATATAAAGCCCGATGCAAAAATCCCTTTAGGGAATTTTGTACCAAGCTTTAAAATATATACTCTGTCACCAATTTTTGGCTGTCTGCTGCTGCAGGCATATTTAGTTTCGATATAATTTCCTTGACTGACAGAAATAATATCTTGTTTTAATGTTTTCCAGCCCCATTTATCGGGGTTCCAGGTTAAAAGCCAAGCCCTATCAGATGTTTTTATAAATTGCTCATGAAAATCATTTATAATTTTGTTTAAACAGGAAATAATAAGATGCTTATTTTTTTCTATATCATTTTCATCTTGAATAGTTAAACACAATTTACAAAAAAATGTTTTGTCGTCATTAGATTCAAAATCATTGAAGTTTATATTCCATTGAGTATCTGGTTTATATCTTTCAGAAATCCCATATCCAACTTTAAAGTTTTCAATATTACTTTTTCTATCGTAGAATATTATTGGATATATTCCATTTGTTGTTTTTTGTCCATGTGCTAAAAATGTAATCCAGGGACAGTTGACAAATTGAGAGCTGCCTCCATACATCTTATAAAAATGAGCATTTGTAATTGTTCCATTATATTCTTTTTTTAAGCTTGAAGGTTTTATACCCACAGTCTGCTTTTTGATTTTACTAATAAATTCTTTAACTAAACTGATTAATTCGTCTTCATTTATTTGCTTAATTTTGCTTCCCATAATAAACCTCATTATACTACAAGTTATCACAAAATGTTATTTTTATAAACATTATAAGTGTAAATTAATACATAGCTTGAGTATTTTTAACAAAGAGTTTGGTAATGATTGTTGTGTGTTAAAGCAAACCTACTCTCTATCAGGTAAAAATATCTTTGTTTAGTATAAATGAATACTCAGTTTGATTATTTCAGCCAACTTGTAGTATCAAACTTTTATGAGTTTATGTCAATATACTCTCTAAGAAGTAGGAAGTTATAATAATGGCTTTAACATTTGAAAAAGCTAGACTGGGATGAAATGGTTATAAAAAAATTATTGTTAGGAAATAGTTTTAGTAGGGCTTTTGATGAAAAGAGTTTTAAAATATTTAATACATCCGATTTTGAAGTGATTATAAAAAAAGTTATAAAGTTCAGCACAGCTACTAAAAGCCTATGACCCTCTATTAACTACAATTGATAGATGGATGATGGATTTAGATCATATTACAATGAGCTTGTTTGGAAATAGAAGGAAACACAGAATGTTTTTTGGTGCATTACATATCATAAAAAGGACAAACATATATTTGATGCCATAAGTAAAAATTCAACAATAAAAAGAGTATATATAAGTCTATGCTCTAAAGAAAAGTATCTAGACACACGTGAAAAAGCTGATACTTTTTTGTGAAAAGAGAACGTGAAAAAACTTTAGAGGTATTCTTCTATGATGCAAAGAGTGCTAATTTATGGTAATACAAGTATAAGAGCTCCTTTATAAGAGTTATAAATTTATTATTTGCAAATTTTAATTTATTTATTTAATATAAATATATGTATTAATGTTTAGGGGTAAATATGAAATTTTTATTTTCACATAGAAATTTTCCGGCACAATTCCGTCATATACTTTTTGAGTTATCAAAAGATACTTCGAATGAAATTGCTTTTATTACCGGAACCAAAAATGATATAAATATTAAAGGAGTTAAGAAATACTTATATCACTTGAAGAGAGAAGTCCCTAAAAATTGTCATCGTTACTTAAAATCATTTGAAGAAGCTGTAATCCATGGACAGTCTGTCGCAGAAGTTGCAATTTCATTAAAGAAGCAAGGTTTTTATCCCGATGTAATTTATGCACATTCATGGGGAAATTCAATGTTTCTAAAGGATGTTTTTCCAAATACACCTCAGTTAAATTATTGTGAATGGTATTATAACCCAACAGGTGCAGATATAGGATTTGATGGTGAAGTTCTAAATGAGGATAAATTAGCTCTTACTAAATGCAAAAATGCACAACTTTTAATAGACTTAGTTAATTGTAACAGGGGAATATGCCCTACGCAATGGCAGAAACAACAAATCCCATCAGAATTTCATAATAAAATAGAAGTGCTTCATGATGGGATTGATACAGAATACTTCGTACCAGATCAGAATGCAATCTTTAAAATTCCGAACAGTAACATTACCTTAACTGCAAACGATGAAGTTGTGACTTATGCAACTCGCGGAATGGAACCATACAGAGGATTTCCCCAATTTATGGAAATAGCAGAGAAGTTATTAAAACGACGTCCGAATCTTCATATAGTTATTGGCGGCGAAGATCGTGTTTGTTATGGTCCTAAATTAGTAAATACAACTTATAAAGAGCTAATGTTAAAAAAATGTGATTTAGATATGGATAGAGTACATTTTACCGGCGGTTTACCATATATGGAATATAAGAAACTTTTACAAATATCCTCTGTTCATGTATATTTAACCTATCCGTTTATTCTTTCCTGGTCTTTATTAGAAGCAATGTCTTCTGGTTGTTGCGTCGTAGCTTCAGATACAGCACCTGTTCGAGAAGTTATAAAAAATAATTACAATGGTGTCTTAGTAGATTTTTATGATATCGATAAATTCGTTAATACAATTGATAGTCTGCTTAATGATAGCATTACTTCTCAAAAATTAAAACAAAAAGCCCGAAACACAATACTTTCTTCTTATAATCTGAAATCATTACTTCCCAAGCATATTATGATATTGAAAAATTTATCTAGAAAATAATAGCCTTTTGGGTAGTAGACTTTTGACTAATAAAATGATATTATCTGTTAAATAGGTTGCAATTTACAATATTGGGTTATTATATGATTAGCGGGTAATATGCTTTGAATGGTTAAGTTTTACCTTAACGAATTTATGCAGTCAGAATAAAAAATAAATGGAAAGTCAGATAATAAGTGAAAGGGCTTTTAGTCGCATTAATAATTTTGAATTTTTGTATTCTACCAGTAAAAGCAGATGAGTTGAGCTTTAATGATTTTCTATCAACTGCATTAAATAATTCATATAAATTAAAAATTTCGCAATTAGATTCCAAAGTTGCACAAAAAGGGGTTAAGGAAGCTCGTTCAGGTTATTATCCAACATTAAGCGGCTTCGCAACAACAGAAAGATATAATGATTTGACTAATGGTAATTCACAAATTACAGCTGTAGGAAATGAAATACTTTTAAACAGAAGCTATTATCAGGATATGGCTGCTGTTGGTCTTTCGTATAATGTTTTCGATTTTGGTGTAAGACGAAAACAGTTAGATATTGCAAAGGCTGATGATAAGCAGAAATCATATTTACTTCAAAAAGATACCAGAGATTTAAAATTAGATGCTGTTGATATATACAGTGATGCATTAAGCTTATACAAGCAGTCAAAAATAAAAACTGAAACATTGGCATTACAAACAGAACTTGTCGATATAAATAAACGCCTTAGAGAAAATGGTGAACTCTCTGAGGTTGATTTGCTAGATAGTGAAATTCTTGCATCAGAAACCAAAACCGAACTTGATGAAGTAAAAAATAGTTTATCAAAAAAATTATCAGAAATTTCATATTATACAAACAAGGATTACGATTTAAATAGTTTAAACTTATCTGATTTCCCTTCAGATCTGTCGACAATTCCGGTAGATGCAGACGGTTTAGTTAAATTATCTGCAGAAGTAATGACTTTTCTCCCCGAAAAATCATTCGAAGCCAAAGTTTATGATTTAGAGGTTCTAAAAAAACAAAAAGAATATGAAATTCAAAAAAAGATAAATTTCCCTAAAATCCGCTTTGATACAAGATATAATTTCTATGGTTCAGACCCAAGTAATTTTTTGGCGGAATAGGAGATTTAAGTCAAAGAAGTATTACTTTACGTCTTTCGACCTCTTTTACGTTATTTGATGGTTTTAAAAATATCAACACAGTCTCAAAGAAAAAAATGGAAGTAGAAAAAGCAAAAATCGAACGTGACAAACAAATTGCAGAATTAAAGAAAAAATATGAACAAATTCAACTAGATTGTAAAAATGCGATAATTCAAACAGAAAATAACATTGAAACATTAAATCTCATTGACAAAAATTTAGAAAATCTAAGACGATTAAATACGAATGGTGTAGTTGCACGTTCTGAATGTATAAAAAAAACAATTAGATTTGCTGGACAAAAAACTTAAGCTTGAACAGAATCAAATAAAAAATTTTGTAGCACAATATAAACTTAAAACATTATCAGAAGAAGAGAAAGGATTATAGGAAGTGACGATTGTTGAAGCAATTATAGGACAAATAAGAAAATATTTAACAAAGGAAAAAGTTAGACCATTTGCTACAAATTTACATGGAGGTATTGATGCATAAGTCTGCAAAATTAAGAAATATATTTATTTTCTTTCTAGTATTTACTATAGGATTTTGTACTTGTAATTATATATATAAAAGATATCTAGGGCATTTTACATCTATCTCTTTGG